>NC_007350.1:314571-629143 GCF_000010125.1 Staphylococcus saprophyticus subsp. saprophyticus ATCC 15305 = NCTC 7292
ACGGGTCTGCGCGCGTCTGAATCTGTAAATCTCCTATCTGGTTAATTAACTGCGCAAGTGTGGCATCTTGTTTAATTAGCGTTTGTACGCATGCATCTTGAACGGAAATTTGCCATGTATTCATAAATTACCTCTTAATTTAATAAGTCTTGAAGCACAACTGCTTGATTGTGCTGTTCATCTTTTGCTGCAAATAATAAGATGACGTCATTCTCAGTATTAGAAATGATAGATTTTAATTTTTCAAAGGCTTCTTTTTGTGATTCATTGTCACGTAATTCTTTGGCATATTTTTCTTTAAAAGCAGCATATAATTTGGGATCGTGATTGAACCATTTTCTTAATTCGGTAGTTGGCGCTAGCTCTTTTAACCAAAAATCTAAATTTGCGTCTTCTTTTGATATGCCTCTAGGCCAAACACGATCTACAAGTATACGCGTACCTTCGCTCTGATTATTTTCATAAATGCGTTGTATTTCAATTGTCATGCTACTGCCTCCCTGAAAATCATTTAGTATCAATCATATTATTACCGTTAAATGAAATTTGAAAACATAGTTATATTATAGAAGGAACAGGAATGGGTATATAAATAAAAAGGGAAATAGGAGTGATGTTAATGTCTAAATTTGATCATATTCAACCACCTGACCATTTTCGATATAAAGAGGGTGAAGTGTTAATAAAAAATTATTATGAATTTACATGTGATAATAGAATTTATTTTACTCAAACTGTGCATAAAGATTTAGAAAACCAAACATATAAGTTCAATATAGAAATATTATCTAGCATTGATGCATATGGTCTAGCTATGGATTTTAATGAAGTAGATAAACTGTATGAAAGAGAAATAGCGCCTTATATTGATGGTCAACTTGTGAATGAAACATTGCCAGAGATGAATACAACAGCAGAAAATATTGCGATTTGGATTTGGCATCAATTTAATAAACACTTACCTGAAAATAATTCATTACAAAAGCTAGAATTTTTTGAAACGGATACACAGGGGTTAGTGTTAACAACAGAATTAATGGATAAATAAAAATGACGATATAAAAAGTGTGAGTAGAACAGAAATCAAAATTTCTAATAGAGATTTCTTAGTTCTACCTATGCAATTAAGGCAAGGATGATTAAGTTAAAGCTCATGGATAAGTCTTACTAGCATTTTTATGTGGCATATCTAAGTTTTGGCTTATGTATCAGTACGACACGTTTCCATAAAAATGAAAAAATTAGTTTCTTTAAATACGAGAGGATTTACATTTTCAATTCAACTATCTGCTAATGCCTAAATGTAAGCGAGTTTAGGACCACTATTTATGTCCTAGACTCGCTAGTTTGATATATATCGTTTTAGAAAACACTTAAAATTAGCTTGATATAGGATGCGATTTTTAGAAAGTCGAGTTCCTCCAATGTTTTGTGTTTGCTACTAAATGAAATCACCCCTGTGATGAATTTAGTAAAAGTGAAAAATAATACAAAATAAATATTCTGAAAATTAAGAAAATATGATATGGTAGTATTCTATTTCAGCTTAGGGGGGAACTTCTATGATTAAAGTAAGTCCAAAACAATTTCTATATAATGTTCTGTCAGGTGTAGCAATTGCTATTGTTGCAGGTTTAATTCCTAATGCGATCTTGGGAGAATTATTTAAACTTTTTGCACCAAAATCTTCAGTATTTACAACTTTATTGCAAGTTGTGGAAAGTATTCAATTTACAGTTCCTTTATTAGTAGGTGCTTTAATTGCCATGCGTTTCAAACTAAGCCCATTAGCAACTGCAGTCGTAGCTAGCTCTGCATTTGTAGGAAGCGGCGCAGCACAATTCAAAGATGGCGTGTGGTTATTAGTTGGAGTTGGAGATTTAATTAATACAATGCTTACTGCAGCGATTGCAGTATTTTTAATATTATTAGTAGGAGAAAAATTTGGCAGTCTGACATTAATTATTTTACCTACCATTGTGGGGGTCATCGCAAGTGTAATTGGTGTATTTACCTTACCATATATCCAAATGATTACAACAGGTATTGGGAACTTAGTAAATTCTTTTACTGAGTTGCAGCCAGTCCTTATGTCAATGCTCATTGCATTAGTGTTTAGCTTTATTATTATTTCACCAATTTCCACAGTTGCGACTGCTTTAGCTATTGGTATCAATGGCTTAGCTGCAGGTTCAGCTTCACTAGGTATTGTTGCGTGTGAAGGTGCATTAGTAGCAGGCACACTTAAAATAAATAGAGCGGGTGTACCACTTACGATATTCTTAGGTGGCGTCAAAATGATGATTCCGAATATGGTCAGACATCCTATTATATTGTTACCTATTTTTACCAATGCGCTTATTACAGGTTTAGTTGGTGGGTTAATTGGTATTGGAGGTACAAAGGAATCAGCTGGTTTTGGTATTATCGGACTAGTTGGACCGATCAGTGCTTTTAGATTTATGGAACATTCAATAATATTGAATTTAGTTTTTGTGTTTATTGCATTTTTTGTCGTACCATTTGTTATGGGGTATTTAATTAATACGTTATATATGAAGATATTGAAAATATATGATAGAGAAATCTTCAAGTTCTTAGCGTAAGGTTACACAATTTGCTTAAAATGTGTGTCATATTTTGTAATAAAGCATAAGGTTGTCGTTACATAAAAAAATATAAAATGATTAAAAAAGGCCACCCATCAGTGGTCTTTTTTTAATTTAAACAAAAAAATTTGCAAGTTTTACTCCAAAATATAATTTTTTTGTCTTTTTGTTATTTTACAGTTATGTAACAAAAGTGTGATTTGTAATATTTCAGAATATATGATTTTCTTAAATGTAAATTTATTTAATCGCTTTATATCATATACTCATATAATATCCTTTTATCTATCAATAGTTATTTAGCATTACAAAATAAAACAAATATGTCGTAATGTTACAAAGTGGAATTTGATTTGTAACGTTTTGTTAAGTAAGTGTAATATAACTGAACGAAATTTATGGTATATTATTTGTGGCGAAAAGATAAGACATTAAATTTAAAAGATTTCAGCACATACGATAAATAATTTAACGAAAATATAATTTAACTTAAAAAGAAATTAATTGGAGGATTTTTTTATTATGAAGAAAACAATTTTAGCATCATCATTAGCAGTAGCATTAGGTGTAACAGGATATGCAGCAACAGCTGATCACAATCAAGCGCATGCATCAGAAGAAAATATCGACCAAGCGCATTTAGCTGACTTAGCTCAAAACAACCCAGAGCAATTAAATGAAAAACCATTACACGCTGGTGCGTATAACTATGATTTCGTATTAGGTGGAAACGAATATACTTTCACTTCTGATGGCCAAACTTGGTCATGGAATTATACAACTGCAGGTGCTCAAAGTGCATCTTCTAACACTATCCAAGATGTAACTGCTCAAGCAACTACACACACTAACGAAACTTCAGCTAACGAAGTTCGTACACAACAACAATCAAGTAACACTGAAGTAGCAGCTGTTGAAGCGCCTAAAGCTTCATCTAACACAAACGTTCAAACTGCACAAACAAGTACTTCAACTAAATCAACAACTACAACAACTACAACATCAACATCAAGTATTGATGCAATTGCTAATCAAATGGCAGAACGTACTGGTGTATCAGCTTCACAATGGAAAGGTGTTATCCAACGTGAAAGTGGCGGTAACGCAAATGCTGTTAATGCTTCATCAGGTGCATACGGATTATTCCAATTATTAGGCCATGGTGAACATGCAGGTATGTCAGTTCAAGATCAAATGGATAAAGCTGTTGAAGTTTATAATAACCAAGGTGCTGGAGCATGGGTTGCTTGGTAAGATTTAATTATATAGACAAAGAGTGACTCTTTAGAGTCGCTCTTTTTTTGCATTGACATGTTTGAATATTCTGATAAAATTAATAGTAATTTAAAAGCAAAACTTATCCAGAGAAGTTGAGGGAATTGGCCCTGTGAAGCTTCAGCAACAGACTTTGTAAAGAAGTACTGTGCTTCGTCCAACAAGTAATACTACTTGAAAGATAGGTGACATGTAAACTATATGCCACTTTCGTAGGTATATAGTTTTTTTATTAGGAGGACTTTGATGGTGATTTCGGATAGATTAGCACAAGTACCAGATAGTTATTTTGCAAAAACGATGGGGCAGCCTGTTGAACATGGGCCGTTACCTTTAATTAATATGGCGGTAGGTATACCAGATGGAGAAACACCAACAGGGATTATTGATTGTTTTACAGATGCATTGCGAGAGCCTAATAATCAAAAGTATGTAGCATTTCATGGTAAAGAGACTTTTAAACAAGCGATTGTAGATTTTTATCAAAGGCAATATGATGTCGTGTTAGATAAAGACGATGAAGTCTGTATTTTGTACGGAACTAAAAATGGTTTGGTAGCTTTACCATCTTGTATTGTTAATCCTGGTGAAAATGTACTACTACCAGATCCAGGTTATACAGATTATAAGGCGGGTGTCTTATTAGCTGATGCACATCCACAACCGCTCGTATTAGAACCACCATATTACTTGCCTCAATGGGATAAAGTGGATAGGGATATATTGAAAAATACGCGATTAGTCTATTTAACGTATCCAAATAATCCTACTGGATCAGTAGCTACACAAGCTGTATTTGATGAGGCTGTAGCGCAATTTAAAGGTACAAAGACTAAAATAGTTCATGATTTTGCGTACAGTGCATTTGGGTTTGATCATAAAAATCCGAGTATTTTACAAACAGAAGGTGCAAAAGATTTAGCGATTGAAGTATTTTCATTATCTAAAGGATATAATATGTCCGGTTTTAGAGTTGGATTTGCAGTAGGCAATAAAGATATGATTCAAGCGTTGAAAAAATATCACACACACACGCATGCGGGTATGTTTGGTGCGTTACAAGATGCAGCGACCTATGCATTGAATCACTATGATGATTTCTTGGACGAACAAAGTAATATTTTCAAACAACGTAGGGATACTTTTGAAGCGAAGTTAAAGGAAGAAAATATTCCATTTGAACCGATGAAAGGTGGTATATTCTTGTGGCTAAAAACGCCGCCAAATTTTGATGGGGAATCATTTGTTGACTATTTATTACAAGAGCAATCCATACTTGTTGCACCGGGTATTCCGTTTGGTGAACATGGTAAAAACTATGTGCGTATATCATTAGCGCTTGATGATGAGCAATTGAAAGTAGCTGCCGAGAGAATCCAATCTCTGAGACATCTGTATGAATAACATTAATTTTAAAGGGGATGCTAACATGACGCGTATAAAACTTTTTGGCGTTAGAAATGAGGATAAAGCTTTCATTGAAGCTTGGTCTAATAAGCATAAAGTAGAAGTCGATTTAGATGAAGATTTATTAACATGTGAAACTGTCTCACGTGTAAAAGGATTTGATGGTGTGTCTATTTCGCAACAAATACCATTGGACGAAACCATTTATAAGCAATTACATGATTTTGGGATTAAACAAATTGCTCAACGTAGTGCTGGCTTTGATATTTATGATTTTGAATTGGCGGAAAAATATAATTTGATTATTAGTAATGTACCTTCTTATTCACCACATTCAATTGCGGAATATACTGTGTCACAAGCACTCAATCTAGTTCGTAATTATAATGACATTCAACAAAAAACTGCTGAATATGATTTTAGGTGGCAACCGGATATATTATCACGTTCTATTAGAGACTTGAAAGTTGCTGTCATTGGAACAGGTCGCATTGGTTCAATTGTTGCTAAGATATTTGCGCAAGGATTTGACGCTGAAGTAACGGCTTATGACATTGCACCTAATGATGATTATAGAAGCTTTTTAACTTATGCAAGTACCATCAATGAAGCAATCCAAAATGCAGATATCGTAACAGTACATATTCCAGCTAGTAAGGAAAATGATTATTTGTTTGATGAAACTTTATTCAATGAATTTAAACCAGGTTCTGTATTTATTAATTGTGCTCGAGGTACAATTGTGAAAACAAGTGCATTAATCGATGCTTTAGATCGAGGTTTGATAAAAGGTGCAGCATTAGATACGTATGAAGGTGAAAAAGGCTTGTTCCCTAGTGATCAACGTCATACAGCATTTAATGATGATATGTTAAAGCAATTGATTGAACGACCAGATGTCATTGTTTCACCACACATTGCATTTTATACAGATGCCGCTGTCGAAAATTTAATTGTTGATGCATTAGATGCAACGATGGAAGTCATAAAAACAGGTGACACGCGTTTAAGAGTAAATTAAATATATAAAAGAAGGGGCGCTTAAATGACTAAGCGTCCCTTCTTTTATATTTATTTAACATCGTAACCTTGGTCTTCTATTGCGTCTTTCATTTGAGGCATTGTAACTTTGTCATCGTCAAAATCTACTTTAACATTACCGGCTTCTAGACTAACGTCAGCTGTTGATACACCATCAAGCTCAGTTAATGCAGTTTCTACAGCATGTTTGCAATGGTCACAGCTCATGCCTTCTACTTGAATTGTTTCTGTAGCCATATAAATCACCTCCTCATAAAGTCGTATGATTGTATTATATATCATTTATAATTTCATACGTTTTAATCTTAACGCATTTGTTACTACACTAACAGAACTTAGAGCCATGGCTGCACCAGCAATCCATGGTGCGAGCAAACCAAGTGCGGCGATAGGTATACCTGCAACATTATAACCAAATGCCCAGAATAAGTTTTGGCGAATATTGCGTATGGTTGCTTTACTTGCCTTAATGGCTTTAGGTATTAATAATAAGTCACCGCCTAGAATTGTAACATCTGCGGCTTCAATAGCGACTTCTGTGCCAGTACCAATAGCAATACCAATATCGGCTTGTACGAGTGCTGGTGCATCGTTAACGCCGTCACCCACCATCGCAATGGTTTTATCTTGGGTTTGGAGTGATTTGATTTTTGCTGCTTTTTCTTCTGGTAATACTTGGGCAATGATTGTATCGATACCAACTTCATTGGCAATAGCTTGTGCTGTACGTTCATTGTCACCGGTTAACATGACGACTTTAATATTGAGATCATGTAATTGTTTAATTGCAGTAGCAGTTGAGTCTTTGACTGTATCTGCAACGGCAACCATCCCTCTATATTCTTGATTGATTGCAATTAACATTGCTGTTTTACCAGATTTTTCAAATTGAGTCATGATGTCTTCTGAATCTTTTATATCGACATTTTCGTCGTTCATAAATTGACGGTTACCAACAATTAAATTTTTGCCAGATATATTTGCTTTAATACCGCGCCCAGGTACCGCTTCGAAATCAGTTGTATCTAATAATTTAATATTCATCGTTTGGGCATAATTTACAATGGCATCTGCTAAAGGATGTTCTGAACCTTTTTCTGCGCTAGCTAATAATTGCAAAGCTTCTTCATCACCATCAAAGTCAGTGACTACTGGTTTCCCATTGGTTATCGTACCTGTTTTATCAAGTACGACGGTATCGATTTGATGGGTACGTTCAATGTGTTCGCCACCTTTAAATAAAATACCGTTTTCTGCAGCTTTTCCAGTTCCTACCATGATTGATGTAGGTGTTGCTAAACCAAGTGCACAAGGACACGCAATGACGAGTACTGCAATTGCGGCAACTAATGCGGGTTCAAATTGACCTTGTTGAACGAATGCAATCCATATAATAAAAGTGAGTACTGCGATACCAACGACGATAGGTACAAAGTAACCTGAAATAACATCGGCTAGACGTTGTATCGGTGCTTTCGAACCTTGTGCTTCTTCAACAACTTTAATAATAGACGCGAGGGCAGTATCTTTTCCTACCTTCGTAGCTTTAACAGTGATAGAACCATTTTTATTCATAGTTGAACCGATAACGTTATCATCTTGCACTTTTTCAACTGGCATGGATTCACCAGTTAGCATCGATTCATCAATAGACGTTTTTCCTTTAATGATTTTACCGTCTACAGGTATTTTTTCACCAGGTTTAATAATTAAATAATCGCCTTCAACCACATCGTTTAGCGGTATCATCTGTTCTTTATTGTCCCGCAAAACGCGCGCTTCTTTGGCTTGAAGATTCAATAATTCACTTAATGCATTTGTCGTTTGTGTTTTTGCACGAGTTTCTAAATATTTACCAAATAAAATAAGTGTAATTAATACGGCACTTGTTTCGAAATATAAATGAGGCATCACATTAGCATTAAATAGCCATTTGACCATTTCGTATAAACTGTAGAAATAGGCGGCACTTGTACCTAATGCAACGAGTACGTCCATATTTGCTGAGCCATTTCTTAAGTTTTTGTAAGCTCCAACATAAAATTGCCATCCGATAATAAATTGAACCGGTGTTGCCAATATAAATTGGAACCAAGGATTCATAAAAATAGATGGAATTTGTATACCGAAAAGATGTACAAGCATTGTTAGCAAGAGTGGCGCGGCCAACACTGCAGAAATGATTAATTTAACTAATTTGCTTCTTAATTCTAATTCTTTTTGTGAACTTTTTTCGGCCACCTCTTTTTTGGGTTGTGCATCGTAACCTATTTTTTGTATTTTTTTAATTAATGCATCAACAGACGTTGCACTAGGATTATAGGAAATCGTAGCATTTTCAGTTGTTAAATTGACTGTTGCTTGATCTACACCATCTGTACGATTCAATACTTTTTCAATTCGGTTAGAACATGCTGCACACGTCATGCCAATAACATCTAACTCAGCTGTTTCATTTAACACACCATAACCTGTTTTTTCTATGGTTTTTGTTAAATCATCTGCGGATGTTGATTCTGGGTTGTAAGATATTGTAGCTTTTTCAGTTGTAACATTCACATTTGCTTCTACATCATCTAATTTATTTAAGTTTTTCTCAATGCGATTGGCACAGGCAGCACATGTCATTCCAGTAATGCCAATGGTCGTCTTTTTCTGTTCAGTCATATGCTGTGACCTCCTTATAGTTAAAATAAAATGGCTGGATATATACGATTAAGTCATTTGTTTTATATTTATAATATACCCCTAGTAGGTATACAAGTCAAACACAATGTTTAAAAAAAGACTGAAGCATCGTATGCCAATTAAGGTATATCATGCTTCAGTCTTGGAAAATATTTATAAAAGATGTTGTTGATTCACTTTACTTAATTCATTTACGATTTTACGGCTATCTTTATTTAGATACTGAACGTAAATTGTATTGTTTTTTTTATGATAATTATCTATTAAAGTATCTATGGCATTTACTGCAGAATCATCCCATAAATGTGCATCTTTAAAATTTAAGTAAATTGTTTTATGTCTTAATTCTAAATCAAGTTGGTTCATTAATGAATCAATAGATACGAAGAAAATTTGTCCAGTAATATAATAATGAATGGTGTCGTCCTCTTCTTCGTAGGTAACAACCACGTTTGAAATCTTTGTTGCAAAACAAAGTGCACTCACAACGACACCGACGATAACACCTAGAGCTAGGTTATTAGAGATTAGCACAATCGCAACTGTTAAAATCATGACAAATGCATCAGTGCGAGGTGCTTTTTTAATAAATTTAAAAGATCTCCAATCAAATGTACCAATTGAAACCATAACCATAATTGCAGCGAGAATAGGCATTGGAATTTGAACAACCCAGTCGCCAAAGATGATAATCAAAATGATTAAAAATATACCGGCAGTAAAAGTAGATAATCTTGTCGTTGCACCTGATCGAACATTAATGACAGATTGACCAATCATCGCACAACCACCCATTGCGCCAAAGAAACCAGTTACTACATTAGCAATACCTTGGCCACGTGATTCTTGATTTTTACTACTATATGTATCTGTTGCTTGATCCACAATTCTAGCAGTCAATAAACTTTCTACCAGACCGACAATCGCCATAGATAATGAGTATGGAAAAATGATTTGTAATGTCTGTAAGTTGAATGGTACATCCGGAATAAAGAATTGTGGCAATGAACGATTAATTGCACCTAAATCACCCACAGTCTCAACTTTTGCACCGGTAATTAAATACGTTATGGTTAGTAGTATAATTGCAACAAGTGGTGCGGGTACTTTATTAAATACGCGTGGTAGCAAGTAAATAATAAGTAGGGTAGAGATAACAAATAAATAAGTTGGGATAGAAATACCAAAGATATGTTTGATTTGGGTCATGAAAATCATAATAGCTAGTGCATTAACGAATCCAATCATGACAGAATTTGGAATGAATTTCATTAATCTTCCTATTTTTAAAATACCGAAAATGATTTGTATGATACCCATTAGTATTGTCGCAGCAAGCAAATATTGGACGCCATGATCTTTGACTAAAGGAACAATTACTAATGCGACAGAACCGGTAGCAGCAGATATCATAGCTGGTCTGCCCCCTACAAAGGAAATGACCACTGCTATAATAAATGAAGAATATAAACCGACCATGGGATCCACACCAGCAATAATTGAGAACGAAATGGCCTCTGGAATGAGCGCTAATGCAACAACAATACCAGCTAAAACATTGGTGCCTGGTGCAGTTAGCCATTCACTTTTTAATTTATTTAACATCTCTTGTACTCCTTATTTAAAATTGAACTTAGCTATTATATCATAAGATATAATTGAGCATTTTAAGATTTGAATAAAATACTTTTTATATATGTGACAGGTTTGTCATTTAAATGGAAATATTTGTTAGTTGAAACAAACGAAAAAAGAATTGAGATTCGTTAAGCTATGACTATACAGTAATTAAGGAGTGAGCGGCTTGTCTATATTGAAAGTAGAAGGACTAACGAAAAGTTACGGAAACAGACATCGTCAACAAGAAGTATTAAAAGGGATTGAATTCTCAATAGAAAAAGGTGAATTTGTTTCTATTATGGGACCGTCTGGATCAGGAAAGACAACTTTGTTAAATGTATTGAGTTCTATTGATTATATTACCAGTGGAACAGTTGAAATCAATGGTCACAAATTGAATGAAATGAGTAATAAAGCATTGGCAGACTTTAGAAAAAAAGAAGTCGGTTTTATTTTCCAAAATTATAGTGTCTTAAATACACTGACAGTTAAAGAAAATATTATGTTGCCTCTATCAATTCAAAAAATGTCAAAAGAAGAAAAAGAAAAAAATTATAAAGAAGTGACAGAAGCATTAGGTATTCAAGAACTTGGAGATAAATATCCTAATGAAATTTCTGGTGGTCAACAACAACGTACTGCTGCAGCGCGTGCATCAGTCCATAAACCAGCAATTATCTTCGCGGATGAACCTACAGGGGCGTTAGACTCTAAAAGTGCGCAAGACTTATTGCATAGACTTGAAGATCTTAATAAAAACATGAATGCGACAATCGTTATGGTGACACATGACCCTGTTGCAGCGAGTTACTCAAATAGAGTAATCATGCTGAAAGATGGCAATATTCATTCAGAGGTCTACCAAGGTGAAGATACGAATCAAGCATTTTATAAAAATATCATTCATATGCAAACAGCCTTAGGTGGTGTGGCACATGAGCTTTAATCAAATTGTTCTTAAAAATTTAAGACAAAATTTACGTCACTATGCGATGTATATATTTTCGCTCATTGTGAGTATTGTATTATATTTTAGCTTTGTTACATTAAAATATACAGATAGTATCAATAACGCGAATTCTATAGGCATCATTAAAAAAGGCTCTGTCGTTGGTTCATATTTTTTATTCGTTATTATTATCGTCTTTTTAATGTACGCAAATCAGTTATTTGTTAAAAGACGTACACGTGAATTTGCATTATACCAACTCATTGGGCTTACGAGATCTAATATTTTACGCATGATTTTGATTGAACAAATCGCTATGTTCTTAGTGACAAGTGTAATCGGTATTATCGTAGGTGTTTTTGGATCGAAAATTCTACTGATGATTGTACTTAAAATATTGGATATTAGTACAAGCGTATCATTAACATTCCAATTTCCAGCAGTTACACAAACTGTATTACTCGTTATTGTAGCAATGTGCTTAATTATGATACAAAGTTTTATCTTTTTACGAAAACGCAGTATTTTATCAATGATGAACGATAGTTCAAAATCAGAAGCAACTAAAAATAATATTTCAATTGCTGAAGTCATATCTGGTATTTTGGGTATCGCTATGATTATCTTTGGTTACTATATGTCTACAGAAATGTTTGGTAAATTTGCAAGTGGTATGATGTTCACACCATTTATCATTCTGTTCTTAACAGTTGTAGGCGCATATCTATTCTTCAGAAGTTCAGTATCAGTTATTTTTAAAACAATCAAAAATGCTAAACATGGTAAAGTGTCCATTACAGATGTTGTATTTACTTCTTCAATTATGCATAGAATGAAAAAGAATGCGTTATCTTTAACAATTATTGCCACAATATCTGCAGTGACAGTGACAGTATTATGCTTTGGTGCAATTAGCAAAGCAACGATTGATGACAATGTGAAGTTGAGTTCTCCACAAGATTTTAATTTCACAGAACAAAAACAAGCAGAAGCGTTCGAAAATAAATTAGATGAGGCGCATATTGGTTACGATGAACAATATAAAGAATTAGAGAGAGTGAAAGTGACGAAGGATAGCTTTTTCAAGGAAAGTGGAGGCACTGGCAATATGATGCCAACTGAAATGTTTATTACGAGTAATCAATATTTTAAAGATAAAGACATTACTGGAAACAAAGCTAAGATAACTAATTTAGCAGCTGCAGGTGGATTTGCACAACATAATGATCAAGGTATTATTAAACTGAAAAGTAAACCGGATCAATCAATTAAGGTTATAGACAGTAATGAAGATGTCCATTTCAGTAGTGAAGTGAGCTATGCTGGACCGGTACTTATTGTTAGTGAAGATAAATATAATCAATTGAAACAAAGTGCTGTAGAAACCAAACATCAATATGGATATAATTTGGAAAAACAAAGTGATTGGAAAGCGGCAAATAAAATTGCTAAATCCATTAATCCAGACATACAATCTCAAAAAACACAGCGACAAGATATGAATGATTCTGTAGGAATTCTACTATTTGTTACTGCATTTTTAGGATTAGCATTTTTAGTGGCGGCAGGATGTATCATTTATATCAAACAAATGGATGAAACCGAAGATGAAATTCCTAACTTCCGTATTCTACGTAAGATTGGTTATACACATCAAGATATGCTGAAAGGGCTTGGACTTAAAGTGATATTCAACTTTGGTCTACCACTCATTGTTTCATTATTACATGCTTACTTTGCAGCAAAAGCCTTTATGTTTCTTATGGGTGGTTCAACGATGACTCCTATTTATATCGTCATGATTGCCTATTCAATTGTTTATGGTATTTTTGCAGTAATGGCTTTTGTACATTCAAGCCGTATCGTCAGACATTCAATTTAAATATAATAGCATTGGTTTTTATTTAGAACACTGTAGCGTATATCGTTACAGTGTTTTTTGTATAACGCACATAGTCTGTCTAGAATTTATGTTGTGCCATTCATGTTTGTCATAAGAATAAAGTGGTATCTATAAATGGATAGAGATTATAACAGAGAGGTGTATAGTTAATGAATTTATTAGAATTTCATAAGCAAATAAAAGGATACACACAAGATAGACAGCCAGGTATACAGAAAGATATGAACCCACAACCAATAACGGAAATGGAAAGTTATAAAAGTGGTGGCAAGTTAAAAGGTAAAGTTGCATTAATAACGGGTGGTGACTCTGGTATAGGACGTGCTATCGCAGTGCTTTATGCAAAAGAGGGTGCTAATGTAGCGATTGGATACTATGATGAGCATGAAGATGCTGAAGCGGTCGTTGAACAAATATCATCTTTAGGTGTTACTGCAAAAGCGTACGCCCATGATTTAAAAAAAGTCGAAGATTCACAAAAATTAATTGAAAAGGTCGTTGCTGATTTCGGAGAATTGAATATTTTAGTAAACAACGGTGGTGTTCAATTTCCACAAGATCATTTTGAAGATATCGCACCTGAACAAATCAAAGAAACTTTTGAAACAAATATATTTGGAATGATGTTTTTATCTCAAGCAGCGGTACCACATTTAAAAGAAGGTGACGCAATCATTAACACGACGAGTGTTACAGCTTATAGAGGATCTGCACACCTAATTGATTATTCAGCTACTAAAGGGGCAATTGTTGCATTTACGCGTTCACTAGCGACAACTTTAATGAGCAAAGGCATACGAGTCAATGCTGTGGCACCAGGTCCTATTTATACACCACTGATACCAGCTACATTTTCTGAAGATAAAGTGGAAAATCAAGGTGGAGAAACACCAATGGAAAGAAGAGGACAGCCAGCAGAACTTGCGCCTTCTTATGTATTTTTAGCTTCCTATGCGGATAGTTCGTATATCACTGGCCAAGTGATTCATGTTAATGGTGGAGATTATATTACTTCATAAATATAGAAATGGAAAAAATAAGACAATGAGTCTGGGACAAACATAAATGTTTCAGACTCTTTTTCATTTTCTAGTCATCGTTCGCAGGATGGGACTAAAAAATCTATATTAGAAAATCTGATTTCTGACTCATTTTGATTGCTTAATGTTATTGGAAACTTATATTTAATTGATAAAACTGGGGAGAAGTACCTTTTGTTAAAGTTAAATATTTTATTGGAAATATTATTTTTAATCATTTTAATGATGGGAAAGATTGTTTGATGATATATTCTATATGTTCAACGTATGTACCTTTATGTTTTAGTTTTACATATTGTTCAGAAGGGTTATACCCATTAAATGACACTTTATAACTGCGTTTTTCTCCTTGTTTAGAATAAATGGATAAATCTTGATAGTATTGCGTGTTTAATTTAACGATGGCATAAGAGGTTTCTTTTTTTAATAATGGGTTAAATCTGTCAAATTTATCAAATGAGAAGAAGGCAACTGTCAATAGCACGAAAAGGATAACGATAATGAGTAAGTTTTTTTTTCATGATGATAGCTCCTTTATTTTAATGAAATGAGTACTTTCTAATAACGACAATACTACCTATACTTTAATTCCAAACGGCACCTTGAGTATAAACAGTAGCGGCTTTGAGTATAGGGCTAGTGCTTAAGGAAAATGAGACAAGCAACAATGAACTTACAATGAATTTCTTCATAAGAAAACCTCCTTTTTATAATTTAATTATATTATAAATAATTATTTATAATATTTCACTATAATGTATAGGGAAATTAAAATTCACGACAAAAAAGCAACGGCGCTTTTAAATAAGCGGTCCGTTGCTTCAGTCTGAAGGTTGTCTTAGAAAATCTATTTGTTGCAATTGCGTTATTCCGATACAGTAAATCCAATTTGTATATGCATAGCGTTACCTCAAGATAACGTATAGCATATGTTAAATACTTATGTGTCATGTCTTGATGAGGTTATAAACTTTAAAAGAAATCAGAAGGAATCAACTTTTCGAAATCCAAATTTTTTATACCGTCAAAATTTACGTTTTCAATGCTTTGTAGTATTTCACCGTTTTTAACTTGGTTATAGTAATTTGTTGCCTCGGCAGTTACATCATGATCTTCAAAAGTCTTCACGACACCAAGTATAATGACCACGGCAATTGCTCCCTTAATTAAAAATTTCATAATTATTGACTCCTTTTATAAGTTTATATACCTAGTTTATACTGTTTCGCTCAATTTAACATGCGTCCTTAGTATAGATGTTGTGTCATACCTTAGCAGTATAGCACGTATCGATCGTTTATTGTGAAGCATCCAGCTATAAACCGAATGCGATAGGTAGCCAGAAATACGCAAAGAGTGAAATAACAATAATTGCAAAAATATTAAGTACAAAGCCAGCCTTGACCATATCTTTCATTTCTAACTCATCCGAACTAAATACGGCTGCATTCGGTGGCGTGGATATAGGCAACATAAATGCACAAGTAGAAGATAAGGCAACGATACCCATAATGATAAAGGGATCTTGGCTGATAGCTGCTGCAAATCCAATACTGATAGGCATTAACATATTTGAAACGGCAGTATTTGACATCACTTCTGTTAGGAATAGGATGGCCGTTGTTAATACAATCACAATGAGTATGAATGGCAGTGGCTTCACAATACCTAACATACCACCAAACCATTTTGTTAACCCTGAATCTTCAAATGCTGCAGCTAAAGACAAACCGCCACCAAATAGTAGTAATATTCCCCAGGGTAACTTATTCATATCGTCCCATACCAGTAATCCGCCTTTAGCATTTTTGGCTGGAATAAGGAATAACAACACAGCGCCAAACATTGCTATAATCGTATCTGTGATGTGCAATGTTTCAGGTAAAAGCCCTCCGAAAATCCATAATAAACTAACGAGTAAAAAGACAATGCCTGTTAATTTTTCTTCTTTAGACATCGGACCTAAATCATGCAAAGCTTTCTTGGCAAAATCTGAGGATATTTGGTCAGCATCTTCAATTTTAAATAGCCATTTTGTTAAGAGGAAGTAGAGAATTGCTAATAAAATAACTGTTAATGGCACTGCGAAAATCATCCATTGCGCGAATGATACTTTCCGATCAAGACTTGATGATGCAACGGCAGCAAAGACTGCATTGGGTACTGAACCAATGAGTGTAGCTAGTCCACCAATAGAAGCGGAATAAGCAACGGTAAGTAAGAGCGCTTTACTAAACTTACTTGCAGATGCTGGTTTGAGAAATTGTGCATCCTTAATTTCTTGAATAAGTGCTAAGGCAATTGGTAACATCATCAGTGCTGTCGCAGCATTTGATATCCACATAGATATAAAGGCAGTGGCGATCATTGTTCCTAATATAATGCGGTTACTGCTTGTGCCCATCATGGAAATGATTGTCATCGCAATCCGCTTATGTAAATTCCATTTTTCAATCGCTAGCGCAATAATAAATCCACCCATGTACATAAAAACAATGGGATCCGCATACGCACTTGCTGCAATCACTTCATCCGTACCACCTGTAAGTGGTAGGAGAATAAGTGGAATTAATGAAGTCGCAGGAATTGGAATCGATTCTGTAATCCACCATGTTGCTACGAATAATGTGACTGCTAACACAGCTCTAGGTGCGTCTGCTAAACCTGTAATGGCAGGTATAAAATAAAAGATAATAAAAAGTAATGGTCCTAAAATCAATCCGATTTTTTGTTTCATAAATGTAAATCCCCCTTGTTTATAACCCCTGTACCAGTAAGAATATCAATTTAAAACTTTATAAACAATTCATTTTTCAGAAAATTGTAAAAATAATCCGAGGTAACTGGTAGAATGAATTTAACAAATTGTAGATTGTCGAAGGGGGATTATTTATGCTAATAGGTGCAATAGTAGCTAAAGATGATACATGGTTATTATGGGCAATCATTATTGTTTGGGCAACGGTGAGTTTATTTTTAGAACAACGTTATCGATGGGCGAGTACCATTTCGGGTGCGATTATTGCACTTGTTGGGGCAATGTTACTATCAAATTTCAAAGTGATTCCAATGAGCGCGCCAGTATATGATACTGTGTGGGATTATATTGTGCCCTTATCTATTCCATTACTTCTTTTTAGTTCTAATATATTGAAGATTTGGAAAGAAAGTAGAAGATTATTAGTGATATTTTTTGTAGCCTCTATAGGTACCATGATTGGTACAACGGTAGGATTTATGATCTTAAATCAATGGATTCCATATTTAAATAAAATAGGAGCCATGATGACTGGAAGTTACATTGGAGGAGGCGTTAACTTTGCGGCATTGAGTTCCAAACTTGAGACACCAAGTGAAATGATTTCATCTACTGTAGTAGCAGATAATAGCGTTATGGCACTTTATTTTATGCTGCTAATCGCACTACCTTCATTGCCTTTAATTAAAAAACAATTTAAAAGTGACTATGAATCAAAAAGTACTCCAGAATCTCAACAAGCGTATTGGGAGCCAAAAAAAATACAATTATTAGATATTGCTTTTTCGATTGCAAGTGCTGTGACGCTTGTAGCAGTTAGTTTCAAAGGTGCTGATCTCATTCAACAATGGATGCCGCAACACAATGTAGTTCTTACATTGATTGTTTCTTTTTTGGGAGATCCTTATTTATTGTTAACCACTTTAACTTTAATTGTAGTTGCAGTTTGGGGAGACTTCTTTGAAAGTTTAGCAGGTGCTTCAGAAATTGGTACATTTCTAATTTATATTTTCTTTGTGGTTATTGGGACACCTGCCTCATTTGCTACGATAATAACAACGGCGCCTTTATTGTTTATCTTTGTTATAATTATCCTTGTCTTTAATCTAGGGCTAAGCTTAATCTTTGGTAAAATTTTTGGCTTTAAAATAGAGGAAATTTTACTTGCAAGTAACGCAACTGCTGGTGGGCCAACAACTGCTGCCGCATTAGCAATTGGCAAAGGTTGGACGAAGGTGGTTGGCCCTATACTTATCATTGGCACATTAGGTTATGTTATTGGAAATTATGCAGGAACGTTAATGTATCAACTTTTAACTTATTTAGGGTGAATATAAAAAATATGGAGGTGCATTTACGATGAGTGAAAAAGAAAAAATGTTAGCAGGTGATTGGTATGATGCTAATTTTGACGAATCATTAGATGCTGAGAGAATGAAGGCTAAGGATTTGTGCTTTGAATTAAATCATATCAAACCTAGTGATAAAGAATCGCGTCATACAATACTTACAAAATTATTAAATTATGAACCGAAAGCATTGGAGTTGTTAAGTCCATTCCAAACAGATTATGGATATAATATCTTTTTAGGTGAAAGAATTTTTATTAATCATGACTGCTATTTTATGGATGGTGGCAAGATATTTATTGGTGATGATGTGTTCATCGGGCCAAGTTGTGGCTTATATACAGCAGTGCATCCCTTAGAATATAAAGAACGTAATATTGGGTTAGAACAAGCACTACCAATTCGAATTGAGTCTAATGTCTGGTTAGGTGCCAATGTCGTTGTCTTACCTGGAGTAACAATTGGTGAAGGTTCAGTAATAGGCGCTGGTAGTACTGTGGCTAAAGATATACCGCCGAATGTGCTAGCGTTAGGTACACCAGCCAAACCGGTCAGCGATATCAAAAATCAATAAATTTAAGCTAATCGTATGTTGACATGCTGCTTAGCTATAAGTAATTTACAAGGTGTTTCTTGTTTTATATAGAAGAATATAATAATGCTCCGCAAGACGAGTGTGCAAATGCTAAAGTTGTTTTTTAGATTTGTATACTCGTTTTTTTAGTACAGTAAAAGTTAAACATATAAAATATACAAAACAAATATTCAGGCTTTTTGAAAGAAAATTAATATAAAATTGTGTAATATATTAAAAATAATTAAAACCATTTATCAAAATGTTCCGCGGAGCTTAAATAAAAATTAATAAAATTGTTCGGAATATAAAACGAATTTGTGTTAATATAAAATATGAGTGAAATAGTAGGAGTAATAATTAATAAAATGTTTGTCTATACTGCTTAGCAAATGGTTGAAAAATTATTTCCGTACTTAATTTAACTACTTCTAGAATAGGAATGAGGAATTCGAAAAAATGGATATTTTGATTGGAACATTGTTTTTAATTGTAGTGTTAGCACTTTTTACACTATTTACATATCGAGCACCTATGGGTATGAGAGCTATGGGTGCCTTAGCAAATGCAGCGATTGCGACTTTTTTGGTTGAGGCATTTCACAAATATGTCGGTGGAGATTTATTAGGCATTTCATTTTTGGGAGATCTTGGTGATGCAGCCGGAGGTCTCGGTGGCGTTGCAGCTGCTGGTTTAGTTGCACTTGCAATTGGTGTATCTCCGGTCTATGCATTAGCGATTGCTGCTTCATGTGGTGGACTAGATTTAATACCTGGTTTTGTTGCTGGTTATGTTATTGGTTATTTAATGAAATATGCAGAACGTAAAGTACCAGATGGTGTTGATTTAATAGTTGGTATTTTAATTATTGCACCCTTAGCGAGGTTAGTAGCCGTAGGTGTTACACCATTAGTCAATAATTCATTATTAAAAATCGGTGATATTATCCAAAGTTCTACTGAGGTCAGTCCAATTATTATGGGTATTATCTTAGGTGGTGTCATTACAGTAGTAGGTACTGCACCGTTAAGTTCAATGGCTTTAACAGCGCTACTCGGTTTAACTGGTATGCCAATGGCCATTGCAGCGATGGTGTCCTTTGCATCATCATTTATCAATGGCACAATGTTCAATAAATTAAAATTGGGAGATCGTAAATCTAGAATTGCAGTTTGTATTGAACCTTTGTCTCAGGCTGATGTTGTATCAGCGAACCCGGTACCAATATACACAGCTAATTTTATTGGAGGTGCATTGGCAGGTGCTGTGATTGCATCATCAGGTATGATAAATGATGCTACAGGTACTGCGACACCATTGGCAGGGTTCTTGGTTATGTTCGGTTTTAATGATCCTATAAAAATATTTATCTATGGTGCGATTATTGGATTAATAGGTTTAATTGTTGGTTATGTTTGTTCAGTGTTATTTAAAAACTATCCAATTGTCTCAAAAGAGGATATAGAAACAAGATAGTAAAACACTTCGATGCTAAAAAAGTTAAGGCATCGGAGTGTTTTTGACTAATCGCTTAATTGACTATCTGGTATATCTGTAATAAACATATGACCTGGTGCATGTGTAATCATTAAATCGGGTTTAGCATCTAGTGCAACTGACTGAGGCGTTACACCACATCCCCAAAATACAGGAACTTCATTTTCATTAATAGTAACGGGTTCACCGAAATCTGGTAGAGCAAGGTCTGTGATACCTATCTCTGTAGGATTACCAATGTGAATAGGTGTCCCGTGGACATTTTTAAAACGCGTCGTAATTTCTGTAGCTTTAATTGCTTGTGTCATGGTCATGGGTCTCATACTCACTGTAATGTTACCTTTAAATTGCCCACTTGGATTAGCAGGTATATTAGTTACATACATAGGGACATTGTGATTTTCTTCTAAATGTCGAATCGGTATGCCTGCTTCCAATAAAGCATGTTCGAATGTAAAACTACAGCCTATTAAAAAGCTAACCATATCATCAGTATATAAATCGTCCACATTGGCGCGTGTTTCAATGAGTTCACCATATTGATAAATACGGTAAGCAGCTACTTCAGTGCTAATGTCTGCAGTTACACCGTATTTTGTAAATGATTTATTTCCTTTTTCAGATACGTCCAAGAGTGGACATGTTTTGGGATTTCTAAAACAGAATAGTAAAAAATCATAAGCACATTTAGATGGAAGTATGACTACGTTAGCTTGTACATAGCCTTTTGCCATCCCGCTTGTGTGACCAGTTAGTTTCCCTTGTTTAATCATTTCTCTTAAAGTGCTAGGTTGCGCATCTTGTATGTTCAATCAAACCACCCCTTAACTATGTATTATTACTATTTTAACAAAAAATGTAATCAAATAGGGATTAAATACTTTTAAAGTAATTTACTTGAACGCGTGTCACTGAATGGCATACAGACTAGTGCATAAGTTATTGAAAAGCAGGGTATGAAAACAACATAGATGATGTTAGGAGGAGACATATGAAAAGGACTGCTGAAAAAATACTCATATGGATTGGTATTATTCTACAATTTATTTTAATTTTTTTAATGGCCATCGTTGCACCATTTTTTAATGATGTCAGTGTGAAAAATGAGTTAATAGAAGTAATAAACCAGAGTAATATTTATAATCAAAATGCATCACAGATGGATCCAGCTAATATAGTAGACTTAGTGAGTAATCTATTTATTTTAGCTTTAATTGTTGTTATTGTTTGTACAGTGATTGCCATTATATTTGCAATATTAACAAATAAACTTTCAAAATTTGTTGGTATTATATTTATTTTACTGGGACTTGTGACAGTTCTTACACTCAATTGGATAACAGCTATACTTTGGTTAGTAGCAGGTATATTGTTATTAGTAAGAAAAAAACAAAAATCTTATGATCGCTATCAACCAGCTAAAGGAAATAGAAAAAAAGAACAAGCAAAGCATCATCATAACAATCAAAAACGTAATACTGAAACTACATATCATGAAGAGGATGATCATAAATCAGAAGAACAAGATAAAGCACCAACACAATTAAGTAGGAAAGCACGTTATAAAAAATAGGGAATAAAATAGCCTGAGACATACATAGATGTCTCAGGCTATTTCCAATTAGAGCGTAGATGACTGAATGAAAGTAGAAAATGCGCATTAACGCATATTAACATTTCAGCTTAGTCCATTTTACCGTGTTTATAACTTTCGTATACTTTGTCATATTTTATATGGCCAATACCACCAACGATAAACTTACCATATTTTGACAAATTGAATATATAAGCTAAACAAATGGACACGGTTAACGTGATAATGAAATTGAAAGCAATATTTCTAAGTGAACTAGCTGCTCTTAACAAACCTAATTCGTGGACGAAGAAGTAATGTATTAAGTAGATACAGAAAGAATAGTTACTTATAAATAAAATGAATTTTGGTACGTATTTAACATATGAAGCGAATAAGAAAAAGACTAGAATAACCATCTTTACATAAAAAGGTATATCAAAGCGTTTTGATTCTACCCACGTGCTAATGCCAAACAAATAGTTATCGACTAATATAGATGTTGCTATTATTGCGCCAATAATAATTGGCCAAGTATATTTTTTAATCTTCTTCATGAAAGTTTCATAGTAGATACCAGTGTAAAAGCCAAGTAAGAAGTAACTAATCCATCCTAAAAAGAGCATCCAGCCTTCTCTTTCCCAGAATAGACCAAGGATTGGATGTTCTGACTGTGGTGCATATTGTCTAAATGCCCAATAAATTGTAGCAAAGATAACGGCACCAATAATCACTGGGACAGGTTTCCATTTAATGAGATATTTTGCAAAAAGTATATGTAATATATAGAATTGGAAAATAATAACAATGAAATATGTCACTGCACCACCATGGAACATTGTGTCTCCCAGATGTGTCATGAATTGATCGAATGTTTTGGATTCAAAATAGAATAGTGCAATACCAATGTTAATGATTATATAGGGGATACCTAAATAAATTAATTTATTCTTAAAAAATCCTGGTTTTGTTTTGACTTGATAATTTTTAGCTAATAAGAATTCTGAAATGAATACAAATAATGGGGTACTGAACATAAGCATTAATTGAAATACTCTGATTGCAGTTCCATGACCTAGAAAATCCATTTTGCTAAATGTAGTTGTAATAGAATGAATGAGAACAATACTTAAACAAGCTATCGTGCGCATCCAAAATATAACTGACGTATATGTTTTCATATATAGCTTACCTCTCGATTGTTCATTTAATTTAAAATACAAAATATAAACATTACACAATTAAAAATATCGAATATAATATAAAGTGTGGCAAAATGAACGGAAATAGATTCGAAGCGACCCAATTTTAGGAAAGTTTATGTAAGCGATTGCATTTATTGTGTGATACATATACAATGACATTAAGAATGGAAGATTCCATTTAGTTTTCTATTTACAAACTCACATGGGGGTAGAAAAATGGTAGTCAATTATCACAATGAACCAAGCATAGATTTTACAGATAGTAAGAATGTTGAATCATTTAAAGAAGCATTAAAGAAAGTTAAAGGTGAATTAAATCAAAAAATTCCTTTAGTTATTAATGGAGAAGAGAAATTCACAAAAGATACGTATCAGTCTATCAATCCTGCAAATACAACTGAAGTGATTGCAGAAGTTTCAAAAGCAACTCAAAAAGATGTGGATGACGCATTTGAAGCAGCTAATGAAGCTTATAAATCTTGGAAACGATGGTCACACAAAGACCGTGCTGAATTTTTAATTAGAGTTGCAGCTATTATTAGACGTCGTAAAGAAGAAATCTCAGCAGTAATGGTTTATGAAGCAGGTAAACCATGGGATGAAGCGGTCGGCGATGCTGCAGAAGGTATTGACTTCATTGAATATTATGCAAGATCAATGATGGAACTTGCTGATGGTAAACCAGTATTAGATAGAGAAGGAGAACATAATAAATATTTCTACAAACCTATCGGTACAGGCGTAACCATCCCACCATGGAATTTCCCGTTTGCAATTATGGCAGGAACAACATTAGCACCTGTAGTTGCAGGAAATACAGTACTTTTAAAACCAGCGGAAGATACACCATTAACGGCATATAAATTAATGGAAATTTTAGAAGAAGCTGGATTACCAAAAGGTGTTGTGAATTTTGTACCAGGTGATCCTAAAGAAATTGGCGATTATCTTGTTGATAGTGTACACACGCATTTCGTTACATTTACAGGTTCTCGTGCAACAGGTACTAGAATTTTTGAGAGAGCAGCCAAAGTACAAGACGGACAGCAATTCTTAAAACGCGTGATTGCTGAAATGGGCGGTAAAGATGCTATTGTAGTGGATAAAGACATTGATACAGATTTAGCTGCAGAATCAATCGTATCGTCTGCTTTTGGTTTCTCTGGTCAAAAATGTTCAGCTTGTTCACGTGCCATTGTACACAAAGATGTATATGATGAAGTTTTAGAAAAAGCTGTTGCATTAACTAAAAACTTAACTGTAGGCAATACGGAAAATAACACGTATATGGGACCAGTTATTAATCAAAAACAATTTGATAAAATTAAAAATTATATTGAAATTGGTAGTAAAGAAGGCAAGTTAAAACAAGGTGGCGGTACAGATGATGCTACTGGATACTTTGTAGAGCCTACTATTATAGCAAACCTTAAATCGAGCGACCAAATTATGCAAGAAGAAATCTTTGGACCGGTTGTAGGTTTTGTTAAAGGTAAAGACTTTGAAGAATTATTAGAAATTGCGAATGATACAGATTATGGTTTAACAGGTGCTGTGATCACAAATAATCGCGAAAACTGGATAGAAGCCGTTGAATCATACGATGTTGGTAACTTATATCTGAACCGTGGTTGTACATCTGCAGTTGTTGGATATCACCCATTCGGTGGTTTCAAAATGTCAGGTACAGATGCTAAAACAGGAAGTCCAGACTACTTATTAAACTTCTTAGAACAAAAAGTAGTTTCAGAAATGTTTTAAATCGCATAAAGTGGTTTATAAAAAGCATAGCAATATAACACGATCTTTAAATTGAAAAAGGCGATGCCAGTCATATGGTGTCGCCTTTTTGTAGTGTAATAAGTTTTAATGTCATTGAAAAAGGGCATTATAATTAAGATTATGGAAATGACATACCATATAAAATACTTCAACAATGATTAAACATCTTCAACCTTGATATTGATTAATTTTTGGAAGAGTACGTCGATTTCATGTGCGCTAAGTTGAATATCATTATCTCGTATCCATTCCATAAAACCATATAAACTCGTTCCATAAACATAAAATATCAATTCTGTTGGAACGCTTGCGTCTACTGAAATGCGATGTTCATTTTCTTTAATATCATTTTGCAATATTTTGATGAAATAATTACTGATCGTACGCTCGAATTCTTTATCATCGCATTGTTTATCACCAACACGTTTCAACTCGTTAATATCATTTAAAGTTCTTTCCATAACACTAAAGGGATTATTGATACGATCTTTAATATCCATAGAGAAATAATTTTTTGTGATTTCTGTAATTAAATAAATAAGCAAATCGTATTTATCATAGAAGTGTTTATAGAATGTCGTTCGATGTGTGAGTGCTTCATTACAAATTTGGTTTACCGTGATGTTTGAAAATGCATGTTTCTCAAGCAAGACATATAGGCTTGTGGATAAAGCGCGTTTGGTTTTAATGACTCGTAAATCTTTTTCATTCATTCTACATTTCTCCTAATCTGTAGTTTAAATAGGCATATTACAGTTTTTAATTCTTTTATTAATTGTACACAGCGTTTATTGTGTTAATATAAATAATCTACACTATACAATTAAACTATAACGTTGATTATCTGAGGAGGCAATAGATTGGCAAAGTTTTTATACAAGTTAGGATCATTTGTGGCCAAACATAAATGGTGGAGTGTCGTTGCGTGGGTTATTATACTTGCTGCAATTATTATCCCGCTTACAGTAAGTGCACCTAAATTTGATAACGATATCACAATGAATGGTTTGCAATCACTTGATACTAATGAAAAAATTGAAGATGAATTTAATCAAGACAGTGAGAAGGCTCAAATAAGGGTTGTATTTAAAAGCGATTCCGATAATGGCATCGTTAAACAAGATATGACAAAAGATATCAAGGATACATTGAAAGACATCAAAGATGATGACAAAGATATTAAAAACATTACCGATCCATACGAAAACAGACAAATAAGTAAAGATAAAACGACAGCTTTTGCAGATATTAATTATGATATCTCTGCGACGTCTATGACACAAGATGGCAAGGATAATGTGCAAGATAAAGTCGATAAATTAGAAGATGACCATAATGTCCAAGTTGAATTGATGGGTACAGGTATGGAAAACACAGAAATTGGCGGTTCTTCTGAATTAATCGGAATTATTGTAGCGTTTGTTGTGCTTCTCATTACATTTGGTTCATTTATTGCGGCTGGTATGCCAATTATTAGTGCATTACTTGGCTTAGGTACAGGTGTAGGTATTATTTCGTTACTTACATATGCTTTCGATATCCCTAATGTAACACTAACATTAGCGGTAATGATTGGCTTAGCCGTAGGTATAGATTACGCTTTATTTATATTATTTAGATACCGTCAGATTGTTAAGACGGAATCGAATCATATTAAAGCAGTTGGTTTAGCAGTAGGTACTGCAGGAAGTGCCGTTATCTTTGCTGGGGTAACTGTAATTATAGCTGTTTGTGGTTTATCGTTAGTTGGCATTGATTTCCTAGCTATCATGGGTTATGCCTCCGCAATCAGTGTGCTTGTAGCGGTTATTAGTGCGTTGACATTGTTACCAGCTTTAATCAGTATTTTCCATAAACAAATCAAACCGAAAAAAACAAAATCAGAATTTGACAATGATGTAGACACAAAATGGTCTAAATTTGTCGTTGGTAAACCATTAGCTGCTGTACTTATAGGACTTATTATATTAGTCGTAGCTGCAATACCAATTAGTAATATGAGATTGGGTATTCCAGATGATGGTATGAAACCAGCAGATAGTACGCAGAAGAAAGCGTATGATATTGTATCCGATAAATTTGGCGAAGGCTATAACGGTCAAATTGCCATGCTTGTGAATGTTAAAGATAAGAATGATAACCCACAAGCATTACAAAAAGATTTACAAGATATGACGAAAGATATCGATAAAAAAGATAATGTTGATATGGTGACACCACCACAATTGAGTAAAAACAAAGATTATGCCTTAATTGCGGTAATTCCAGAAAAAGGACCTAACGCAGAATCTACAAATGATTTAGTTCATGATTTAAGAGATTATAATGATGATGCTAAAGATAAATATGGCTTCAAGACAGAAGTGTCAGGACAAAGTGTCATCAATATAGACATGTCTCAAAAATTAAATGAAGCGATTCCGTTATTTGCAGGTGTTATCGTAGCATTAGCGTTTATCTTGTTAATGATTGTATTCCGTTCAATTATTATTCCACTTAAAGCGGTATTAGGCTTTGTACTTTCATTAGTCGCAACACTAGGCTTTACAACTTTAATTATGCAAGAAGGATTTATGTCTGGCTTATTCGGTGTGGATACGACTGGACCATTACTTGCATTCTTACCTGTTATAACTATAGGTCTGTTATTTGGTTTAGCAATGGACTATGAAGTGTTCTTAATGTCACGTATCCATGAAGAATACAGTAAGACACGCAATAATGAACACTCAATTAAAGTTGGTATTAAAGAAAGTGGCCCAGTTGTTGTCGCTGCCGCATTAATTATGTTCAGTGTGTTTATCGCCTTTGTATTCCAAGATGACGTGATGATTAAATCCATGGGTATTGCACTTGGATTTGGTGTATTATTTGATGCATTTGTCGTACGTTTATTATTAATACCAGCATTAACACAATTGTTTGGTAAAGCATCTTGGTACATTCCTGGTTGGTTAAATAGAATCTTACCGCATGTTGATATTGAAGGACATGCATTACAAGATAAAATGCCTTCAAAACCAGAAGCGAAACAAAATCAAAATGCATCGAAAGAACAGTATGATCGTTCATTTAGTATTGCAACTTCAAATGATAACCGTGACAACAAAAATGTGATTACTACTGACGCACAAACTAAAGCTTTATATGATCAAATTGCTCAACAGTCTACGAATCAACATTTCTTATATGAAGCATTAAAAGCTTATCAAGGTAAGGCAGATAATGATGCTGATAAACGTCATGAAGCAACTTCTAAATTAAATGAAGATTCAGAGCTACAAGATAAAGCATTGATGTCACTCTTATCAAAACAAAGTGACAATATCAGTGAATTAAATGCATTGATAGAAAAACTTGTTAAAAAATAATAGATTCTATTGTTGAATTAAGCGTAGGTACATAGCCATTAGGCTGTGATACCTACGTTTTTTTATATACCAAATTGTTTCGTGATAGCGTAAGCGTCGCTGTCAAAAATTTGCTAATCTTGCTAAAATGAAAGTATTAATTAGTCCTTGTACACGAAGTATAATTTAATAAGAGGTGCAACATGAGAGAACTATATAATGTGGAATTTAATAAAAATTTTAATAACCTTACAGATTTAGAAGAAGGGTTACGCATTGTGCTCGTACTAAACGGTATGATGAAAGTGATTAATGGAGACTCTGTGACAAACTATCAAAAAGGCGAAGTATTTCTGATTAATCATAGAGCGTCATGTCGATTTTCAACTCATAAAGATACATTATATCTTTCAATTCAATTAACGGAATCATACTTAAAACAGTATATGAATGATTATAAAGATAAAGCATTTATTTTAAATAAAAATACTTTGCAAGAAGTCATTTACCAACAAATTGTGAATGCAGTTGCTAAAATAGGCATTGTCTATATTAGAAAAGGTGAATTCTACCGTTTATATATCGAACAACAACTCATAGATTTAATATTTATCATGATGCGGTATTTACCAACTACCAATATACAAGCACAAATGCCATTGGTAGCAGATGACAGGTTAGCATATATTTGCGAATATATTGATAAACATTTTACTGAATCGATTAAACTCACTGAGATGGCAGACATGGTTGGACTTAGCGATGCTTATTTATCTAAATTGTTTAAGCAAAAAAAGGGCGTTGGATTTAATCAATATGTGAATCATGTGCGCCTTGAACAGTGTAAAAATGATTTAATTTACACGAATGAACCCATTACACAAATCGCATATAAAAATGGCTTTAGTAACTCTAACGCATTATTAAAGTACTTTAAAGCTGAAACAACATACACGCCATCGAACTACCGACTTAAATTTCAAATGAAAGAACAACATATAAAAGTAGATGATTGTCCTACCACAACAACGTATCAATCTTATTTATATTATTTATCTTTATTGATTGATCAAAATATTGGAGATATTGTTCAATCACCCGATGCACAAAAAGTAATTGATATCACATTACAAAATGACGGGAAATCCATTTCCCACTATCAACACGTTATTCAAGTTGGCTATCTCGAAACAATCCTGACACATCGCGTTAGAAGACAGTTAATTGAAGTGAAGACCATGTTAGGATTAGACCATATACTTATCAAAGATCCCATTCAACAGGGACGTATTAATCATTCGGAAATTGAGAGTGATGAAATGATTCCCAATATACATCCTTACATGCAAGTGGATGAATCAATTAATTTTTTAATAAAACATCAAATTGGTTTAGGCATCGAACTTACGCCACCTAGAAGTACGATTAATTTCACCCAATATTATCAAGAATTGACTTACCTTTTAGAACATATTTTTAATGGCTTACCAAATAATAATTTATTGAAATTTGTAGTTTATATTGATTGTAAGCAAGATTCAATATTTAATCAGCTGGTTGCTCTTTTTAAATATTATTTTACAAATGTGCAAATTGTGCTCAATGTGGACATAGGGAAATTAGAAGCGCCTCATAAAGCGAAACGAATTTTAGAACAATCAGACAGTATTGTTGATCGCATTGCTTTTTCAGCCAATCAGAATGATATGATTGATTTTCAATCTATAGAAAGTCAGCAATATGAATTAGCGAAACGACATATTTACGAACAATTTAATAAGGTTGTTGAAACATTAGAGCTTCAGCAAAGTTCTATCTCGTTTATATTATTAAATTGGAATACGTTGACTGGAGATACACATTTAACGAATGGAGAGTATTTTAGAGCGGGTATCATATTTGAACAGTTAATTGAAATGAATGACAGAATTCAAATGATCGGTTATTGGCTGAATTATGAGCTGCATGAACAATTTAAATTAAAAGATTCAAGTGCACAACTCACTGGTATTGAGTTATATCATCAATTTGATGGAAAAAGGCCGGCCTTTTTTACAAGTGCCTTTTATAGAAAACTGTTCGATCAAGTGTTATATCAAAGTGAAAATTGTATGGTTGTTGGTTCACCTGACCATTTTCAAATTGTCATGTGGGATGCGGAACATTATAATCCATATTATATATTGAATCATCATGCACAATATTTAAATCATAAGGAATATCAGATTAATATCATCAATGCACATCCTGGAACATACAAAATTAAGCATATGACCTTAGATAAAAATAACGGGGCATTATATACAGTTTGGCAACATTATAATACGCGATATGGTATGGATGAAGAAACCATTGCTTATGTTAATCGCATCTCATATCCGAAAATGGACATTAGTGAAGTGAAAGTCAATGATACAATCACATATCACTTGAAATTGTTAACGAATGCTATCCAAATTATAGAGTTTAAAAAATATCTATGTTGAATTGGCTATTACAACGAAGGGGAGGCACCTTTTGTTGTAATAGCCTCTTTCTATTTATCAAAATTTGAAAGGTATGTTGTTAAAAAGACAAAAATGATACATCTATTTTTGTTGTTAGTCGAAGAAATAATACATATGCAATAAATAGGTAGTTAAAATAGCAAATAATATATATTGCTATTAATTGATAATCACTACACTTGAGATAGAGAGGATAGCGAATTAATAGAGTTGAAAATGTTGCTATGAAGGGCATTTACAATGAAAGCTTATCTTCCCTAATGGTCATTAGTTAAATTGGATAGAGGAGGAAGTATAATGACACAACAGGGAAATACACAAAATTATAAAGGGGATAATAAACTCATATTAGGTATTGTGTTAGGCGTTGTTACGTTTTGGTTATTTGCACAATCTTTACTTAATGTGGTCCCAACGTTACAGCAATCTTTTGATAGTAATATTGGAACAATTAGCATTGCAGTTAGTATTACAGCTTTATTTTCAGGTATGTTTGTTGTAGGTGCGGGGAGTCTTGCTGATAAAGTGGGACGCGTAAGTATTACTTATATTGGTTTATGGCTCAGTATTATTGGATCATTATTAATCATTATCAGTAATTTACCACTATTATTAATTGTTGGAAGGGTTATTCAAGGATTGTCTGCGGCTGCTATTATGCCATCAACATTAGCAATTATGAAAACTTATTTTGAAGGAAAAGAGAGACAACGTGCGTTAAGTTACTGGTCTATAGGATCTTGGGGAGGTTCAGGACTAGCATCATTATTTGGAGGTATGGTTGCTACTTTTGTGGGATGGCGCTGGATATATATTTTATCTATTATCATTGCATTATTAGCAATGTATTTAATCAAAGGAACACCCGAAACAAAATCAGAAAGCACACTGAAGCAACGTTTTGATTATAGTGGACTGATATTATTTGTGATTATGATGTTGAGTATTAACGTTGTTATAACGCAAAGTGGAACATTCGGTATCACGTCGCCATTGATTTTAGGTCTTATTATTATATTTATAGTAGCAACAATCATATTCTTAAAAGTTGAAAACAGGGTGGGTAATCCATTAATTGATTTTAAATTATTTAATAATAAAGCATATACAGGTGCCACATTATCTAATTTCTTATTGAATGGTGTTGCAGGTGCACTTTTAGTTGCTAATACATTTGTACAACAAGGACTAGGATTTAATGCATTTCAAACAGGACTGTTATCCATTACTTACTTAATAACTGTGTTATTAATGATCCGTGTAGGTGAGAAAGTATTGCAAAAGGTGGGCGCTAAAAAGCCGATGCTATTAGGGACACTTTTTAATATGGTAGGTATTATGCTCATATCGCTGACATTCTTACCTAGTGTTATTTATGTAGTAGTTTGTATTATTGGTTATTTATTATATGGTTTAGGCTTAGGATTCTATGCGACACCGTCTACAGATATGGCAATTTCTAATTCTCCAGAAGATAAAGTGGGCGTTGCCTCAGGTATATATAAAATGGCATCATCACTTGGTGGTGCATTTGGTATTGCATTATCAGGCGCACTTTTTGGTGTTATAGCAAGTGCAACAAATGTTCAAATTGGTGCATTCGCAGGTCTTTGGTTAAATGTCATTATGGCACTATTATCTTTAATCATTATCATGTTTATGGTGCCAGCTACTAAAACAAAAGCTAAGTGTTAAAATAAAACAATTATAAATGTTTTAACACATACAGAGAAACTAGAAAGTGTATCATGTTATTAAACAAAGGATTATTAGGAGGAATAATAATGGTTAAACAATTAATAGATATATTAAAAAACAAAGAGTCACGTATGATTGAAATACGTAGATATTTACATGAGCATCCAGAACTATCATTTCACGAAGAAGAAACACCTAAATATATTGAAGCATTTTATAAAGATAAAGACTGTGAAGTTGAGACAAATGTTGGACCAAATGGTTTGAAAGTAACGATTGATAGTGGAAAACCGGGTAAAACAATTGCAATTCGTGCAGATTTTGATGCTTTACCAATCCAAGAAGATACAGGTTTATCTTTTTCATCTAAAAATGATGGTGTCATGCATGCATGTGGTCATGATGCGCATACAGCATATATGCTCATACTTGCAGAAACGTTAATTGAATTAAAATCACAATTCAAAGGGAAAGTAGTCATCATTCACCAACCAGCCGAAGAAGTACCACCTGGTGGTGCACAAGCAATGATTCAAGATGGTGTATTAAATGGCGTTGATCATGTATTAGGCGTACATGTTATGAGTCACATGCCAGCAGGTAATATTTATTATCGTGAAGGGTATGTTCAAACTGGTAGGGATTTCTTTAAATTGAAAGTGAATGGCCAAGGTGGACATGGTTCCTCACCACATACAGCCAATGATAGTATTGTTGCTGGCGCACATTTCGTCAATGCAGTTCAAACAATTGTTTCAAGAAGATTAAATCCATTTGAAACAGGTGTTGTTACTATCGGCTCATTTGATGGTAAAGGACAATTTAATGTTATTAAAGACAGTATCGAAATAGAAGGAGACGTTCGCGCACTGACAGATGACACAAAACATACGATTAAGAAAGAAATACAACGTTTAACAGAAGGTTTAGAAGCTACGTTTGGTGTAACATGTGAATTAGATTATCATGACGATTATCCAGCGTTGTACAATGATCCAGAGTTTACGCAATTTGTGGTCGACTCAATTCAAAGTGCTGATACGGATGCCATTCAAAAAGTAGAAAGATGTGAAGCTCAGCCACCATCAGAAGATTTTGCGTATTATGCAAAAGCGTTGCCTAGTACGTTTATATATGCGGGTGCTGCTCCAGAAGATGGTAACATCTATCCACATCACCATCCTAAATTCAATATCAGTGAAAAAGCCTTACGTGTCTCAGCAGAGGCTGTAGGTGTTACAGTCATGAATTATTTAAAATAAAATATAAGCCCAATGATTGAAAACATTTGTACCTTATGAGGAATAGAGATATTTTCTAGTATTCATTTTGATAAAGTTCATTTATTTTTATTGTAAACATAGAAACAGAATGAGATAGCTATATAAAGTAGCTTATCATCATTCTGTTTCTATTTGTATTGTATAAAATTAATCAAAAAACATATATGTTACCGTAAGTTTATGAAAATACGATATAGTGTATATAAAGAGTGATAATAAAATGATAAAGGATGATTAAAATGAACGGTGACAAAAAAATAAGTGAACTGCTTGATAATTATAAAAAACCACTAAAAAAGCTTTTTAAATATGATAAATCAAAGGCACGTGCTTTTGATAAAGACAGCAGAAGTAAGGTTGAAGGTCAAAAAGGGATTTTTGTTATTTTTAATAATAAGCAACCTATCTTTGTGGGCCAAGTAGGCGGTTATATGACGGGTTATAAAATAACACAAAAAGATTTAAACGATAAATTAGGCCAATTTAATGTGAAATCAGACTCTGGTACTGCAAGATTCAGAAGAGTATTTGCCGAACAAAATAGCTTAGATGAAGCTGAAACAAAAGAAATTAAAGCTGAAAATTATGGATTAAAATTTCAATTTATTAAAGTTAAAGGCAATCCATCAATGATTAATATATTGGAAATATTAGCTTTAGAGTATGCTAAAGAAAACGATATTAACCTTTATAATTTCTTATAAAAACAGTTCGTTTTAAGTTGGTTATAGAAAGAGGTGATTGTTATGAGTATAAGAGAACTCAGTCTATCTTTTCATCACCAAGAAATAAAAATTAAATTACCGAAGAATTATTTTAAGACAAACGGTAAGTCTTATCCTTTAGTTATAGTTCAAGATGGAGACTACTTATTTAAAGATGTAAAAAAAGACGTTATATTTGTTGGTATCGTGCCTAATAATCGAAAAAAAGATTACACACCCTGGAAAAGTGTTGTTGGTGATATTGAATATGGTGGTCAAGCGGATGCGTATATCACTTGGGTGGCTGATGCGGTAATACCGTATTTAAGAAAATGTTTCCGTATTTCTCAGGATAGAAAAGACATCGGTATTGCAGGTGCCTCATTTGGTGGGCTCGTATCGCTATATGCGTTGTTTAAACACGCAGATACGTTTGGGCATTATATATTAATTTCACCTTCAGTTTGGTACCCTGACTTTGTTAAGTTTATGAAATCCCAACCGATTATTAATTCAACACATCATATTTACTGGTATGTCGGCCAACTTGAAGGGAAACAAAGTAATCACTTAAACCAATATATGGTGCCACAAACAGAGGCAGCAGTAGATATTTTGAATGAACTGCTAGTATCAGAGACATCCGTATTTTATTTTGATACAAATAGAAAAGGGCTGCACCGCCAATATTATTTTAAGAAATATTTTAATAGAGCAATCAATAAATTATTTTAAGTAGCGACAGATAAAAGAAATACGATTATTGTCAGAAAATTCGCAAAAAATAAGTGAATTCATCCTTTTTATGTTAAAAAATGCTAAAATTCAAAGTGTAAATCATTTTTAAATATACCGATACCGCTCTTAGCCATAATGTGTAAAATAACGTTTTGGGCAGTGAGTTGGATATATGATTTTAAAAATATTAAGCTGAATTTTCGTATTAGTTTAAACATAGGGGATGTTTTTTTATGACAGAAGGTACTACTAAAATTTCAGACAATAAGTTATTGGTAGGAATTGTCTTATCTATTTTAACTTATTGACTATTTGCACAATCTTTTTTAAATATTGGACCTAAGATACAGGCAACTTTTGGAGCAAGTCCAGATATTGTTAACATTTCAGTAAGTTTGACATCATTTGTTACTGGCGTCTTTATGGTTGTAGCAGGTAACATTTCAGATAGAATTGGGAAGGTTAAGATGACGCGTATTGCTCTAATTTTGAGTATTATTGGATCATTGATGCTTATTATTTCTGGTAATGTCACTTTGTTGCTCTTGGGAAGAATTGTACAAGGTTTTTCAGCAGCGATTATTATGCCAGCAACCATTTCTATCGTTAATGATTTCTTTGAAGGGGATGATAGACAAAAAGCATTAAGTTTTTGGTCTATAGGTGCATTTGGAGGGACCGGCCTATCATCATTCTTTGCAGGTGCAATGGCTACGTTTATATCGTGGCAATCCATCTTTGTACTCTCTATACTTTTGTCCTTGGTTGCATTGCTGTTGGTAAAAAACCTGCCAGAAAGCAAACAAGTCAAAGCACAATCTAACCATTTTGATTATATTGGTCTAACTATCTTTGTAATTATGATTGCTAGTATCAGTTTGTAATTACACAAGGATATAAATTAGGATGGTTAAGTTCAGCAACGCTAATATTGAGTGCCGTATTTATTATCTGTATTTTTATTTTTTATAAAGTAGAAAAAGCAAAGCAATCACCGTTTATTGATTTGGAGTTATTTAAAAACAAACCTTTTATTGGTGCAGTCATTGCTAACTTTTTGTTGAATACTGGTGTAGGCGTTATTGCTTTATTTAATATATATGCACAAGGTGGCTTGAAATTCAGTGCTTTTCAAGCTGGTTTGTTAACGCTACCCTATTTAATTACATTGTTACTTGTAGTTCGATTAGGAGAAAAAAGTATCAAGCGCTTTGGTGCAAAACGCGCAATGGTTGTTGGACCTATTTTTACAGCGACAGGTATATTGTTATTTAGTTTAACTTTCTTTAATACTTCAATTTATGTAGTAGTCGCATTAATTGCTGCGGTTTTCTTTGGTGGAGGTACTGGCTTGTTTGCTAGACCGGCTTTAAGCACCGCAGTTTCAACAACTCCTGCAGAAAAAGTTGGGGTAGCATCTGGTATTTTTAAAATGAGCTCAACGCTTGGTGGAGCCTTTGGTATAGCGATTATGACGTCCATATTTACTGGAGTTTCACAAAGCGGACAAACAGTTGATACAGCTGCTAGTATTGGGTTTGTAGTTGGAACATGTTTGGTTATAGGCGGCGTATGTGCAAGTGCACTGGTTATTCCAACGCGAAAAGTGAGACAAGGCGAAAAGGGGCAAGTGACAGAAGGATAATAAAAATAAAAAAACTGGTCGCTGCATAATTAGATGGTTTGGCCAGGTTTATCTTGGAATTGTGTTTTAACTTAGGAAATCCTTTAACAAGATTCATTATTGCTTTCGTTTAAAAGCAAGATGTAAATCATGTACGAAGGCAATTAATGGTCTTATAGTCATTTGAATACTACCAATAACAAATAATATCGTACCATTTGTTACAGTTGAACTATTAAAAAATAGAATACTACCAATTAGAAAAACTAAGCCGAGTACGACATCATTGAATTGGTAAAGTGCTTTGTAAATGGCTGTTATGCGGTCAGATGCTTGGATTTGATGGAAACTTAAATTTAAGTGTTTAGATGATTGTTTGAATTTAGACATGTACAGTCCTCCTTTAGTAAGTAATGAAAATATTTTAATATATCATCTTACGAGTTTACACGAAATGATGAAAGCATTAAGATTATAACCAATAAATGAGTAAGGAAAAGAGAGGATACCATGCATTATAAAAGTAATTATCAATCGCCAATTGGTCAAATCGCACTCACTTCAGATGGGGAAAATATAACGGGTTTATGGCTACCTAATCATAAAGACTTTGAAACACAGTATAAAGATGAATTAATGACAGCTGATTTGCCAATTTTTGATAAAGCAAAACGTTGGTTGGATGCGTATTTCTCAGGAAATAATCCTAAAATAGATTTTCCTTTAAAAGCAACTGGAACATCATTTAGGGAACAAGTATGGCAAATACTTTTGGAAATACCACAGGGTGAAACATGGACCTATGGAGAAATTGCTCAAAAAATTGCTGAGAAAAGAGGTGAAGCTAAGATGTCATCTCAAGCTGTTGGTGGTGCAGTTGGTAGTAATCCAATTTCTATTATCATTCCTTGTCACAGAGTTGTAGGAAAAGATGGTAGCTTGACTGGTTATGGTGGTGGCATAGATACCAAAATAGAATTGTTAAAATTAGAGGGTCTAGACATGAATGTATTTTATAGACCCAAGCACAGTACGAAACCTTGATGCAGTCTAAAGAACACCCACATGTATTGAGCTTTGCACTTTCTATTTACTGATTATAAAGTTTTTCTAAATAGAGTTGATTAATTAGCTCAGTATGATATCGTGATAACCGTCTTTATTTAATTATTTAGGGATGGTGAGTGTTTTGTTAAAGGAAAAAAAGGGATTTTCAAGTGTATTTATATATTCTACAGCAGTAATTGGCTTGCTAGTGATTGTGGGTGCAATTTTTCCACAACAATTCGGAACAGTTAGTGGCAATATATCAACATGGGTCTCTGAGACGTTTGGTTGGTACTATATGTTACTTTATACTGTTATATTAGGATTTTGTATTTTCGTATTATTCAGTCCAATAGGAAAGTTAAAGTTAGGAAAACCAAAAGATAAACCAGAATTTAAAACAGTTTCTTGGCTTGCTATGCTATTTAGTGCTGGTATGGGTATCGGTTTAGTATTTTACGGTGCTTCTGAGCCAATATCCCACTATATGGCACCGCCAACAGCAGATCCAGAAACAAAAGCAGCTATGGCTGAAGCTTTTAAGTCGTCATTTATTGACTATGGATTTCATCCATGGGCAGTATACGGTATTGTTGCCTTAGGTCTTGCTTATTCTCAGTTTCGTAAAGGTGAAAATGGTCTTATTTCAAGAACATTGAGACCTATATTAGGTGATAAAGTAGATGGGCCAATTGGTAACATCGTTGATATACTCGCTGTATTTGCAACAGTGATTGGTGTTGCTGTTTCTTTAGGTGTCGGTGCGATTCAAATTAATGGTGGCTTGCATTATTTATTTGGGGTACCAAGTAATTCAGTTGTGCAAGGTATTATTATTGCAATCGTTACCGTATTGTTTTTATACAGCGCATGGAGTGGATTAAGTAAAGGCATTCAGTACTTAAGTAATTTGAATATGGTTCTAGCAGCGATATTGTTAATTGTCATATTTGTCGTTGGTCCAACATTACTTATCCTCAACATGATGACGAGTGGTACAGGTGATTATTTAAACTCACTTGTATTTAATAGTTTAGACGTAGCGCCGCTGAACGAACAGAAAAGTGAGTGGCTTCAATCTTGGACTATTTATTATTGGGGTTGGTGGATGAGCTGGAGTCCGTTTGTTGGTACGTTCATTGCTAGAATCTCCAAAGGGAGAAGTATTAGAGAATTCATCATTGCAGTCTTGGGTGTTCCAGTTGTTATAAGTATTATTTGGTTTAGTGCTTTTGGTGTTACAGGTATTACAGTGGGCCAATCGCATTCAAGCATTTTAAAAATGCCACCAGAAACGCAACTGTTTGGCATCTTTAATGAATTGCCATTTGGATTTATATTATCAATTGTAGCATTAGCGTTGATTGCTTCTTTCTTTATTACCTCTGCCGACTCTGCGACATATGTACTGGGAATGCAAACTGCATATGGAACATTAAATCCTTCAGGTTTTATAAAAATTGTTTGGGGTTTGGCTTTAGCAGCTATTGCCTATGTATTATTGTTAGCAGGTGGAGATACTGGATTAAGCGCTTTACAATCAGCTGCCATTATTTCAGCACTTCCATTTAGTGTTGTTGTTTTTCTAATGATGGTTTCCTTGTATAAGGATGCTAATAGTGAGAGAAAAGCCTTGGGATTAACATTAAAAATAAATGAAAAACGAAGTGAAACATATACAAAATTGATTGAAGAAGAAAATAGAAAAAGATACGAATAACATTTGTTGTTATTACGGTTAAACCTATATCCGCCTCAAAGAATTTAAACAATTTTTGAGGTGGATTTTTTTATTGAATATAAAAAGCGCTTTTCATTACATCAGTGAAACTGAAGTATGAAAGCGCTCATTATTAATTAATAATTTTGAACTTGAATTTATAACGAACAACGGACATTTGATTAAAATGTATACAATAAATAAGACAATTTAAAGGATGTCGTTCGTAGGTGATAAGATTTAGTGATTTAAAATCTAATTTAAGGTATTATAATTACGGATATGATCATTAATACTTTCAAGGTAGAAGATAGTATTTTTTTCATTTTCTAACTCAGTTTCATGATCAAATTCTAAATTGTCGAAACGGTTAAAGAATGATTCATAAGTTTCGACTGAAATTTCTTCGCGGTTATTTAATAAATCTTTATGTCCTTGAATATCAAGTACATCTTGGTAGCCTTCTACGATTTTACCACTGAAGAATTCGCCAACAGATCCTGAACCATAACTAAATAGGCCAATCGTATCGTTTGCAGATAAATCATGTGTTTCAAGTAAAGAAATCAAACTCAAGTAAAGTGAGCCAGTATAAATATTACCTACATAACGATTATAATAAGTGGCTGCATCGTAACCTGAAGTTAAACGTTCTTTTGTTTCAGCATCAATGTCATCTGTTAAAATAGAATCAAGTGCTTTTTTGCCCATTTTAGTAAATGGTACATGGAAACATAAAGATTTAAAATCAGCTAATGATTTGTTGTAGCGACGTGCATATTCTTGCCAACTTTCTTGGAATGAACGAATATAAGCATCTTTAGATAAAGCACCATCTACAAGTGGATAAGATTGTCCGCTTGGACGCCAAAAATCATAGACATCTTCTGTAAATGCAACGGCATCGTCATTTAGTTCAAGAATGCGTGGATTTTGTGAAATCATCATAGCTACTGCACCAGCACCTTGTGTTGGTTCGCCGCCAGAATGTAAACCATAACGCGCTGTATCACTAGCGATAACAAGCACTTTTTCATCTGGACGTTGTGCTAAATAATCTTTAGCTAATTGAATGGCAGGTGTAGCTGCATAGCAAGCTTCTTTCATTTCAATACAACGAGCAAATGGTTGAATGCCTAGCAAGTTATGTATTTGTACTGCAGATGCTTTAGCTGAATCAATGGCAGATTCAGTTGCAACAATAACCATACTAATTTGTTTTTTATCTTCATCTGTAACAATCGCTTTGGCAGCATTTGCACCCATTGAAACGATGTCTTGGCTCATTGGACTTACTGACATTTCAGTTTGGCCAATACCTAATAAATATTTGTTTGGGTCTACTTGACGGGATTCGGCAAGCTTAGCCATATCTACATAAAATCTTGGAACATAAAAATTAATTTGATCAATACCAACTGTCATAAAGCGTATCGACACCTTTCTATATATAAATAAGCAATTGTATCATACCAAATCGTGACAATAAAATACAATGATTTGAAAAAGAGATATAAAGGAGAATGAACATGAATAAAATCGCAATTGTAAGTGCTAAGCGTACACCGATAGGGAGATTTAAAGGAAAGTTAAGTCATTATTCAGCAGTAGAACTTGGCACTAAAACATTGGAAGCTGCTATAAAAGCTATAAATTTAGATTCACAAAATATTGAGCAAGTCATATATGGTAATGTACTACAAGCTGGCAATGGACAAAATCCAGCACGTCAAATCGCTATTAATGCTGGCGTGCCTAATACAACACCAGCTATGACAATAAATGAAGTCTGTGGTTCAGGATTGAAATCCATTATTTTAGGAAAACAATTAATACAATTAGGTGAAGCCAAAGTCGTAGCAGTTGGCGGTGTTGAAAGTATGACGAATGCGCCTCAACTCATTTTAAATGACAGTGAAACACCTGTTGATAGCTTTATGCATGATGGTCTTACTGATGCCTTTATGAATGTACCTATGGGTATTACAGCGGAAAAAATTGCTGAAAAATATGATGTGACACGTGAAGCGCAAGATGCGTTTGCTAATGAATCACAACTGAAAGCACATCAAGCCACACAAGCTAAGAAATTTGAAAATGAAATTGTACCTTTAGAAGATGTAAACGGAGACTGGATGACCACAGATGAAGGTATTCGTGGCAATAGTAGTGTTGAAAAATTAAGTACACTAAAAACAATCTTTAAAGAAGACGGTACTGTGACAGGTGGCAATGCTTCAAGCATTAATGATGGGGCATCAACAATTATCTTGATGGATGAAGTTTATGCCAAAGAAAATGGTTTTGAAATATTAGCATTTGTTGGAGCACATGCAGAAATAGGCTGTGATCCAGAGTTAATGGGTTATGCACCATATCATGCAGTTACAAAATTATTAAACCAAGCTGATAAAGCGATAGAAGACTTTGATGTGGTTGAAATGACAGAAGCTTTTGCGGCGCAGAGTATACCAGTAAGTAAAAATCTAGGTATAGCTGAAGAACAACTCAATTTATATGGTGGAGCGATTGCCTTGGGACACCCTATAGGTGCAAGTGGTACGCGTTTAGTTACAACACTTGTAAATATTTTAACACAAGAAGATAAACAAACAGGCATTGCTACTGCTTGTATTGGTGGCGGTTTAGGTATCGCTATTGCTATAGAAAGAGAGGTTTAATAATGGAAGCATTAGACAAATCATTTCGTCATTTATCAAGAGAAGACAAGTTAAACACGTTAGTTCAAAAAGGTTGGTTAAATGAAGAAAATAAAAATACTTTGTTAAATAATCCTTTAATCCCTGAAGAAATTGCGAATAGTTTAATTGAAAATGTCATTGGACAAGGAACATTACCTGTCGGTTTATTGCCAGAAATTATAGTAGATGATAAATCTTACGTGGTACCGATGATGGTTGAAGAACCATCTGTAGTAGCAGCGGCAAGTTACGGTGCAAAACTTGTCAATCAGACAGGTGGATTTAAAGTTATTTCTAGTGAACGTCTAATGATTGGTCAAATCGTTTTTGATGGAGTATCCGATACTGAGATACTATCACAACAGATATATAATCTCGAAACGCAAATTAAACAAATTGCGGATGAAGTGTATCCTTCTATTATAGAAAGAGGTGGCGGCTATCGTAAAATAGATATTGATACTTTTCCAAATGAAGGGTTATTATCATTAAAAGTATCCGTAGATACCAAAGATGCAATGGGTGCGAATATGTTAAATACCATATTAGAAGGTATAACAGCGTATCTTAAAAATGAATTAAAAGACGTTGATATATTAATGAGTATCTTGTCGAATCATGCCACAGCTTCTGTAGTAAAGGTACAAGGTGAAATTACAGTTGATGCGTTATCTAAAGGTGATCGAGATGGCGAAGCAGTTGCTAAGCGAATGGAACGGGCTTCTGTATTAGCTCAAGTTGATATCCATCGTGCAGCTACACATAATAAAGGTGTCATGAATGGCATACATGCAGTTGTACTCGCAACAGGCAATGATACTAGAGGTGCAGAAGCTACAGCGCATGCTTATGCAAGTAAAGATGGTCAATATCGTGGTTTAGCAACATGGAAATATGATGAAGAAAGACAAACTTTAGTGGGAACAATTGAAGTACCAATGACACTTGCAACGGTAGGTGGAGGCACGAAAGTGTTACCTATTGCAAAAGCATCTCTGGATTTAATGAAAGTAGATTCTGCGCAAGAACTTGGTCATGTTGTTGCGGCAGTTGGTTTAGCACAAAACTTTGCAGCTTGTCGTGCGCTTGTATCTGAGGGTATTCAACAAGGACATATGAGCTTACAATATAAATCTTTAGCAATCGTTGTTGGTGCGCAAGGTGAGGAAATAGCACAAATTGCGGATATGTTAAAAACACAACCAAGAGCGAATACAGCTGTTGCCCAACAATTATTAGACGAATTAAGATTACAAAAACAATAAGTACAATACGAATGATTATAATAGAGTCATTTATTAATTATTTAACCCTTTTTAATTTCTCATTAAAAGGGGTTTTTATTATAAGCGTTAGATATATACGCACGATTCAGGAAATGAAATTATTTTATTTTATGAAAGGCTTTGCATATAATTAAGAAGATGAGTAATTAAAAAAGGGGTGGAGCTTTATGGATTCAAATGAATTGCCAGTACTAGCTTATAAAGATGGAGAAAATAGTGTCGCACCAATACCTGCACATGAGCAACAATTACCTACAGTCACTGCCGAGCCTTGGCTAGAAATATCTAAACAAGGATTACAGTTAGAAGGATTATGCTTTGATAGACAAGGTAACTTATTACTTTGTGAAGTGTTTGGTGGTACGATTTTTCATGTGAATTTACCAGATAAAAAAGTCACTGAACTATTTAAATCGCATAAACAAAACCCAGCAGCCGTCAAAATTCATAAAGATGGCAGACTATTTGTCTGCTATTTAGGGGATTTTGAGAGCACTGGAGGAATCTTCATGGTAGATGCTGACGGTAATGATGCGCAAGATATCGTTTCAGATATTGGAACTGAATACTGTATTGATGATCCTGTCTTTGATAGTAAAGGTGGGTTTTATTTTACTGATTTCCGTGGTTATTCTACTAATCTCAAAGGTGGCGTTTATTATGTATCGCCAGATTTTAAATCAATTACACCAGTCATACAAAATCTTGCAGTTGCTAACGGTGTAGCTTTAAGCACAGATGAAAAAACATTGTGGGTAACAGAAACGAATGCCAATCGTTTACACCGTATCGATTTATTAGAGGATGGGGTGACAATTGCGCCATTTGGTGCTTCCATTCCATATTATTTTACAGGTCATGAGGGTCCAGACTCGTGCTGTATTGATAGCGATGATAATTTGTATGTTGCCATGTATGGTCAAGGAAAAGTTCTCGTTTTTAATAAAAAAGGTTCGCCTATTGGTCAGATATTAATGCCAGGGCGCGATCAAGGTCACATGTTAAGATCGACACATCCAGCGTTTATACCAGGTACAGACCAACTCATCATTTGTGCAAATGACATCGAAAATGATGGGGGATCATGGATATACACTGTTAAAGCATTTGCTAAAGGTCATCAAAGTTATCAATTTCATTAATATATAAAATAAGCGTCCGAGACATGAATAGATGTCTCGGACGCTTATTCTTATTTGGCAGCAGATGACTGAAAACATTGAGCCACCACTTTTTTAGGTATGCGTTTTGGCTTGAATTAAACAGCAAGACGTCATCTATGGCGTGTTTGTAACAGTTATATAAAACGCTGGCTAATCTAGAAAGATTTCTATGGCAATTATGATTTGCATCTATTTAGTCTAAATAGAAACTAATAAATGTAATTGTACTTCGCTGCAGAGGATTTGCTTAACACTCTTGTTCCATAGGCTAAAGGTCGATTGTAATTATATTCAGAGACTTTAATACTACCATTATTATAAACGGTTTCTACATATGCTACATGACCGTATGTGCCACTAGTAGATTGCATGACAGCACGTTTTGCTGGTTTTTTTCCTACACGATATCCGGCTTTTTTAGCTTTACTGTACCAGTACTTTGCATTACCCCAACCATTTGGTACAGCTTTACCGACACTCGCACGTTTTTTAAATACATACCAAGTACATTGGTTTTTATAGTAATAGTTAACAGCAGCATTTGTAGTTTGTGATTCATTAATCGCTTGAAAAGTGACTGTCCCTGTCATTAATAGCGTAGTTGCAATAAATACATTTACTAATTTCTTTTTAATATTCATAGATATCTCCAGTCATTTTTAAAATTATATTTTTATAATAAGGTTGAGAAGTAAAAAGTACAATAATATAAACAATTATTACAAATAACTTTAACAAGGAAGAAATATATGCCACACAATTGTAATATGACATCTGAATAAGTGCATATTTAAAAGTCAATATCACAAATCAATATCATTAATTGTCCAACTATCATTTATTAATTGGTACAGCAGTGGCTATTTTAGTTACCTTAATACATGGTTATGAATTCAGTGAAGTAGAAGAAATGATGTATAAGGGCATAAGACATGCTTTACCAGCGATTGTCATCATTATATTAGTTGGTTTAGTAATCGGCTCATGGATTGGTAGTGGTGTGGTTGCGACTATGATTTATTATGGGTTGCAATTGATAGATCCAAGATATTTCTTGGTTGTAGTTGTTATTTTGTGCGGTATTGTTGCGTTAGCGATTGGCAGTAGTTGGTCAACGATGGCAACGGTGGGAGTAGCATCAATGGGCATTGGAATCAGTATGGGGATTTCAGCTGGTATGGTTGCTGGTGCGGTCATTTGTGGTGCATATTTTGGTGATAAAATGAGCCCGCTTTCTGATACCACGAACTTGGCTTCTGGCTTAACAGGCGTTGATTTATTTGAGCACATTAAACATATGTTCTATACAACGATTCCAGCTTTAATCATTTCACTGGTTGCATTCTTTATTATTGGTCACCGTTTTGGGACGAAAAACTTTGATACAAAAAACATTAATGCCATTCTAGACACCATGCAAAATCACTTTTTAATTACGCCATGGTTATTATTAATTCCTTTAATCGTCATAGCTCTAGTTGTATTAAAAGTACCGGCGATTCCAGCCATCTGTATGGGGATTGTTCTTGGATTTTTTGCACAAATCTTTGTACAAGGTGGTACGATTACAGAAGCATTAACCGCGCTACAAACAGGGTATACGATTGATTCAGGTAATAAACTTGTAGATGAATTATTCAACCGTGGTGGATTAGAATCTATGTTCTACACAATTTCTTTAACATTAGTAGCGATGACATTTGGTGGCGTATTAGAGTACTCAGGTATGCTAAAGGCTTTAATCACTCAGATACTTAAAATTGCAAAGTCTACAGGTACATTAATAGCATCGGTCATCGTATCATGTATCGGCACAAATATTACTTGTTCAGAGCAATACATATCAATCATCGTACCTTCTCGCATGTATATTAATGCCTTTAAGGAGAAGGAATTGCATCCTAAAAACCTTTCGAGAGCACTGGAAGATGGTGGTACATTAAGTTCTGTATTTGTACCTTGGAATACATGCGGCGTATTTATTGCATCTACCTTAGGTGTTTCAGTAATAGAATATGCTCCCTATGCGATATTAAATTATACAGTCCCTATCATCTCAATAATATTTGGTTATATTGGATTTAAAATTGTTAAACTTAGCAATCAAGATAATGAAATAACTAATCAACCAAATAAATCAACACAAACAAATGATGCGAATAATGCTTAAAACTGAAACGAATTTAATAAATAAAAGAAAATAATTTTATTTTGTACGTGTTATGATAGTTTATGAAATGTATTGAATATATGTTCTGTATTCATTTTTTAGTTGAAATGTCTAAAGTGGGATGTAAGCCTAATAGTAAATTTGGTTTCAGTCCTACGATATTATTGAATTATTGAAATTTCAACGTATACTGAATAATATTAAATAAATATATGCAAAGGAGTGAATACATGGACATTAAACATATGAAATATTTTGTTGAAGTTGTTGACCAAAAAGGTATGACGAATGCTTCAAAACATTTATTTATCGCTCAACCGACAATAAGTAAAGCGATTAAAGATTTAGAACAAGAATTAGATATGACATTGTTTGATCGCAGTAAGCGACAACTTGTCTTAACCGATGCGGGTTCGATTTTTTATAAAAAATGTAAGGAAATCTTAACGTTATATAATGATGTGCCGAAAGAAATCAATAGCCTTTTAGGATTGGAAACCGGGCATATCAGTATAGGATTGTCTGCTGTGATGAACATGAACCAATTTATTAATATTTTAGGTGAATTTCATCAAAAATATCCTAATGTTACCTATAGTCTTGTCGAAAATGGCGGGAAAATGATAGAAACACAATTAATTAATGATGAAATCGATATAGGCATCACAACATTACCGGTTGATCAGTCCATTTTTCATTCTGTGACGTTATATCAAGAAGATTTAAAATTAGTATTAAATAAAGAACATCATTTAGCGAATGAAACGCATGTTGATATGAGTATGTTAAAAGATGAAGACTTCATTTTATTTAATGAAGATTTTTATTTGAACGACAAAATTATTGAAGCGGCGAAAAATGCCGGCTTTATTCCTAATACGATTTCTAAAATTTCACAGTGGAATTTTATCGAAAACTTATTGAACGCCCATTTAGGAGTCAGCATATTACCCGAAAATATTGTACATTTATTAGATAGTAGTTTTAGTAACAAAACATTAGAAGATCCAGGTATGCGTTGGGAATTAGGTGTGATTTGGAAAAAAGATAAGTACCTAAGTCATGCAACGAAACAGTGGATTGATTTTATGAAAGAAAGATTATAAAGATAAACATATATACACTTAATAAAAGCCGAGAAGAAATCTTACATTAAATAAGATTTCTTTTCGGTTTTTATGCGTAATTCATTAGAATAAGAGGATTTATTATCTGAAATGATTAATCAAACCGCTTTCATTCATAATCATAATAGGTCATATAAAAATTCAATATTTTTATTATAAGAATAATCATTCTATACTAGTAATTGTAATCAGGAAAGCAAGTAGAAAAAAATGCAATTAAGGAATGATGCTATTGCAACAATTTAAAAAGATAATAACAGTGTTGATTCAAGTATTAGTGATTATGGGGATTACTTATTTAGGTAATGTAATTCAACGTTATATGCATATACCCATTGCAGGCAGTATCGTAGGATTATTATTATTTTTCTTATTATTACAATTTAAAGTAATTCCAGCAAAATGGGTAAATGAAGGGTCAAATTTTTTCCTAACGACAATGGTATTTTTCTTTGTACCTTCAGTAGTAGGAATCATGGATGTTGTACCAATGATTAATTTGAATTTCATTTTATTCTTCTCAATGATTCTTCTTGGTACATGTTGCGTAGCTTTAATTTCAGGCTTTATAGCTGAAAAAATGGTTAAAAATAAACAAGACGGGAATGGAGTTAATTAGATGTTGATTTTAGAAGCGATAATAATGATTATTTTAACAATAGCAATGTATATTGGCGCGAAAAAGCTACAACAAAAATTTCAAACTCCATTTTTGAATCCTGCACTTATAGCATCTATTGGTATTATTATTGTTCTATTATTATTTAGAGTAGATTACAAGACTTACATGCTCGGTGGAAAATGGATTAATTATTTATTGAATTGTACGGTGGTTTGTTTAGCTTTCCCACTTTATCAAAACCGTCATAAAATTTTAAAGTATGCGCGTGTTATTTTTAGTAGTGTATTGATGGCGGTCATGTTAAATTTTGTATTTGTATTTAGTATATTAAAATTATTTGGCTATTCTAAAGAAACTATTGTAACGATGTTACCAAGATCAATAACGGCTGCAGTAGGTATTGAAGTGTCACATCAACTAGGTGGCATTGATACAATTACGGTTATGTTTATTATAACGACAGGTTTGATTGGTAGCATTTTAGGCGCTTATTTATTAAGATTAGGAAGATTTAGATCTTCAATTGCTAAAGGAATGACTTATGGTAACGCATCACATGCCTTTGGTACTGCTCAAGCACTTGATATTGATTCAGAAACTGGTGCTTATAGTTCAATTGGTATGATTTTAACAGCAGTTCTAAGTTCAATTGTTTTACCTATACTCATACTATTTTTATACTAAATAGGTATGCGTTATAATCAATTTGTACATTTAAGTAATGATTTGGTATCAGTGAGCTGGAGTTAAATGAAATTAATGTAAATATTTTAAAGAACTACTCCTTTATTTAAAAAAGATATTAGAAAATCAGCTTACTGTTCCACATCTATCTTAAAATTAGCTTTAAAAATTCGAGTGAAGTCGATTTAAAAAATGAAGGGAGTTTTTAATAATGGGCAAGATTAAAGCAAATGAAGCATTAGTAAAAGCATTACAAGCATGGGATATTGATCATATTTATGGTATTCCAGGTGACTCAATAGATGCAGTAGTTGATAGTTTAAGAACGGAAAGAGATAATATTGAGTTTGTACATGTGCGTCATGAAGAAGTCGGAAGTTTAGCTGCTGCAAGTTACACTAAACTAACAGGTAAAATTGGTGTCGCATTAAGTATTGGTGGTCCAGGTGTTGTACATTTACTTAATGGTATGTATGACGCCAAAATGGATAACGTACCGCAACTTATTTTAGCAGGACAAACAGATAGTACTGCTTTAGGTACAAAAGCTTTCCAAGAAACTGATATTAGTAACATGGTTGATGATGTTGCTGTATATAAACATCAAATTTCTGAAAATGATAAAGACGTATTTGGTATCGTGAATGAAGCGATTCGCACAGCTTATGAGAAAAAAGGTGTTGCGGTGTTAATTCTTCCAAACAACTTATTAAATAATAAAGTTAAAGATACTACAAGCAAAGGTGTAGATACTGCACCTCCAGCAAGAGTTGCGCCAAAACCTCGTAGTGTTAAAAAAGCAACTAAATTAATAAATAAAAGTAAACGTCCAGTGATGTTACTTGGTACAGGTGCGAAACACGCTAAAGATGAAGTACGTGAATTTATCGAAGCATTTAAAATCCCAACAATTGTTACGTTACCTGCGAAAGGGATTCTTGCAGATGACCACCCTTATAACTTAGGTAATTTAGGTAAGATTGGTACGAAAGTATCTTATCAAACAATTCAAGATGCAGACTTATTGATTATGGTAGGTACGAACTACCCTTATGTAGATTATTTACCTAAGAAAAATATTAAAGCAATTCAAGTCGATACAAATCTTGAAAATATTGGACACCGTTTCGATGTAAATGCTGGTATCATTGGTGATAGTAAATTAGCGTTACAACAACTAACTGATTCAGCAAAACACGTTAAAAATCGTGATTTCTTAAATAAAACACTTGAAAGAAAAGCGACTTGGGATTCATGGATGGCAAAAGATATGGCAGACAGCAGTTCGCCTATCCGCCCAGAACGTCTCATGGATGCTATCAATCAAGTTAGAACAGATGATGCCATCTTCTCTATTGATGTTGGTACTTCAACTGTTTGGTCTACGCGTTATTTAAACTTAACTGTAAATAACAAATTTATCGTTTCAAGTTGGTTAGGTACAATGGGTTGTGCATTACCTGGTGCTATTGCAGCAAAACGCGCTTACCCAAATCGCCAAGTTGTCGGTATTGCTGGTGACGGTGCTTTCGAAATGGTTATGCAAGATTTTGCAACTGCCGTTCAATATGATTTACCAATGACAATTTTTGTATTAAATAACCAAGAATTATCATTCATTAAATATGAACAACAAGCAGCGGGCGAATTAGAATATGCAATTAATTTCACAGATATGGATTTAGCAAAATTTGCTGAAAGCTGTGGCGGTGTTGGTTATACATTGAAAGATCCAAATAGAATTGACGAAGTAGTGGAAGAAGCAATGTCTCAAGATAAACCAACAATTGTAAATGTTTATGTTGATCCAAATGCTGCACCATTACCTGGTAAAATTGTTAAAGATGAAGCAATTAATTATGGTAAATGGGCATACAGATCTATTACAGAAGATAAAAAACTAGATTTAGATGAAATCCCTCCAATGTCAACTGCCGTTAAACGTTTCTTCTAATAGTTAAAACGGAACGTAGCAACGTGTTTATTTGACTAAAATAATATTTAAAAATGGATAACTAGGTTGCTATAATTTAATAATTTAGTTATTGATTTTCTATTAGAATAGCAGGCCAAGATGTTTAATAATATCTCGGCCTGCTATTTGTATTTTGTTTTCGTTTTTTGTCGCTTTAGTATTGATTAAAATTAGGACTATGGGATAATAGAGTAAGCGCAATATTCTGATAATTATATATGTAAATGGCATAATATAAAAATAAGACTTATACAAATTTTAAATAAATGAACATTTTAAAGCGTACTTATAGTTGGGAGAGGAAGTTAAAATATGGGGAAACATAGCTTTAGGCATTTACGTATAAAAACACCACATACATATGCACTGTTACTCATGATCATCATTATTTCTAGCATATTAACATATTTAATTCCTGCTGGAGAATATGCCAGGGAGAAAAAAGATGGGCAGACGCTTGTCGTTCCTGGTTCGTATGAACAAGTACAACAGCACGGTGTTTCATTTTTCGATATTTTTCGTGCAATTCCAGAAGGATTGATGAGTGGTGGCGAAATTGTATTTTATATCTTTCTTGTAGGTGGCGCGTTTGGCATTGTACATAAAACGGGTGCATTTGAAAATGGAGTAAATAAAGCAATGCAATCATTAGGAAAATATAAAGTGCTGATGATTCCATTGACGATGACGATTTTTTCAATCTTAGGTTTTTCAATTGGTTTAGCAGAAGAAACAATTATTTTTGTACCTATTGGGATCATCATTGCACGTACTTTAGGTTATGATGCGCTTACTGGTGCTGCTATGGTTATATTAGGCGCAGCGAGTGGTTTTATGGGTGGTATGTTAAATCCGTTTACTGTAGGTGTTGCTCAAACAGTAGCAGAATTACCGATGTTTTCAGGATGGGGTCTACGTTCCATCATCTATATTTTCATTTTAATTGCCGCTATCACTACAGTGATGTTATATGCGCGTAAAGTTAAGCATGATAAAACAAAAAGTTATGTTTATGAATTAGAACAATCTGAAGGACATACGGTTACGTCCATGCATATAGCTCGTTTTACCAAAAGACAAGCAAGTGGTTTAGGCTTAATCGTTCTAGCAATTATCTTAAATGTATACGGTATTTTTTCATATGGTTGGTCATTCAATGAAATGAGTGCGAATTTTATATTGGCAGGTTTACTTGCTGGATTTATTGGTGGACTTGGTTTAAATGGTACATTTGATGCAATGATTGATGGCATGAAAGATATTTTGTTTGGGGCAATGATTGTAGGATTTGCTAAGGGGATTATTGTTATTTTGGAAAACGGACAAGTCATAGACAGTATTGTCTATGGTATGACGACATTATTAAATGGTGTTCCATCAGCATTAGTCATCATCGCAATGTTCATTTTACAATTCATGTTAAATTTCTTTATTCCATCTGGATCGGGACAAGCGTTGACGACCATGCCGCTTATGGTACCGATATCGGATTTATTAGATATTAATCGTCAAATCACTGTATTAGCATTTCAATATGGTGATGCAATAAGTAATGTATTATTTCCTACGTCGGCTATTTTAATGGGCGCTTTAGCAGTCGGTAAAATCACGTATACACAATGGTTGAAGTTTGCTTGGAAGATTATTTTAACTTGGGTACTTATCTGTTGTATTGGTATGTCGATTGCATTAATTGTAGGTTACTAATCACAAGGGTATTTAGATTGAGATCAAAAAAATAAAATAAATTTGCAATTAGTTATTGTATCTTTAATGAAAGCGTTATATAATATAAAAAAATAATCGTCAAATTGCGTGTTACTGGTTAGGCAGGCATGAGCAAACATAATGACTATCTGAGATAGTCTGTTTGTTCATGTCTTTTTTTGTGCGCTTTTTGGTGGTTTTGATAAAATTTTAAATTTTTGAAGGGATGTTTTTATATGTCTTCAATTGTCAAATTAAGTGCAACACCTTATCATTGAAAAGCTCTGCTGGTGTTTTCCAATCAAATCGTTTACGAGGACGTGTATTCAACTTATAAACATAGTGTTCTATTTGTTCTTCTGTAATGTTATCAATATCAATACCTTTGGCTATATATTCTCTAATCAATCCATTTGTATTTTCATTAGTTCCACGTTGCCAAGGGGAATGAGGATCAGGAAAATAAAATGGAATGTTATCTAACTCTGACGTAATTTCTGGATGTTTAGAAAACTCTTTACCTCTATCTGGTGTAATAGATAATCGTTTATTGTTTGGTAAGGTGCCAAGTAAATCTACGATTTTCTGTTTCACAAACTCAGATTTCTTTTTAGGTACTTTACCACAAAGTAAATAGCCGGTTTTACGATCTACTAATGTAACAAGACAAGATTTTCCAGTTTTTCCCATAACAGTATCGGCTTCCCAATCTCCGATTCGTTCTCTATCATTAATGATTTGAGGTCGATCATGTATTGAATAACTTATTCTAATTCTACCTCTATTTTCTTGATGACTTTTAGTGTGTCTAGTCTTACCTCTATGCCTTAACAATCTAATACATCCACGGTTACCGTGACTTAATTTAGGCGGATCAAATAGGCCTAAATAAATAGCACGGTAAATAGTATTATAACTAATAGCCAGGTGAAACCCTTCACTTTTCAATCGGTTTGCAATTTGTTCAGGTGACCACTGTTGATTAAGAAATAAAAATTTTACTTTATCAAATAAAATCTTTGATTTTAATAATAATTTACGTCCGCATTTTTTCTTATTGCACTTGTAATTATTATGAGCATATGTAGGGTTGTAGCTTCCGGAGGAAGCGTTTCTAGCTAATTCACGAGAAACAGTTGATGGGCTTCTGCAAATATCTTTAGCGATTTTTCTTAAAGAATATCCTTTAGCCTTAAGAAAGAATATTCTTTCGCGTTCTTCTATGGTAAGGTGTTTATATGAGTCCATAATCATCATCTCCAGTAAAATTTTGTCTTCGCAAACTTTATTTTACTAGATTGATGATTTTAGGGCTCTTTTTTATGTGTTGCACTTAAATTGTAAATTCATCGTTTAAAAAGCTATTTGGACAGCTACAGCGTATTGGTAAAGCATTAATGTTACCAGTCGCTATTTTACCTGCTGCCGGGCTATTATTAGCAATTGGTACTGCGATGCAAGGTGAATCGTTACAACACTACTTACCATTTATTCAAAATGGGGGGATTCAAAGTGTCGCAGAAATGATGACCGGTGCCGGAGGTATTATATTTGATAATTTACCTATGATTTTTGCGATGGGTGTCGCAATTGGGTTAGCAAGTGGTGATGGAGTTGCAGCTATTGCAGCATTTGTAGGTTATCTTGTAATGAACAAAACAATGGGTGCATTTTTACATGTATCTCCTGATAATGTAAATGATGCAGCGAGTGGCTACGCAAGTGTGTTAGGTATTCCAACATTACAAACAGGTGTATTTGGCGGTATTATTATTGGTGCACTAGCAGCCTGGTGTTATAACAAATTCTATAATATTTCGTTACCGTCTTACTTAGGTTTCTTTGCAGGTAAACGTTTTGTACCTATTATGATGGCAACAACATCATTCATATTAGCGTTTCCAATGGCATGGATATGGCCGAGTATTCAAACAGGCTTAAATGCATTTAGTGAAGGTTTACTTGACTCGAATACTGGATTAGCCGTATTTCTCTTTGGATTTATTAAACGATTATTGATACCATTTGGGTTACATCATATCTTCCACGCACCATTCTGGTTTGAATTTGGTGCATGGAAAAATGCAGCTGGAGAAATGATTCATGGGGATCAACGTATCTTCATTGAACAAATACGTGAAGGTAGTAAATTAACTGCAGGTAAATTTATGCAAGGTGAATTTCCAGTGATGATGTTTGGTCTCCCTGCAGCAGCTTTAGCCATTTATCATACAGCAAAACCTGAAAATAAAAAAGTCGTAGCTGGCTTAATGGGATCAGCTGCATTAACTTCTTTCTTAACAGGGATTACAGAACCATTAGAATTTTCATTTTTATTTGTAGCGCCAGTATTATTCTTTGTGCATGCAATATTGGATGGTTTATCATTCTTAATTTTATATTTATTAAATGTACATTTGGGATATACCTTCTCAGGAGGATTTATAGACTATGTCTTACTAGGTGTATTACCAAACAAGACACAATGGTGGTTAGTGATTCCTGTAGGTGTTGTGTACGCCTTTATTTATTACTTTGTCTTCCGATTCTTAATTTTAAAATTCAAGTATAAAACACCGGGACGCGAAGATAAACAAGCACAATTTACAAATTCATCAGCAAGCGAACTTCCATTTAATGTATTGAAAGCAATGGGTGGAGAAGAAAATATTAAGCATTTAGATGCATGTATTACAAGATTACGTGTGGAAGTAAAAGAAAAAGGTAAAGTTGATGTAGCAGGATTGAAAGCATTAGGCGCATCAGGTGTGCTTGAAGTAGGAAACAATATGCAAGCCATTTTTGGTCCTAAATCAGATCAAATTAAACACGACATGTCCTTGATTATGAAAGGTGAAATTACAAAACCTCAAGAGACGACAGTTACGGAAGAAGAAAGTGAAGAAGTAGTTCATATCGAACGTGCGTCTGAAGTAAACATTTATGCGCCAGGAAATGGTCAAGTTATACCGTTGTCTGAAGTGCCAGACCAAGTCTTTGCGCAAAAAATGATGGGCGATGGTGTTGGGTTTATACCAGCTGACGGTAAAATTGTTGCGCCATTCGATGGTACAGTGAAAACCATTTTTCCGACAAAGCATGCCATTGGATTAGAATCAGATCAAGGTCTTGAATTATTAATACACATAGGCATAGATACGGTTAAGTTGAATGGGGAAGGTTTTGAAAGTTTTGTAGAAACAGATGATAGAGTCCATAAAGGACAAGTACTGATGCAAATTGATTTAGATTATATAACAGCCCATGCACCAAGTACGGTTACGCCATTAATTATTACTAATTTAGAGGATAGACAATTATCTGTAGAAGACGTCAAAGATGTAACAGCAGAACAATTAATCATTAAAGTGATAGATGACAAATAAATGTTGTAAACTAGGATGAAACACTTGAGTTTATCCATATAGTATAGGAGTAGAATTTTGAAATCTCATCATAGATTTCAAAGCTACTCCTATTTTATTTTGTCTAAAGTATTGAAATATTCTGAAAATATAAATATCATGAGAGATAACAAATAAATAATCGCAGGTGAACGTATGAATTATAGACCAGCAATGAATGTAATGCCCAATGTTTCGCTAATACCGCCAGAGTTAAATATGGCGGAAACTTTATATGATTTGATTAAAAGTAATTTTTCACATTTATCTCCATTTTTAGATTTTATTAAGGAAGATGTAACCGTTGAAGATGAAAAAGCATATTTGAAAATGATGATACAGCAGCATGCAAAAAATAAGGCTAGGTTATTTATGATTTACTACGAGGAAACGATGATTGGTACGATAGATTTACATCATATTGATCAAGCTAATTACAAAGCAGAGGTTGGATATTGGATAGCAGAAGGCTATACAGGGAAGCAAATTGTTACAAAATGCGTTAAACAGTTATGCCATTACGCTTTTGAAACATTATCACTGAATAAATTAACTATTATGGCGGATGTTAACAATATAGCGAGTTGTAAAGTAGCAGAAAAAGCGGGCTTTAAATTTGTTGCAACAGATTATGAAGATGTGTTTAATGGTGAACGCTTTAGAGATATGAATCGCTATGTACTGTTGAAAAGAGATTTTTAAGCGCAGGTAGAACTACTTCTTTTAAAAGCAATGCATAATAATTACAGATGATTACTTAAGTAAAAATATATTATCGAAGCGGAACGAAAAGCATGAAAAATATTTTCCGGAAAATAAAGCGTTAGCGATTTGACACGTATGAAGGAGATTAAAGAATGTTACATAATAAATTAGATATTGCCAATTTAAATACACCAATTCAAAAATTAGATCAGTTAAGTGATGCATTAGGAAAAAATATTTATATTAAGAGAGATGATTACACTGGATCAGAAATATCAGGTAATAAGGTGCGTAAACTCGAGTATACAATGCAATATGTATTAGATCATGGATATGACACTATTATAACAACCGGGGCAATTACATCGAATCACGCACGTGCTACAGCTGCCTTGTGTGCTAAGTGTAATGTATCATATCTTGTTCTAAGAGGAGAGATGGCAGAATATGAAGGGAATCTATTTTTAGATGCAATGTTAGGTGCGCATATACATATCATCGAACCAACAAGTTCTCGGGAAGATGCGATGGATAAGCTATATAAGACATTTGAAGGACAAGGGAAAACTCCATTTTTAATTCCAGTGGGTGCTTCGGATTGGATAGGAACACATGGTTACGTTAATGCGTATAATGAAATCATAAAGCAACAGGATGAGCTGAAAGTACATTTTGATTCAATCAATGTTGCTGTTGGTTCTGGTGGTACGTATGCTGGTCTTTGGTATGGGCAAATGATTAACTGTGAAACTACGCAAATTATAGGTTATGCAGTAGACCAAAGTGCACATACATTCAAAAATAAAGTGATAGAGATAATAAAGCAATTAGATGAAACAATTCAATCATACGAGACAATTACGATAAACGATGCTTATATTGGACTGGGATATGGTAAAGCAACTGACGAAGAATTACAATTTTATATCGATATTGCACAAAAAGAAGGCATTATACTAGATCCAACATATACTGGAAAAGCTTTTAGAGGTTTAGTTCATGAAATAAAATCTGGTGCGTATGATAATCAAGACAACATTCTATTTATACATACGGGTGGACTACAAGGCTATACTCAAGAGACACGTTTACGTTTGCAAACGATGTTGCATAAAATAGATCTTTCATTATTAAAGTAAATTTAACTTTTACAAAGAATAATCGCATTTTTAACAATAAACTCAAACAAATGCAATTTGCTAGTTATATACTTATAATATAGAGGATAGATAAATTAAAGGTTGTTTGAGGAGCGAATAGGATTATGACTGAAAGAAAATTAGTGGCTGAAAGAAACTTTGAAGTAAATGGATATGATATTGATGCGATGGGCATAGTAAGTAATATTGTATATATAAGATGGTTTGAAGATTTACGAACTGACTTTATTAATCAATATATGCCATATTCTGATATGATGAATCAACAAATATCGCCTATTCTAATGAATACAGAAGCAGAATACAAAACACCCATTACCATACATGATAAACCCGTAGGACGTTGTTATTTAGTAAAAGCAAGTAAACTACGTTGGGAATTTGAGTTTGAAATTGAATCAGAGGATGCAGTGCATTGTATAGGCAAACAAAGTGGGACATTTTTTGATTTACAAAAGAAAAAAGTAACGAGATTGCCGGAAGTATTTCAAACGATTTTAAGCTAATCATAATATGTGAAAAAGTGTAAATATGATATTACAGTGAACAAAATAATTGATTGTCCAAAGCAATACAGTACATAATGATATTCAATTTATGTTGTAGAGGTGGTCTTCAAAATGCCAAAAACATTAACATCGATAGAAGCGTTTCATGAATTTATTGCAGAGCATAGGCTTGTAGTCATTCATATCATGAGAGATCATTGTAGCGTATGTCATGCTGTATTACCTCAAATTGCGGGTATAGTGAATGAGTTTCCTGATGTTCCATTAGGTGTGATTAATCAAAGTGAATTAGAGGAGATTGCAGGAGAATTATCTATCTTTACTGTGCCTGTAGATTTAATTTACTTTAATGGTAAAGAAATGCATCGTCAAGGTCGATTTATTGATATGCAACAATTTGAACATCAACTGACTTTGATGTATAAAAGCATGGTATAACAGAAAGATTTGTATTAACTATATATAAAAAATGTATACAACCATCACGTTGATATAACGAAGCATGAGTCTGGGACATAAATAGTTGTCTCAGACTCTTTTTCGTTTAGGCAGTAGATGACTGAATTGAAAATATTAAGTCTCACTTGTTCTTTTGCAAAAGCCTATGTATGCCACGTAAAAATGCTAGTGAGACTTATGCATGAGCTTTAGCTCAAGTAAACCTTTATCCTCGTCATCTTTGCCTTGATTGCATAGTTGGGACTACGAAATATCTATTAAAAAATTTGATTTCTGTCACACTTCCATGCTTTTATTTTTAATTAAAAAAGTTGTGTTAAATTGAAACAAGAAAAATCAGATAAATTATATCGCAATTATAAAAAGTAATGTATGATAAAGTTAATTTATAGCATTAAGGGGGTTGTTTATGCGTATCGAAAGAATCTGTCCAAATGAAGCAGAAGCACTTTATAATTGTATGAAAAAGATAGATCAAGAAACGCAATATATGCTTTATTTGCCTGATGAAAGAAGTTTTGATAAAGATAGACTGAGTGAAGATATAAAAAGGAATTTTTACATAGGTGTTAAAACGGACGATAATCAAATATTAGGTTATTTATCTGTCCATATCAGTATGTTAGCTAAAGTTAGACATATTGGATATATTGTGACTGGCTTAATCAATGACTTACATCAACAAGGCTTAGCGACGCAAATGTTTAATGAAACAATCAAATGGGCACAACGCAAAGGATTAAGAAGGTTAGAATTAACGGTGATTACTTCGAATAAACCAGCAGTTAACTTTTATGAAAAGTTAGATTTTAAAATTGAGGGAATTAAGCATGAATCTGTTTTTATGGAAGAACATTATTTTGATGAATTATATATGGCAATGATGCTAAACCAAGATTAAAATTTAACGCTTAACAAATCTGAGCATGATGCATTAGAATTTTCTATAAACAGGAAATTGCGTATATACTTTATAATCTACTATAAAGATAGTACCTTTTATTTAAAATGATTGCTCAATTTGTTATAAAATATATGTATAAGAAAGTGCGAGGAGGATAATTAACGTGATTAGAAAAATAGCCACTATTGTTGGTATAGGTGTTGCCACATCATACGTATATGCAAAAGTTAAAGAAAAACGTAGCTACAAAAGTTTTTTAGAAGAAATCATTATTAGAGCAACAAAAATGAAAAGTTCATTTTTAAATGTGGAAAATGCGCAACAAGCTTTAGAGAAGGTTAAAGATGAAACGAAAGCATTATATGAAGGTACGGATTATTATTTCAACCACAATGTCCAAACGACTACAGTTCAAGAGTCTACAGTATATATTGTGAATGACAACAAAGATAGACAACAACCAGTTGTCTTGTATATTCATGGTGGTGCTTGGTTCCAAAATCCATTAAAATATCACTTTGATTTTATAGATTCACTGGCTGGCGAACTAGGTGCTAAAGTAATCATGCCTATATATCCTAAAGTACCACATGCAACCTATAAAGAGACGTTCACTCTGTTGGAAACATTATATACACAATTACTGAAACAAGTCGAAAATCCTCATCAACTCACAATAATGGGTGACTCTGCAGGAGGCCAAATAGCCTTATCATTTGCACAATATATTAAAACGTTAAACTTAGCACAACCAAGTAACATCGTTTTAATATCTCCAGTGCTTGACGCAACATTTTCAAATCCGGAAGCAAAAATTTATGAAAAAATAGACCCAATGCTTGCAATCGACGGAAGTAAATATTTTATAAAATTATGGGCGAATGGCCTTGATCTGACAGACTGGCGCGTATCTCCTATATTTGGTGATATTGAAGGGCTGGGTCATATAACAATTTCAATAGGGACGAAAGAAACGTTATATCCAGACGCAGTGAAATTATCAAATATGTTGAATGCTCGAAATATTCAACATGATTTTATGCCAGGATATAATTTATTTCATATACATCCTATTTTCCCAATACCAGAAAAAGAACAATTTATCGCTAAGATCAACAAAATTATTAAACAAAATTAAATATACATGATAGAGGTAGTGTCACTGACTTCATAATCTGTTGACGCCGAGGGAGCAATGTATGAGTGTGAGTAAGAGATTGACAGCTCAAGTTATGCTCTAGGTTCTAAGCAAGCATGCACCTTCAAAATAGTATGATTGCCTCAGTTAAAGAGGACTCGTCCGTATATGATGGATGAGTCCTCTTTAGTATAAGATTGAGTAGTTGTGTTGTAATGGTTTACACTGATGTACAATACATATTTATCGTTCTTTATCCTTTTTTAAAGAAAGTGCTAATATCAGAATAATAATGAGCACGATGCCTAATAGTTGAAATGGTAGGAAAACAACTTTTAACCAAAGTGCGCTCGCAACAATTGCCATTACAGGTTCTATTGTCCCAAAAAGTGTAGTTTCTTTGGCAGATAAATAATTTAAACTTTTAATAAAGAAGAAAAATGCCATTGCAGTACCTAAAATAATGCCAAAGGCTAAATACAAAATCACACTTATATCTATTTGAGACATAGTGAATTGCCAAATAGGTGCTTTGAAATTCATTAAGATACCAGAAATGAGCATTGCCCAACCAACGACGAGTATTGCTGGAAATTTGGATAATAGATTACTGGCATAAATAGTATAGAAGGCTTACGATAAACCAGAGATGATACCCCAAATCATACTCGAGCTTGAAACCATTAAACTGTCAAGGGAACCATTGGCTAATAATAAGAATGTTCCTGTGAGTGTTAATAATATTGCAATAACATCAAATAATTTAAAGGTTTCTTTTTTGCGTATGATAAACCACAAAGTAATATAAACAGGTGCAATGTATTGTAATAAGGTAGCAATGGCAGCATTACCATAGTTAATTGATGCCATGTAAGCATATTGAACAAGTAGCATACCTAAAGTTGAAAATATAAGTAACTGTATTGTATTCGTTACATTACGAAATACTATAAATATGGACTGCCTAGGGTTAAGTATTTTAAATATTGTTAATAGTAGCAAGCCACTGATTAAGAGTCGTGCAGTAACGTACCAGTTGATGTCGATATTTTGATGTTTAAATAAATAATCAGAAACTGTGCCACCTAAACCCCAAAAAGATGCGCCTAATATTGCCAATATAATGCCGAGAAAACGAGATTGTTGTTTCATTTTATCACCTACGATGTATTAATATATTAAAATATAACGCACTTAATATTGATATAATACAAATAAATGGTTTAAAATTATCAATATATTGAGGTGATAGGCTATGTATAAAGGGATAATTATTGAAGATAATGGAGAAGAGCGCATTCAATACCCTGATGAATATTGGCGACATATTGTGTTGAAAACAAGGTTAGATCAAGCGTTTATGGAACAGATACCCATACACTGGCACAGTGCATTGCAATTTGTGTTTGTATTACGTGGTAAATTGACTATTCGCATTAGTGACAAAAACATCGTGTTAAATACAGGTGATGGCATATTTATTAATTCGAATGTTGTGCACGAGATACAGGGGCTTGAACATATAAGTGAGTTTTATTGTTGGAATATTGAAATACCAAATATTTCGAGTTATATGGAGTATAAATATTTAAGTTATATATCACAACAAGCTGAAATGGTACCTTATATATATTTATCTCACAAAAATTTGAGTCATCATGCATTACTAGCATGTATTGAAAGCGTTGGTACAATATATCAGAAACAAGAGGCATATTTTCAGCTGGATATCATGACCTATTTTTATAAGATAGTGAAATGGCTCATGCAATATATGAAACAACAACCTACGGAATTAACATACCATTTTGATTATAGAGTAAAGCAAATGATGTCTTATATACATAAACATTTTCAAGATAAAATCACTCTAGGACATCTGAGTCAAAATATTTATTTAAGCGAAGCTGAAGCGATAAGATTATTTAAAAAATATGTAAAACAAACGCCATTTGAATATCTGTTGAGATACAGACTAGAACAAAGTAAATCTATCCTCGATAAAGATAGGTTATCTACTATTACAGAAATAGCTATGGCTTGTGGATTCTCAACTACGAGTTATTTTATAAAAGTATTTAAAGCACGCTACGGTATGACGCCAAAGCAATACCAAAAATATCATCATACAAATTAACCGCATCAAATATGCAAACAGAAAATATTTACATAAATAATATACGCGCTACAAAATAGACACTGATAAGTGAAAATTTGTAGCGCGTATATTGCTGTTACGACTTTTGCAGAAGTGTCGTTTTTATAAAGTGTATTATAAAAGTTGAGTAATTGGATTACTTGTTAATAAATTATTTCATGCTTTTTAAATAAGTAGGGAAAAATTCTGTATATAAATCTATAAATGTAAGATAAACATCTTTTTCAACATATTCATCAACTTGGTGTGCTTGATGTATTAATCCAGGTCCATACATAATGAATGAAAAGTCTTCATCTTTATCGACTAATAAATCGGATGCATCGGTTACACCAGGTGATGCTTCAAGAGGTAAATCGGAATTTAAATATTTTTCACCCAAATCATGCGCTAATGAAGCTAATTTATTTTCACCTGTCGTATATACAGGAGGTCTAGACATATAAGTGTCAATTTCTATATCTGTTTTATCGGTTTCAACCTGCTTCAAAATTTCATTAAAATAAGTGATGAATTGGTCATTATCATGTTCTGGAATCGTACGTATATTGAATTCAGATTCGGCATGCTCTGGAATTGAATTCACTTGATTACCACCATTGAAAATAGTCGCGTTCATTAGTACATCACCTAATAAATCGTTACGTTTATTGAAACTTTTAAAGCCTTCATCCGCTTTGTAAACAAATTTTACGAGTGGTGAAATGGCATTGAAACCAAGTTGTGGCATTGAACTATGTGATGCTTTACCTCTGGAAATAACACGGATATCCATCGAACCCTTATGTGCATAGATGATGCGGTCTTGTGAAGATTCAGCAATGACAAGTGCTTCTACATCTGTCATGTAACCTTGTTCTTGGAAAGCTTTAGCCCCTTCGCCAACAATCTCTTCACCTGCAGTGGCGAGTAAACGGATTCTACCATATTCTAATAAACCTTGATCATGAATATCAATAAGGCTCAATACTAAAGCGGCTAAACCTGATTTCATATCTGCAGCACCACGACCGTGTAATTTGCCGTCAACTTCAGTTAATTTGAATGGATCATATGTCCATTTTTTAATATCGCCTTCTGAGACAACATCCATATGTCCTGAAATACCTAAGACTGGTCCTGATTCACCAATTTCAGCAACTAGATTGGCACGCGTGTCATTGATTTTAACAATCTTAGCATCAATATTGTGTTGCGATAGTAAGTCTTTTAAATACATACAAACTTCCATTTCATTGTCATTAACTGATTTAATCGCAACTAAATCTTCTAGAATTTGAACTTTTTCAGCTTCTGTAAATTTACTCATAATTAAAAACCCCTTTTTAATAAATAAACAATTTATGTGAGTCATTTTAATTATATCGAATATATTAAAGATGGCATCGCATAAATTCAGAAAGGGAAGGTATTTGCATTTGAATGTTCAACTTGAATATTGGATATAATGACGTATTAAATCAAAAAGGGCTTTCAATCATTGTTATATATAGAAATAAAAAAATCATACATGGTTTTTAGAAATTGAATTATCTAAAGACCATGTATGGTGAGCGTCTTGTATAGAAGACAGTTTATTTGAAGTTGTATCGATACTAGATTGTGAAATTTTTGGAACACTATCTGAAGGAGATGCATTTGATTCTAATGATTTTGAAGTATTGTTAATATAGTCTACATTTTCAATATTTTTTGTGTTATCCGTATCTAGCACAGAACCTCTCATATCATTTCCTTGAAAACTACCAACTAGAATCATAATTAGATAGCTACAACAAATAATTACAACTACTGCAAGATAAATTGAAACTACTAATTTAACTGACTTACTCATAAACTGCCTCCTAATCATTTATTCGTATATGTCTTAATACATACAAGATAACATTTGATTTTTAATATCATGTAAAGTTGAAGTAAATATTATATTTTTGTTTTCTGAAAAACGTTTGAGATGAGTAAAAATATTTTTAAAAAATAATAAAAAAAATATTTGCTTTTAAAAAATTAAAACATTGTTATGATAGGATTTGTTGATTGAAAAAAATTCTTTTTTACATGTATTGTAAATGCGAATTTACATTTAATTAACACTTAGTTCAAAGTGTTTATATTAAATCAATAACTCCGTGTTAGGATGGCTTTATTGAATGGTGAAGAATATACATAGTCTCATACATCTTATGTATAGTGTGGTTGACTCATGTGCTTTGCCTTTAAGCATTTATACATAAAATTTAATAGTCTGAAGTGAAAAGAGGGACAAAATTTGCTACTAATCATTATTTGTGTAGGTTTGATTCTATGGTTAGGAATTGTTGAGAAAAGACAGCATTCTGATAGATTAGAAAAAATTCCTATACGCATCAATATAAATGGTATTAGAGGTAAATCAACAATTACAAGATTGATTTATAGTATTTTACGCGAAGATCAATATCGTGTAATAGGCAAGACAACAGGTACAGACGCTCGTATGATGTATTGGTTTACACCGAGAGAGTATCCAGTTTATAGAAAGCCTCAAGGCGCTAATATTGGTGAACAACGCGACATTATAAAGAAGGTTGTTAAACAAAAGGCGAACGCGCTTGTAAATGAGTGTATGGCAGTGAATCCTGATTATCAGATAACCTTTCAAAAAGAATTGGTTAAAGCTAATATTGGCGTTATCGTTAATGTCATGGAAGATCACATGGATGTCTTAGGACCTACTTTAGACGAGGTAGCTGAAGCATTTACAGCGACAATTCCTTACAAAGGTCATCTTATCGTAATGAAGGATGATTACACCGACTTTTTTGCTAAAGTAGCCAAAAGACGTAAGACTAAATTAATTGTCGTTAATAAAGAAGAAGTGCCTGAATCATTCTTAAGGAAATTTGGGTATATTGTGTTTCCAGATAATGTTGCAATTGCAATGGGTGTGGCTGAAGCACTTGGCATCGACAGAGATATTGCGTTACAAGGCATGTTAAATGCACCACCAGATGTCGGCGCAGTGGAAGTGAAATACTATAATGCGAATAATTCAACAAATGTTTATGTAAATGCATTTGCTGCCAATGAACCGCAGTCTACAAAAGCAATTTTAAACAAGGTTGAAACGTATAATTACCCTTACAATAAAATTGTTCTTATATTAAATTGTCGTTCAGACAGAATTGATAGAACGAGACAGTTCTGTGAAGACTTTATTACGGATGTTGAATTCGATACATTGATATGTACAGGAAAGAGTACACAGATGGTAACGGACGTAATGAAAGGATTGCCCGAGAAGAAATATTTAAACTTTGAAGGTAAAGACATAAAAGAGGTTGAACGCGCAGTTTATAATGAATCTCAAAATGCCTTGATGTTCTGTGTAGGGAATATTCACGGACCAGGTAAACAAATAGCAGAGTATATAGAAGGGATCAAATAATATGATAGGTTCAGAGTTATATTTTTCATTATTTGTAGGCATCGTATTAAGTTTAATATTTGCCGAAAAATTTGGTATCAGTCCTGCTGGTTTAGTAGTACCAGGATATTTAGCATTAATATTTGATCAGCCGATCATGTTATTATCCGTACTGATTATTAGTTGTATTACATACTTCATCGTTAACCATGGTATTAGTCGTATCGTTATATTATATGGACGTAGAAAATTTGCGGCGATGATACTAACCGGTATGGTGTTGAAATTTGTTTTTGATTTAATTTATCCGTTAAGTCCATTTCAAATGGTAGAGATGTCAGGCATTGGCGTTGTAATACCGGGCATCATAGCTAATACGATTCAAAAACAAGGTGTCATAATTACTTTGTCAACTTGTATGTTACTCACATGTATTACATATGTCATCTTATTCTTTTACAGCTTTATCAACTAGTAAGGAGCTTGGATTATGAAGAATTCTAAAAAATTTTCAATGGAAGAACGCATACTAAAGTGGACGAAGCGGCATAAAAAAAGGAATTCAATATACACCGGTATTATCTTCGTTGTAGCATTGATACTTTTAGTATTTGCCATGACTTCACAAAAAATAGAACCAGTAAAAGCAATAGGAAAAGCACCAAATGAGATAAGTATGACATATCTAGGAAACATTGAATTAAATAATCATATCAGAAAGAACAATCTTAATGATGCTTTTGCATCCATTAAAGAGATCTTAAAGGGAAGTGATTATTCTACTGCGAGTTTAGAAATGACGAAGTTCTCAGATGACAGGAAAACGAATATATCCAAAAACTTGGAAAATGTATTGTTCTTAAAGGGACTCAATTTAAAAAGTTTGAATGTAATCAATCAAGTTACCGATAATATTACGGCACGTGATTTTATGAAATCAGTAGAAGCTCAAACTGGATATAATTATCTTACTGGAAATGGTTCAAATCCGATAAATAGTAAGACTGTACAACAAACTATAAAGGGTAAAAAAATTGCCAATGTTTCATTTACAGATGTTGAGTCGAATTACACGGATACATTGAAAAATACAACATCAGTTAGTTTAGAACCCAGTATTTATATGCCATTAATTAAAAAATTAAAAGAGAATAACGATTATGTCGTTGTGAATGTTGATTGGGGGATTACCGATGAACGTTCAGTGACGACTAGACAACGAGAGTATGCACATTCATTATCTGAAGCTGGTGCTGATGTGATTATCGGCCATAATTCGGTTGTTCAAGAAATTGAAAAATATAAAAATACAGATATTTTTTACAGCTTAGGCAATACGACATCCGAAGATTTCTTATCAAAAAATAAACAAGGTCTAGCAGTTCAGCAAACTTGGAATGGTAAACAATCTAAATTTATGATTACACCAATTAAATCTCAAGGTGGTAAAGTAACGAAGTCATCACCAAATGTAGTAGAAGAGAGAAAGTTATTGAACAATATAGAAAGTAAAAACTTAGATCTTAAAAAAGAGAATGGAGGCTACGTTTATGAACATTAAACAACATTGGATAAGTATTACAATCATTTCAATCGTATTGGTTATTTTTCTTTTAATTGTATTTGCTAGAGCGAATGAAGGCTTAGATCAATATGAAAAAAATGAACTGAAGACTTCTCATCACCAATATTTGTCTAAAGGAGCTTAAGTATGAGTATTTACAATAAGAAATCGCTCATCGTAATATTACTCCTAACAATCATTATTTCGTTTATCTTTTTTATGATTACAAAAAAAGATAATTACGATAAAGATGATTTATATGAGAATAAAATAGCTGATCATAACCAAGATAAGTCAGATAAAAATTACGGTGTCGCTTCAAATAATCCAATTGCTACGCGCGTTGGTGAAAAAATATTAAAAGATGGTGGTAACGCCGTAGATGCATCCATGGGTGTTTCTTATGCTTTAGCTATAACAGAACCGCATTCATCCGGTTTAGGTGGTGGCGGTGCCATGTTATCTTATGATGGTCAAGAGAACGTTGCACCAAAACAATGGCAATATAAAGATATTTCGTCATTTAACTTTAAACAAAAAGATGAAATCGGTACACCTGGTTTTGTTCGAGGCATACATGATGCACATAAAGAAGCAGGGAAAATGGATGAAAAGAAAATCCTGAATTACGTTATTCCTTTAGCTGAAGATGGTTTTGAAGTAGATTCAGAACTCGAGCGAAGTCTAAAATTATACGGTTCAGACATCGATAGAAATTCACCGTTTTTTGATGGAAAACAAACGAAAAGAGAAGGCGATGTTGTTAAACAACCAGCTCTAGCTTCTACTATCAAAGGGATTAGAGACAAAGGACCAGATTATTTCTATGATAAAATTGGTAAAAGTGTTTCTAAACAAGTAGATGATGAAATTAATGAGAAAGATTTTGAAAGTTATAAAACAGAGAAGAAAGAACCTGTAGGTACAGATTATTTGAATAATAAAGTTTACTCTGCGTCTAACCCACTTGGTGGTACATTAATGCTTCAAGGATTGGAAATAGATGAAGCTACTGATAACCAAGCAGCACCAGATAATCGTCTAGATTACATAACAGGTATCTTAAAATCTAGAGCATTGATGTATAGAAATAGAGATATTATCAATGGACAAGATGAAGATTATGATGAATATTTATCACAAGATTATTTACTCGGTAGACTAAACGAGGTTAACTTTAATAGTAACTTTAATACGAATAATGTTGATAATACGAGCACAACGCATTTTGTTGTCATAGATAAAGATGGAAAATTAACAAGTACTACCAATACACTCGCGAGTTTCTTTGGATCTGGTAAATTCATGAAAGAGGGATTCTATATGAATAACTCTTTAAGTAACTTCTCATCGAATCCAGCCAGTCCTAACTATGGTGGTAAACACAAAGAACCGAGATCATTTACTGCACCAAGTATTGTTGTAGGCCCTGATTATTATATGGGTATAGGAACACCGGGTGGTAATAAAATACCAACAACACTGAATGAAGTACTGGTAGATTATTTAAGAGGCGATGGCACGCTACAAGAGTCTATAGATAAACCGCGTTTTTACAACGATGGTGGAAAAATATTCTATGAAAATGCAACTAGTAAACAAGATGTAGATATATTCAAAAGTTTAGGATTCGAAATTGAAGAAAAACGCAATGATCCAAACTTTGGTAGTGTCCAAGCTGCACTTTACAATAAAAATGATAAAACAGTAGAAATAGGACAAGATGTTGGTAATAGATAATCCATATATCGTCATACAAAGGGGTATGAAACGTAATATATAATTCAAAACAAGGAAGCGTGACAGAAATCAAATTTTCTAATTGCGATTTCGTAGTCCCATCCCTATTCAACGCAATCATCTACTTCACAAATGAACAAGAGTCTGAGACATCTATTTATGTCCCAGACTCTTGTTTTTTTAATTATACTGTAGTTTTAAAAACTAACTTTTGTTGTTTATTTAAATTCAAGAAGGTTGTCATAGTTTACTCATTTATTACCAACCCTGACCTGCAGTGTCGTAGTTATCTAGTTTACCCGATTCAAAATCTGATATCGCTGCTTCCAAAACGTTAAGCGCAGTGTCCAGTTGCTCATAGGTAATGACAAGTGGTGGTTGAAAGCGTAGTACATTGCCTGCTACTGCAATAATGACAACACCATTATCAAAGCAACGGTTACAAATTTTTAATGCTGCTTCTGATGCGCGTGTTTTATTAATTTTATCAGAAACGATATCAATACCAATGGATAATCCTTTTCCTCTAACGTTACCCACAGTATTGAATTGTTCTGTCCAAGCATCAATACGTTTGCGCACATAATTACCTTTATCTGTACTTGCTTGTAATAAATTCTGGTCTTCAATCATGGCGATGGTTGCTAATGCTGCTTCACAACTCACTGGATTAGCCCCCGTGGTAAAGAGATGTGCAGGTGCTTCTAAATAATCCATGATTTCTGAACGCCCTACGATTGCAGACATTGGTAAACCGCCTGCCAATGATTTACCGAATGTAATCAAATCAGGTTCAATATTGTAATGTGAGACAGAACTCCAGCTACCTGTGCGTCCTAATCCTTGTTGAATATCGTCAACAGCAAGTAAGATACCGTGTTCTTTACATAAGTCTTGTAAGGCTTCGAAATAGCCATCTACTGGTTCGAGCAAACCACCATCGCCTTGTATTGTTTCAATCATGATGCAGGCCACTTCTTCTGCAGGTACATATTTTTCAAACATTTCTTTAAGTGGTGCTAGATATTCGGAAACGGTATTGGGCTGGTTGCTGCCAAACATTCCACGATAATTGTCTGGAAAAGGAATATGATAAAAACCAGGCAACATTGGACCATAATATTTACGCATATTTAAGCTAATAGCAGACATTGAAAGTGAACCATAGGTTGAACCATGGTATGCATTTACAAAGCTGATGATATAAGGTCTGCCGGTGTAAGCACGTGCTAATTTGATAATACCATCATTGGCATCTGATCCAGATAGTCCAAATAAGACACGTTTTTCATATTGGCCGGGTGAAATTTCACATAATTTTTTTGCTAATTTAACTAAGGGTTCATGATACATGTAAGCAGGGGTATAGTGAATGAACTGGTCTACTTGTGCCTTAATTGCTTCAGTGACTTGTTCAGGTGCATGTCCAACATTCTGTGAACTTGCACTTGATAATAAATCAATATATGTATTGCCCTCAACATCAACAAGTGTCGCACCATATCCATGAGAAATTGCTAAAGGATAATATTTGATGCGTCCTGGTTTTGCGAAGTATTGACTGTCCTCATTTATAAGTTGCTCTGATTTGTTCATAATTTGTGCCTCCCAATGATTGAAAATAAGATAGTGCGCATGATTGATGCAGATTTGGATTGAAAATAGTGATTGGCACTCTATTAATTGCTAGTGTATTTCTAAATAGAAATGATTACTATACGCCACAGTGCATGCATTATGACATCTCCCAAATAATCGTTGATACGTATGAATATACTAAGAAAATTTAGAATTGTAAATATATTCTGAAAAATTAAAATTGAATAACGCTCATTATGTGTAATTTGACACAAATATTCTGTGGATGAAATTAATCCTGAAAATATTGTATCTAATAAGTAGCATTGATTTGAGAAATGGTTGGACACTGTGAAAAATGTAATAAGTAGAAAAAGTGAGGGATAATTGGTAATATTGTTCTTATAAAATAATATTTTTATCTATAACAAAATTCAGGAAATATATATAGCGTTAATTAAACATGAAAATAAATAGTAATGAAGTTGAACAGCAGTATGAGTTAGAACTTTAATGGAGGAATGTATATGATTTATGCAGGTATATTAGCGGGTGGCATTGGCTCAAGAATGGGCAACGTACCACTACCAAAACAATTTTTAGATTTAGATGGAAAACCTATCTTAGTACATACGGTTGAGAAGTTTTTATTAACAAGTGAATTCGATAAGATATTTATCGCGACACCTCAAAAATGGATTTCTCACACAAAGGATACATTACGTAAGCATCACATTACAGATGACAGAATTGAAGTTGTTCAAGGTGGTTCTGATCGTAATGAAACAATTATGAATATTATTAGTGCAGCAGAAAAAGAAAATGGTATTTCTGATGATGATGTTATTATAACGCATGATGCGGTACGACCATTTTTAACACGCAGAATAATTAAAGAAAATATTGAAAGTGTCCTAAAATATGGTGCAGTAGATACTGTTATTACAGCAACTGATACGATTATCACATCGGCAGATGGTGATTCAATTCAATCGATACCGGTGAGAAGTGAGATGTATCAAGGACAAACGCCGCAATCTTTCAATGTAAATCTATTGAGAAATAGCTACAATGATTTATCTGATGAAGATAAACAAATCATGACAGATGCATGTAAGATTTTAGTTGTAGCAGGTAAACAAGTGAAATTGGTAATGGGAGAATTATATAACATTAAAATAACGACACCTTATGATCTTAAAGTGGCAAACTCAATCATAAAAGGTGGGATGTTGAGTGATTAATCAAGTTTATCAACTCGTTGCGCCAAGACAATTTGAAGTAACCTATAATAATGAAGATATTAAAAGTAACAAAGTGATTGTCAGACCGTTGTATTTGTCTATCTGTGCTGCTGATCAAAGATATTATACAGGTAGTAGAAATGAAAAAGTTTTGAAAAAGAAATTACCTATGTCATTAATTCATGAAGGTGTTGGCGAAGTCGTCTATGACAGTAAAGGTGAATATGAAATTGGTACAAGGGTCATTATGGTTCCTAACACACCAGTTGAAAAAGATGATGTTATAGCAGAAAACTATTTACCTAGTAGTAAATTTAGATCTAGTGGCTTCGATGGATTTATGCAAGATTACGTATTTATGGATCACGATCGCGTCGTTGAAATAGATGACAGTATTGAAGATTTAAGTACGATTGCTTATTCAGAGTTAGTAAGTGTAAGTTGGCACGCATTACAAAGATTTGAACGTAAATCAATTTCCAATAAAAATAGTTTTGGTATATGGGGAGATGGGAATTTAGGTTATATTACAGCTATTTTGTTAAGTAAATTGTATCCTCAAGCTAAAATTTATGTGTTTGGTAAAACAGATTATAAATTAAGTCATTTTTCGTTTGTGGAGCACATCTATCATATTGATGAAGTACCTGCAAATGTCACGTTTGATCATGCTTTTGAGTGCGTGGGTGGCAAAGGTAGCCAATCCGCAGTTAACCAGATTATTGACTTAGTATCACCTGAAGGAACGATTAGTTTACTTGGTGTCAGTGAATATCCAATTGAAGTCAATACACGTTTAGTACTTGAAAAAGGTTTGACGATGTTTGGTAGTAGTAGAAGTGGCGCACAAGACTTTAGAGAAATTGCTGAATTTTATAAAAATAATCCAGATGTTGTAGAAAAATTAGCGCTCCTTAAAGGTAATGAGTTTGATGTCAAAACAATCAACGATGCGGTCAATGCATTTGAAACAGATTTATCCACTTCATGGGGTAAAACGGTTATCAAATGGACAATGTAAATTTGTAAGGCATTTTCGCTTTTTTAATTAGTAATAAAAACCTATCAACTTGAATGAAGAGAGGATTTTTTAAAATTGAGTAAATCTAAAATAATAATTGATAATATATATTGGGAAAGAATTCAATTATTTATTGAAGGTCATGTTGAAGATATAAAGCTTAATAAGAAAAACTTTGTATTGAGAAATTTGACTGAAACCAAAGAACTAAAAGCAAACGATGTGAAAGTAGAAGGCAAACAATTTAAGGCACGTTTTAATGTTGCCATATTAGATGACGGTAATTATCTACCATCAGGTGAGTACTTAATTGTTTATAAAGGTGATTTTGATTATATTGCCAATATAAATGAAACATTGTTAGATCCCAATAATTATGAATTAGAAGAAACAGCACTCGAACAGTATAGCGATGAAATGACTCAAAATGGCAAAAATAATTTATTATTAGACCACTTTACATTTACCTTTAAAAAGGGAGGTAATTCATCTAAAACAGAATATACTGTAAAGCCTATGATTTCGAGTGAAGTGAACGAATTTGTATTGAATATTATATTTAAAGCACCTATGCCTAAAATGAATCCAGTTAAGAAAAGGATTACAGACCTTAAACTAAAATATAATAAATATTCATTTAATGTCCGTAACTTCATCTTTCAGTCTATTTTCAAGATTACTAAATTTTTCCATCTGAAAAAGGGGAATACAGTACTTTTCACTTCTGATTCTAGAGCCGAAATGTCAGGTAATTTTGAGTATGTTTACAATGAAATGTTACGTCAAAATTTAGATAAAAAATATAAAATACATGCATTGTTTAAATCTAATATATCTGTACGACGTAATTTTATCGATAAATTTAAATTTCCGTATTTATTAGGTAAAGCAGACTACATATTTGTAGATGATTTCCATCCATTACTTTATACTGTGAAATTTAGAAAGAGTCAGGAAATTATTCAAGTATGGCATGCAGTAGGCGCATTTAAAACAGTAGGCTATAGCCGTACTGGTAAAAAAGGCGGACCATTTTTTAACTCAGTAAACCATAGGAATTACACCAAAGCATTTGTATCATCAGAAACGGATATTCCATTTTATGGTGAGGCGTTTGGTATAAAAGAACAAAATATTATTCCAACTGGCGTACCAAGAACGGATATATTATTTGATCAAGACTATGAAAAAGCCATTGTTGCAGATATGGAAGAAGCACTTCCAATTGTTAAAGGAAAGCAAGTGATATTATTTGCACCGACATTTAGAGGGAGTGGCCATCATACTGCGCATTATCCGTTTTTCAAAATTGATTTTGCAAGATTTGCACGTTATTGCCGTGAGAATAATGCAATTGTGCTATTCAAGATGCATCCGTTTGTTAAAAATAAATTGAATATTCCTAGAGAATATCAAGAATACTTTGTAGATGTATCTGATTTTAGAGAAGTGAATGATATTTTGTTTATTACGGATATCTTAATTAGTGATTATTCATCACTTGTATATGAATTTGCTGTATTTAAACGACCAATGTTATTTTATGCATTTGATTTAGAAGATTACATCACATCACGTGATTTTTATGAACCATATGAAACATTTGTACCTGGTAAAATCGTTGAATCGTTTAACGATTTAATTGTAGCATTGGATCAAAAAGATTTTGACGTTGAAAAAGTTGAGCCATTTTTAGATAAACATTTTAAATATCAAGATGGACGTTCAAGTGAACGTTTAGTAAGAAACGTTTTTGGCAGCTAAATTAAGTGAATAGAAATACCAATTAAAACATAATGAGTTAACTACAAAAATATATATTCAGCGTTAGATATAGAACGGGATCCTGTAATTGTGATTGCCGAACGGCTGATATTGATTTGTACTTAACTCATTTTTACAAGGTGGAGTATAATGAAATTTTCAATTATAGTACCAAGTTACAATTCAGAAAAATATATAGCAGAACTTTTAAACAGTTTACAAAATCAAAGTTATGATAAAAAAGATTTTGAAGTTATTTTGGTAGATGATTGTTCATCAGATAATACTTTAAATGTGGTAGAAGCTTATAAAAATAAATTAAATTTGATAATAAAACAACTTGATACAAATTCAGGCGGACCAGGTAAACCTAGAAATACGGCTTTACAATTAGCGCAAGGTGAATATGTATTTTTCGTAGATTCAGATGATTACATTAATAAAGATACATTAAAAGATGTGTCGAAATTTGTTGATCAAAATCATGCAGATGTGGTCTTGGTGAAAATGGAAGGCGTGAATGGTCGTGGTGTACCGAAATCCATGTTTAAAGAAACGAGTGATGCAGTCACATTAGCCAATTCTAGAATTATTTATACACTTAGCCCAACTAAGTTCTATAGAACCTCATTATTACGTGATCACGCAATCGAATTTCCAGAGGACTTAAGAAGTGCAGAAGATCAATTATTTACAATGAAGGCATATGTCAATGCGAAACGAATTGCTGTACTTGCAGATAAGCCTTACTATTATGCAACTAAACGTGAGGGAGAACATATGAGTTCTGCGTATGTCTCACCCGAAGATTTTTATAAAGTGATGTCATTAATTACTGAAGAAATATTAAACAGCCCATTAGAAAATAAAAATGAAGTGCTAGGATATTTTATAGATAGACATTTCTCATTCTCTAGAACAAATAACTTTTCTCTTAAAATTGCAGATGATAAAAAAGAAGCGTGGATGGATGCGTTAGGAGATTTTATTCAAAAAGTACCAACAGTTGTAGATGAATTAGTGAATGATTCATTCAAACCGTTATTACATTACGCTCGTCTAAAAGACATGAAGCATTACCAAATGGTAGAAGAAAGTTATAAAAATGGGAAGTTTCATAGCTACAGTGCTCAAGAAGGAACGTTAAAAATACAATTTGATGAAGGTGAACCGTATTTTGTCTTCAAAAAATTAGTGAAGCCTGATATTAGAATGTCACATTTCGAATTTAACGATCAAGGTTTTGAACTGGAGTTAGAATTTATTAGTTCTATTATTAATCCCAACCATGTTGCTTCAATGATTCAACTCAAATTATTATCACGTAATAAAAAAGAATTTATTTATATACCTTTAACTATGAATGATCAGACTAGATTTAAGTTTAAGGCAGATTTAAATGATTTGATGCCTTATCTCATAAAAGAAAAAGTCTGGGATGCACATCTAGAGATGCGTGTGGATAATATGACCATTGAGAAACGTATTGGCAATAAACGTGTTAAGTACCCGTATAGTAAGGAAACGAGCACAATTACCCAATATAACAATCAGTATTATCGATTTACACCATATTTTACGAAAGACTTCGATAATTTATCATTTTATATAACGAGCAACAAATTAAATGAAATGTTAGCTGTTGAAATTAAGGACAAACAGACAATACAACTACGCAGCTTAGAATTTAACTATATTCTATCTGAAGGGATGACAGCTGTCATCTTACCTCATATGTTTACGTATGGTTATTTAACGTCTGTGACCACAAAAGACACACTTACTTATCATCTGTCTGTTGGAGAAAAAGTGAAAGATAAAGATTTGAAAAAGAACTTCAAAATTGAAACGCCCCATTTAGTTTTAAAATACTAGTTGGTATATAATAGTAAGTGAGTTAAAGAAATATTAGCTGACTTACTATTTTTTTAATCGAATGTTATTGATAATGATTTTCAATTATAGTACGTTTGAAATGAATGATTTTTATATCTTAATTTAATAATAATTAATTTATATATAGATTGTCTTTTAGATTCATGTGAAGAGGGAGTTACCGATGACAAAAAGTAAAATAGATGTTAAAGATTTAATTAATATAGGACTCTTTACGGCAGTATACTTCATTTTTATAGCACCACCGGGTATTTTAGGTATTATACCTATCTTTATGTTGTTACTTCCTGCAATGATAGGGCTAGTAGGTGGCATACCTGTGATGTTACTTATTACCAAAACGCAGAAATTTGGTGCATTAACGATTTGTGGTGTTGTCGTAAGTTTATTATTAGCAATCATGGGGCATCCTTGGATGGCTTTGATTTTAAGCGTGCCAGTGATTGTGATTGCAGATATGGTTATGGCGATGGGCCAATATAAAAGTTGGAAATTAAATAGTATAGGTTATATTATTTTTTCATTTTGGCCAATAGGTAATTTACTACCGTTTTATTTTATGAGAAATTCATATTTAGCTTTTATTCAAGACAAATATGGTACAGATTATGAAGCGACAGTAGAAGGATTGTTTTCTATTGGTATGATTCCCATTATTCTTATCACTACAATTATTGGTGCTTGGATAGGTGCATACATTGCTAAAGGCATTTTGAAAAAGCATTTTAAGCGGGCAGGTATTATATAAAATGTATAATCAAGTATTAAGTCAAAATCATATATTTAACTTTGATCCAAGGATAAAAATTGGACTCATGCTAATTATTTCACTCATTTCACTAACAGGTGGCGTAACGGGTCAGGGCATATTTATCAGATTGATTATAATGGTGATTCCCGTCTTATTATTGATTGTGATAGGGAAATATAAGATTGGCATTGCCTGTATTGTGCTAACCGTAGCTGCTTGGTATGGTGAAGCATTTGTGTCTATTGAACAAAGCCAAGTTGCAACATTACTCGTGTTTGTACCTTCTGGAATTATTACAAGATTTTTGCCTTCTTTAGCCATGGGTTACTATATATTTAAGACAACACAAGTAGAAGTGCTTATTTTAGGTTTAGAACGCATGAAGTTATCTAGAAAAATAACTATCCCAATTGCTGTTATGTTTAGATTTATACCCACAATAAGAATGGAATCAGCATCCATTAAGGATGCAATGAAAATAAGAGGGATTTCTTTACGGTTTGCGTTTAAAAAACCAATGCAATATATCGAGTATCGTATTGTACCTTTATTAAATAGTGTGATTAAAATAGGGAATGAATTGACTATCGCATCCATTACTCGTGGATTGAATTTGACACATAAAAGAAGTTCTATTGTGACGTTGAAAATACGTTGGCTTGATTGGTTATTCATAGTTGGCACACTGCTTTTATGTATAACTTACTATATAGTGTGAGGTTAAAATATGATTCAATTTGAAAATGTATCATTTAATTATGACAATAGCGAAAAAATCTTAAACGATATAAACCTTACTATTAATGATAGTGAGGTTATTTGTTTAACTGGTGCATCAGGTTGCGGTAAAACCACCATAACACGATTATTGAACGGGACGATACCACACTTCTTTCATGGAGAGATAGATGGTCGTATCATTGTGAATGGTAAAGACATTACTAAACAATCTATTTATGAGGTTTCACAAGTAAGTGGCTCAGTCTTTCAAAATCCACGCTCACAATTTTTCTGCTTAAATACAACAAGTGAACTTGCTTTTGAGCCTGAGAATTTTGGTGTGGAGCCAAACGAAATTAATACACAAATTGCTAACAGCGCCTATGAATTTAATATTGAACATTTATTGGATAGAGGTATATTTAATCTTTCTGGTGGAGAAAAACAGTTAATAGCATGTACGACGATTCAAGTGAGTGGTCACGATATCATTATTTTAGATGAACCTTCATCAAATTTAGATTTCAAAACAATCAGCAAACTGCGAAAAATGTTAAATATATGGAAGCAAGAAGGTAAAACCATTATTATAGCTGAACACCGTTTGCATTATTTAATGGATGTTGTTGATCGCTTTATCATATTGGCACAAGGTACAATGCGTAAACAATATGACAAGGATACATTTAATAAACTGAGTCATGAAACATTGGCAGAGTTAGGATTGAGAACAACACATTTAGATAAAATGAAACCTAAAGTTCATCACAATGTCGCATGTGGTACGTTAACGTTGAAAGATTTTAATTTTAAATATAAACCTAGATTACCTTTATCAATTAATATACCTAAAATTGAACTAAATAAAGGTAAAGTGACAGCAGTTATAGGGCATAACGGTTCGGGAAAATCTACATTTGCACGATGCTTAACAGGTGTGGAACGTAAATTCAAAGGGAAAGTTGATAATGATGAAGTTACTTTGAAGCGGGGACATAGATTAAACAATGTCTATTTGGTGTTTCAAGATGTAAATAATCAACTTTTTGCAGAAAGTGTTGGTGAAGAATTACGTTTAAGTCATGCTGATTTAGATGACGAAACAATTCAAAAACAGTTACAATATTATGGTATTTCTCAGCACATTGAACGGCATCCTTTATCATTATCAGGAGGAGAGAAACAACGTTTGGCTATTGCAAGTGCAGTAGAAACAAGCCGTGATATACTTATTTTTGATGAACCATCAAGTGGTTTAGATGGTCAGCGTATGCGAGAAATTAGTGGAATCATCGACGATTTAGCAACTAATGGGCATACCATTATAGTGATCACTCATGACTATGAACTATTACTATCGTGTGCCGATGAAATCTTACATTTAGAAAATGGGCACGTTAAAGATCAATATACAATGAATGATGCAATTTTAGGGAAATTACAATCATTTTTTGAAATATAAAGTTATTGAGTGCATGGATAAAGTAGCGCATATGAACGACTAGGATATAAAGAGAATATTAGGGCTAGCGCGCATGCAAAAGAACCTGAGGCATAAATGGATGTCTCAGGTTCTTTTTTGATTTAATTGATAGAAATCATAATGTTAAGTAAAGCAGATTTTGTTAGCTTGAAAATCAAAGGATCTTTAAAATAATGCATTGTTAATTTTAAACGTGGATAATTCGTTCTGTTTATTTGTTTTAATAGTGATTTATCTATATAGGTTTGGTTTATATTTTGAGGTATTAAATTGTTAATCAGACCATATTCACTATTGATTAAACTAGAAAATATTGGAAATGACTTAATGAAATGATGATTGATATTAACTGAAATCGTTGATTCGCTAAGATTATTAAAAAGTAATATATGATAGTGTGTTTTGGTTTTTGTGACGATAGCATAAGGCAGTGTTGTAATTGGTTGCTTATAATAAGGTGATAACAAACCGTAAATATGAACCACTGGCATAGCACTTTGATATTGATTGAACAACATGATGCGATCATAATCATCAGAATAGTAAGGATAGCCAAATCCTCCAATAAGTTGATTAAATTCAATAAGAAATTGAGTTATTGCGACATGTGTTTCTTGTTTAGAGTAGTGATAGCAACTTTTTATTGCACTATGGGTAAGGTGATTGAATATCAATTTTTTAGCATGCTTAGAACCTAAACTGTGAATAAACAATACGATACGTGCTTTTAAATCAAGGTCCTGTTGTATAGGTGAAATTTTTTGTGTGATTAACTCTGCTAAAGATATTAAATCTAAGTTAATAAAATATAAATCAGTTTCTAACAATGACATAAAGCGACGAATTTGTAGTATATTAGCACTGTTTTCAATAATCTTATCAATTATCACACCAATTTTTATTTGTGGGTAAGACTGTTTGATATTGTTAATCGATTCAGTCATCGACTTAGCTTCATTAAAAGTTAAATCTAACTGTAATGTAATATGATTTAAGTTATTTTTTAATTCAAGCAATAATTTACGCAAAAAAGTACTAGATTGATTTGTTAAAAATTTAGACGTAATTTTAAGCGTAATGTGATAATTTCTATCAATGAGTTGGTGTATAGATGTTAATACTTGTTGTAATTTAAAGGCATTTAAATGAATGATTTGCGTATCTAATATAGATATATTTACTTTTGGAAATACAAGGATATCATTTTGTTCTGAAATCATAGCATCAAAGTGTACTAAGTCATCAAGTCTTTCTAATTGTATGAATGTATGAGGTTCATTAAAAGTATCGCTAAAAGATAATGTTGATAAGTTGAGTGTCTTTGCAATGTGGTCTACACGTTTAGCTGACTTTTGGATTTGTGCAAAATAGTGAATCGTTTTAGCTTGATCTATATCAATTTGTTTAGGCTCGTTATAGTATTCTTGCCTAAAATTATAAATATATTTTTTGGGTGGCATCTGAATGTAATGTTTGAAATGTTTTGAATACGTACTTACATTTGTAAATTGATATTTGATAGCCACATCATAAATACTTTGATCATTTTGTATTAAATCAAATAATGATAAAGCAATTCTTAATGAAGTAGTGTAATGCTTAAAGTTCATATTTAGAATACTGGAAAATAATATTGAGATATATGATTGTGAAATATAAAATGCTTTAGATACATTCTTCGTACTTATTTTATGATAGATATTGTTATGTATATATTCAGTTATTTGCTGCAATAGCGGATGTTTGGTATTAAGTGGTGGAATATAAACTGTATTTAAGGTTACTTTAGCTTCTTTAATTAAAAAGTCAATGATATTTGAAATATAAAGACTTGCAGTGTTTTCATCTTGTAAGGGTAAGTGCAAATTCTCTAGTATTAAATTTCTAAACTGTTCTACAAGTTTGATGTGATTGAAATCAAAGTAAGAGGTTGAAAGACAGGTATCTTTTTCAAAAAATAATTGTAAAGGCAAACTTAGTTCTACTAAATCTTGTACATCGAACATTTGAAATAGATCAGCGTTGTTAATGATGATCCCGTCTTCAATGGTAATCGTTGATCCATTTAAATTGATTTTACAAGGTTTATTTAAGGGGAGTAGTATAATAACTTTGTTTATACATCTTTTTAATTCAGTTGTGTAATGATTTCTAATTGATAAGGAACTAATCACAAATATCACCTTTGCCTAGATAAATAACGATTGATTTAGATAATAATATTATTATTGTACAACTTCATTGTTTGAAAATGTTGAATATCTAAATTTATTAATATAAAGACTATTTGAAATAATTAATGAGGGGTGAATTTATTTATATTTTAGATTTTGTACAGATGGTATTAAAAAGTTGGGGTGTTGGATTAATAAAAAGATGTCTAAGAAAACTTGAAGCGAGGAAATTCAAAATTTGTTTGGTAGCGCTTGCAAAAACAAAGATTAGTTCTTATAATGTATATATTGACTTGTAAAAGTCTACAGTATAACTTAAACGTTTAAGGTGAGAGAGATGAAAAATAATAAACCTACTTTGCATGACGTAGCTCGTGTGGCCGGTGTATCCATTGCCACAGTATCAAACGTGTTGAACAATAAAAGTTCTGAATTAAGTGATAAAACCAAAGATAAGGTGCTAAATGCCATAGAAACATTGAACTATGAACCTAATCAATTTGCTAGGGGATTAAAGACAGGACGTTCCAATATTATTGCATTTATTGTCCCAGACCAAAATCCTTTTTTTACAGAAGTGTTAACTGAGATAAGCCACGAGTGTCAAAAACATCATCTACATGTTGCCGTTGCATCTTCAGAAGAAAATGAAGACAAACAACAAGATTTAATAGAAACATTTGTATCACAAAATGTAAGCGCTATTATACTTGTGCCAGTGAAATCAAAATTTCAAATGAAGCGTGAGTGGTTGAAAATACCGATAATGACGTTGGACAGAGAGCTTGAATCTACAAGCCTACCGTCTATAACCGTTGATAATGAAGAAGCGGCTTATATTGCAACAAAACGTGTTTTAGAAAGTACATGTAAAGAAGTGGGCTTACTACTTGCGAATCCTAATATTAGCACTACAATCGGCAGGAAAAATGGCTATAATAAGGCTATTTCCGAGTTTGATTTAAATGTTAATCCGTCATTAATTCATTATAGTGATCAACAATTAGGGACAAATGCTCAAATCTATAGTGGTTACGAAGCTACGAAGACTTTGCTAAGTAAAGGGATTAAAGGAATTGTTGCTACGAATCATTTATTACTGTTAGGCGCGTTACAAGCCATAAAAGAAAGTGAAAAAGAAATTAAAAAAGATGTTATTATCGTGGGTTTTGATGATAGTTATTGGAATGAAATTTATACACCTAAACTTACAGTAATATCTCAACCAGTTAAAGAAATGGGTCAGGTTGCAGCAAAAATGATTTATAAATTGATTAAAGGTAAGGATGTAACGTCAATCAAACTATCGACAAAATTGATTATCCGTGAATCGTGTTCATTTAATAAAACTTAAAAAATCCATGACTATATGGGTTTTTATTGAATTTAACTTAAACGTTTAAGTAAAAGATGGTTAATCATAAAGGGGGAAATTAATTTGGATACTTCAAGTAATAGCGTGAGAGAAAAGACTTGGATGGGAGTACCGAGAATCATATTTGCAGCGCTCATTGCAATATTCATTTTCATGACAGGTGATGGCATCGAACAAGCATTTTTATCAAAAAACATTGTTGATTTAGGTTTTTCAAGCGGACAAGCATCACTTGTATTCACAGTATATGGTGTCATGGTAGTCGTCGGTTCATGGTTAGCGCAGTTTTATCAGATGTCTATGGTCCGAGAAAAGTGATGGTTCTAGGAACAGTTATTTGGTTAGTATTTCACATATTATTTTTAGTTTTTGGGCTTGGTTTAGAAAATTACAGTATGATGTTGCTCATGTACGGTATTAGAGGATTAGGTTATCCTTTATTTTTATATGGATTTTTAGTGTGGGTAACATATATTACGAATAAAGCGCGGTTGGCAACTGCTATAGGTTGGTTCTGGGCAATGTTCTCAGTAGGTATGGGTGTGATTGGTACATATTTACCAAGCTTTACTATCCCTCATATAGGATTTATGGGCACACTTTGGATGTCTGTCATCTGGATCGGGGTAGGTGGATTAATTGCATTCTATGTCGTTGGCAAGAGAAATATTAAACCTAATGTGGATAAGCCTATTAAAGAAAGATATGTAAAAGTACTTAAAGAAGTGGGGATTGTCTATAAAAATCCAGATATTATTAAAGTGTTTGTAGTTAGGATTATTAATCAGCTTTCTCTATTTGGATTAGTCGTTATTTCCCCTGTTTTATTTACAGATACGATTGGTTTTACAATGCAACAATGGCTATGGACATGGGGAACGATGCATATTACTTGTATTGTAGGAGATGTCGTATGGGGTATTGTAGCGGATAAGATTGGATGGAAACGCCAAGTCATGTTATTTGGTTGTATAGGATGTGGCATTACAACGTTACTTTTCTATTATTTACCAATATTGAGTGGAGATATATTTGCTATTGCTATTTTATGTGCAGTGTTATTTGGTATTACGCAGTCAGCATTTGTTCCAATTTTTGCAATTTTTACTGCATTAGAACCTGAACATATTGGTGCAACGTTATCATCACATAATTTAGCTGCAGGTTTGAGTAATTTTGCTGCACCAGCCATTGCAACACTGTTCTTACCAATATTTAATGAAGTTGGTGTCGTATGGGCATTTGCAATTTGTTATTTCGTGGGTGCAGTGATTACTTACTTTATAAAAGTACATCAACCGGGTATAGATGATCGTAAAGTAACTGAAATGAATAAACAAACACAAACTAATTAGTAAAGGAATGATTTTAGTGGAAGAGGTCGTTCTAGGTATCGATTTAGGTACAAGTGCAGTTAAAACAATCGCAGTTAATAGAGATGGGCAAGTAGTTGGTCAAATGAGTGAACCATTGACATTAATTCAAACTGAACCTGGTTATAATGAACAAGATCCAGATTCGTGGGTTGAAGCGGTTATGAAAAGCATTAAAGAACTGCTTAAGTTAGATGAGTTGAAAAATAAAAAAATATCTGGCGCATCGTTCTCCGGACAGATGCATGGATTAGTAGCACTGAATCACCAAGGCGAACCAATTAGAAATGCAATCTTATGGAATGACACAAGAACGACACAACAATGCCAATCAATCAAAAATCAGTTTGGAGAAACATTGCTGAAAAATCCAATACTAGAAGGATTTACTTTACCTAAATTATTGTGGCTACAAGAGAATGAACCAACACATTGGCAAGCATTAGATGTGTTTTTACTACCTAAAGATTATGTTAGATACAAAATGACTGGTGATATTTCAATGGAATATAGTGATGCTGCAGGTACGTTATTATTGAATACAGATACAAAGCAATGGGATACACGAGTAGGTGAACAATTAGCAATAGGTGATATATATCCTAAGTTAATTAATTCGCATGATTTTGTTGGTAATTTAACAGAAGATGTAAAAGCAGCATTAGGGCTTGATAATGATGTCGCTGTATTTGCTGGCGGAGCTGATAACGCTTGTGGCGCCTTAGGAGCAGGGGTTATAAATGAAGCACAGGCTTTATGCAGTATAGGAACGTCTGGTGTTGTATTAACTTGCTCACAAGAAAATGAAAAATCATTAGGAAACAATATACATTATTTTAATCATGCATTGCCTCAAATGACATATACAATGGGGGTGACTTTGAGTGCAGGAGATAGCTTGAATTGGTTAAAACGTACAATGTTTGATGATGAATCCTTTGATGATATTGTGCAACAGGCTGCCGAATCTCAAATTGGTGCCAATGGTTTACTATTTGCCCCATATTTACAAGGTGAACGTACACCTCATGGTGATGCATATATAAGAGGCAGCTTTATTGGTTTAAGTAGTAATACAGTTAAGGCTGATTTTGCACGAGCAACAATTGAAGGGATCACATACTCGCTTTATGAATCGTATCGATACATGATGCAAGCGAACAGTAACAGTAATCGTGTTATTTCGATTGGTGGAGGATCTAAAAGTAATTTTTGGTTACAGCTTCAAGCTGACGTCTTTAACGCAGAGGTCACACCTTTGAAATATGAAGAGGGACCAGGTATGGGTGCAGCAATGCTGGCAGCTTATGGATTGGGTTGGTTTAAATCTATGGAAGACTGTGTAGATGCTTTTATTGAATATGATAAAACGTATTATCCAAACCTGGAAAACCATAAAAAATATGAACAGTATTATAACGTTTATAGACAAATTTATGAACAAACACAGACATTAACGCAACAATTATTAACTATTAAATAATATAGGAGGAGTACAATTATGGAAAAAAATATACCAGAAACAATGAATATCTCATTATTAAATAAGCCATTTGATATGGAAATGAAAGAAGTTAAAGTGCCGAAGATAGGCGCAACAGATGTCTTGGTAAAAGTGATGGCTGTAGGGGTATGTGGCTCAGACGTACATTATTATGAGCACGGACGTGTAGGTGAATTTGTAGTTGAAAAACCTCTCATTCTAGGACATGAGTGTTCAGGTGTAGTGACCGATGTAGGTAGTAATGTAACAAGATTTAAAGTCGGGGATAGAGTAGCGATTGAACCTGGTGTGCCTTGTGGTGAATGCGAGTATTGTAAATCAGGAAAATACAATCTATGTCCGGATGTAGAATTTCTTGCAACACCGCCAGTTGACGGTGCATTTAGTCAATATATCAGCCATCCTGAGGGCTTTTTATTCCATATACCAGAAGCATTATCATACGAAGAGGCAACCCTTAATGAACCATTTTCTGTAGGTGTGCAAGCTTGTAAAAGAGCCAATGTTCAACCAGGCTCAACAGTGGTTATTATGGGAATGGGACCAGTAGGGCTCATGGCAGTTGTGGCAGCCAAGGCATTTGGTGCTACAAAAATTATTGTATCTGATCTTGAAAAAATACGTCTAGACGAAGCATTAAAATTAGGTGCAACACATGCAATTAATATTAAAGAAGAAGGTGTGGCTACACGAATTAATGAAATTACAAAAGGTAAAGGTGTTAATTATGCATTTGAGACAGCGGGTAACCCAATTGCTCTACAAAATGCTTTAGCTGCTTTAAACAATGGTGGTACATTAGCTATTGTTGGTTTACCTCAACAAGAAAATATTGAGTTAAACATTCCTTTTATAGCAAATCATGAAATCAATATTGTAGGTATTTTTAGATACGCAAATACGTATGATATGGGTCTAGAAATGTTGGCGTCCACATCAGCAGATTTAAACACGATGTTCACGGATGCTTATGATTTAAATGAGGCAAAAGAAGCGATGGAACAGGCGAGAACGAATAAGAGTGGATCATTAAAAGTAATGGTTTATCCTAATGGTAAACCTGAATAAATTGATTATAAATAGAAGAACTAAAGTCACAGCCTGAATGTGACTTTAGTTCTCTTTTTAATGCACACACAATTAAGCGCACATTTTAAGAATGTAGTTTTATATCATAGATTAAAATGGGTGCATAAAGTTTAATTCTGGGAATGGAATATAACTATGATAATTAACGGCACATCACAAGCCTCGATATAAACACACACATTCTATATGAATATTATATAACTTATAATGTATCTTTACAATATTAAATCAAAAACATTTTAAAGATAAAACGATTTTAATTGCGATAAATACTAATTACTGCTATAAAGTATTCATGATGACGTCGCATTATCATTAAGTGCACGTTTATTTGCTTTATATATATAAAGCGATTGATTTATATATGAAGATTAGAGAAGAAATGATTAAAAATAAAGTGAATAATCCATTGAATACTGAATTACTAAAAATATTAACAAAAGTAATCTGACTCAGGGCCATTAGAAAAACAGAACCGGTTGTTTAAATTTCAAGTAAGTCGAATGAAAATAGTAGGATTGCAATGATTATTAAATAACCCAGTGCTATGAAGAACAAGTTTAATAAATCTACCAGAAAAAGTTTTTTCATATCAACCAGCCTCCTTTTTACTATGCTATAACCGTTTTAAGATTATATAATCTGCATAGGTGCAATTTTAAAAATTCTTAATATTTAGCATGTTAACTATAATTAAAGTGTTTATATGAATCGAATGATTGAAGACATTAAAAAATTTAATTAATTAGGTTTAGTAAGCTATATATAGAATTTGAGTAAAAACGGTTTTGATTGATTAAATTGGTGATAAATAGTAAGTAAGGTTGATTTTTGGATGAAGGGGAGGTTAATGATGTATAAAGCGATTATTTTTGATGTGTATGGCACTATTTTTGATATATCTTCACTTGAAAAGCATATGGACCAATTTGATGAAGCGCAAGCATCTTCTATCTCACAATTATGGAGAAAAACACAATTACAACATATGTTTTTAAAACAAATTATGCAACGTTATATCACTTTTGATGATTTAACTAAAGATGCTTTGCGATATACGTTAGATGAACACAAAGTACAATATAATAGAGAAGATATTAATCAATTGTTTGATGCTTTTTTAGATCTAGACTATTTTAAAGAAATACCAAGAGTATTTTCGGATTTAAAAGCTAAAAATATAGATATAGGTGTGCTATCGAATGGTAATGATAGCATGTTAATGCCTTTAGTTGATAATTCGAAAATCAGTGAATATATTGACACTGTCATGAGTGTGGACGAAATTAAACAGTATAAACCAAGTCCTGCGAGCTATGCTTTAATATTAAATTATTATCATTTGACTAGAGAAGAGATTTTATTTGTTTCCTCAAATTCATGGGATATTACAGGTGCTGCAAACTTTGGTTTTGATACCGTTTGGATAAATCGTGACAAAGTACAATTCGATTATAATGGCCAATCTCCTACGATGACTGTGAGCAATCTTAATGAGTTAGTTAAATGGTTAGAAATGAATAAATAATAAAATAACATTGTGAAGTTTAGTGAAAATTTTGGATTACTTTATGTTGATAGTTGTTATAAGTGAATTTAATATTGACTGAAGAAGAAATAAACTCTATACCCATTGCCAAATAGAAAAAGAGCTTGAGCCACTTATTTGTGTCCCAAGCTCTTTTAGTACATCTTGTATTAAAAACAATATATTAGATTATTTAAAGTCATTCAAATATTGTGGAAGCATTTGTGTGTAAAGATCAATGAATGTTAAGTACGTATCTTTATATACATATTCGTCAACTTGATGCGCTTGTCCTGTTTCACCTGGACCATACATAACAAATGAGAAATCTTCACCTTTATCTTTCATTAAATAAGACGCATCAGTAGTTGCTGTAGAAGACGTAACATCTAAATCTCTGTTGAAATATTCATCGCCTAAAGATTTTGCTAATTTTAAGAATTCATTGTCACCAGTCGTATATACTGGATCACGATTAACATAAGGATTAACAGTAATATCGGCGTTATCTTCTTTTTCTTTTATACTGTTGAATAAGCTTTCGAATTTTTTATTATCATATGCAGGAATGGTACGCATATTAAATAATGATTCTGCGTATTCAGGAATGGAATTCACTTGATCGCCACCATTGATAATCGTTGAATTCATTGTAGGTGTACCTAAAAGTTTACTACGAACATCTACTTTATTATATTCAACATTTAAATAGTGAATAAAATCAACGAGTGGATTAATAGCATTAAATCCAAGTTCTGGCATTGAACTATGTGCGGATTTACCTTTTGAAATCACTTGGATATCCATCGTACCTTTGTGAGTATAAACAATACCATCTTGTGAAGGCTCAGCAATTAATAATGCTTCAACGTCATCCATATAACCTTTTTCATGCAATAAAGCAGCTCCATTACTCGTTACTTCTTCACCAGCAGTTGCCATAAAGCGAATGGTACCTTGATTTAATGTACCTGCTTTTTTAATTTCTATTAAACTAATAGCGAGTGCTGCCAACCCTGATTTCATATCAGCAGAACCATGGCCGTGTAATCTACCCTGATCATCTTCTGTTAATTTAAATGGATCATAGTTCCATTGCTCTGTATCACCTGTTGTAACGACATCCATATGTCCTGAAACTCCAACCACAGGTTTGCCACTTCCAATTTCAGCCACCAAGTTTGCACGTGAAGATTCATCTTCTAATATTTCGGAATTAATATCATATTATTTAAATAGTTTTTGTAAATAATGTGCAACATCTAACTCTTTTTCATTTACGGATTGAATTTCAATGATGTCTGATAATATTTTCACGCGTTCTTCATTAGATAATACTGACATGTAAACACTCTTTCAATTGATATATATACAGTACTATATACCACTAACATGCATTTTTAAAACGCATAGGAGAAGTGAGTTGATGTCGTAATGACGTGTTTTATTTGCTTAAGTCAAGTTGATAAAATGCAAGATCTAACCATTTATCGAACTTATAACCAACATTTTGTATCGTACCTGAGTGTTGGAAATCGAATTTTTTATGCAAATAAATACTATTGTCGTTTGTAGCATCAATACCTGCAACGAGTGTCTTATAACCTTCAACCTGAGCATGATTTATAAGTTGTTTGAGTAGTTGTGAAGCGATGCCTTTACCTCTATGATGTTCATTTACGTATATAGAATGTTCAATTGAGTATTGGTATGCAGGCCAATCACGGAAAGACCCATAAGTAGCAAATGCAACAGCTTCACCTTGTTCTTCGAAAACAAAAATAGGTTCATTATTTTGAGATTTATTTTCAAACCAAATTTCACGTGATGCTAAGGTCTGTGGCTTATACGAGTATACTGCAGTTGTATTTAAAATTGCATCATTATATATATCTAAAATATTTGGCAAATCACTTTTAGTAGCATGTCTTATCATTATATGACCATCCTTTGTTTTTACTATGTTTCAAATTAAATAATAAAATCATTAAATACCTCAGTGCAAAATTTAGCAAATGTATGTTATAAAAGTTAACATTTAGTAGCATTATACTTCTTTTGGTATAGTTAGATTAAGGTACATCATACATTATAAGTTGTGCTATACTTATTTATAATATTTGAAGAAAAGATGATTTGGAAAAGGAGTTACACGTGTATGAAAAAATGGGGGAATCGACTCATTACCTTAATTGGTGTGCTATTCATATTAGCAGCGATTTATTTATTCGCTAAACCGCATATTGACCAGTATTTACATGAAAAAGAAAGCGAAGAAAAAATAGAAACGTATGATAAAGATGCTGCAAATAAAAAAGAAAACAAACAGGAAATTCCAAAAGATAAATCTGAAATGGTGGGATACTTAACAGTCCCAGATGCAGAAATAAAGACGCCTGTTTATCCAGGACCGGCAACGCCTGAGCTGTTAGATAGAGGTGTTAGCTTTGCAGAAGCGGATGAGTCGCTAGATGATCAGAATATTGCCATTGCTGGTCATACTAATATCGGATCGTCTGATTATCAATTTTCTAATTTAAAAGAAGCGAAAAAAGGCAGTGAAGTGCGCTTTAAAGTAGGCAATAAGAACAATGTCTATAAAATCACAAAAATATTTGATGTCAAACCTGAAGATGTGCAAGTTTTAGATGAACACAAGTCTAGTAAAAAACAATTAACGTTAATTACTTGTGACAACTATAATGAACAAACAAATACTTGGGAAGATCGTAAAATATTTATAGCTGAAGCGGTATAAGTTTAAATAAAAGACCTTATCATAGAAATGATGACACGATACAGATCATTCTTAAGATAAGGTTTTTTTTATTGTATTATTTATCAAAAGCATTGATAAAACGTTTTGTGATTTCTTTCGGTCTTGTTATCGCGCCACCTACAACAGTACAATGAACACCTAAATCTGTTACATCTTTAAACATTTCAGGTGTAATTACATTACCCTCAGCAATGACTTTAGCATTTACATGAGCCAAGACATCTTTTAAAAACTGATAGTTGTTTTCATATAAAATATGACCTTTTGTATATGACGTATACCCACGTAACGTAGTGCCGACATAGTCGAAACCAAGTTCATCTGCATTTTTAGCTTCTTCAAGTGTAGAAATATCCGCCATAATTTCAACGTTTGGTGCTTTATTTCTTATATAGGATACAAGCTCTGATAATGATTCTTTAGGACGAGTTTGTTTGGTTGCATCTAATGCGATGACTTCGCAGTTACTTTCAATTAATTCATCGATCTCTTTACTTGTAGCCGTGATGAAAACGTCAGAATGCGCATAATCACGTTTTACTATTCCAATTACTGGTAAGTCGACTTCTTTTTTGATTTCAATAATGTCTGCTTTAGAATTCGCTCTGATACCAACGGCGCCACCTTCATATGCTGCTAAGGCCATTTTAGACATAATAAAAGATGAATGTAATGGTTCATCTGGTAATGCTTGGCACGATACGATTAATCCCTGTGGTAACATAATTGCACTCTCCATAACTTTAGTAGATTTAATTGAATATTTATATTGTATTAGATTTGTATTTTCAATATAACACTAAGAAAATATTAATCAATGCATTTCGTTGTTATGAAAAACATTTTCATTTATAATATAATGAAATCAAAATTTGGAAGCAGGGGATTATATGAAATTTGAGAATCGCATTCAACGCTATCATCATTTATTTACAAAAACAGACAAACAAATTGTTGAATATATTCAAAGTAATCATTTTGATGATTCATTTTCAACAATCAATTCATTGGCGCATGCGATTGGAACATCGCCAGCAACGATTACGCGCTTTAGTAATAAATTAGACTATGATAATTTCCAAGATTTAAAATTTAATTTACAGCAAGAAATGACGGATAAAGTGATAGAAAATAGTCCGTTGATTCAGCGTATTCATAAATATCATCAAGATATTATCCAACAAACTGGTGAATTTATATCTGATGAAAAAATTCAAAGTTTTGTAAATCAAATCATGAGAAGTAGACAAATTATTTATGCGGGTTTAGGTAGTTCTGGTTTATCTGCGACAGAGTTTTATTACAGAATGATGCGCATGGGATTAAAAGGTAGTGTATCGACAGATGCGCATCAAATGAAAATATTTGGATCATTATTAACAACTTCTGATACATTTCTTGCCATTTCAAATAGTGGGGAAACTGCTGAGTTAATTGCAGCAGCTGAAGTGGCACACGCGCGTGGGGCCTATGTGGTTGCTATAACAAATTACGAAGGTAGTACATTGACGGAATGTGCAGACTTGGTATTAATTACTACGGATCAATCAAGAATCAATGATTCAAGATTTATCAATACACAAATAGCGACACTTTTTTTAATAGATATTGTAAGTTATTTACTGTTAGATGACGATTATATGCATAATGTCTATCAACATACGAAAAAGACTGTGCTGAATGAATAGCATTTTATATGTAGGATGTTGTTACTTAAAAGCGCACTTTATCAAACCATATTTGGTTTTGATAAAGTGCGTTTTTTTTAATTATTAAAATTGTGAAACTGCACCAAATAGTGAAGCATGATTCTTAGTGTGTGTCGTTTTAATTTCGGCATGACCATATTCAGGTGGAAGGAAATTCTGAATTTTAGGAACGATATATTTAAGTAAAGTTTGATCTTGAGCAGAAATCCCTCCACCAATCAGAATTAAACCAGGATCATATATGATTTGTATTTGTGCTAGGCCTTCTGCAACATTAAAGCTCCATTCATTTAGAATATCTAAGGCGAGTTCATTGTCTTGATCCGCCAATTTAAATAGCATTGGCACATCATCGCTATAAGGAAATGATTTGGATTTCATTAAAGATTTAAGTGCTGTTGTAGAAGCGCGTTGTTCAAATGTTAATTGATCTTCAGAGCGATATAATAGGTAGCCAATCTCATTCGCACGATGACGTGTGCCATTGTATAAACCTAACGTTTGATTATAAAAAGCACCACCAATACCAGTTCCCAAAGTAAGACAAAAAATGTTATCTACATCATATTGATGAAAATAAAGTTCTCCTAATAAAGCCGCATTAACATCATTGTAAATTTTGACATCCGCATTGAGTGATGCTAACAGTTTGGGGAAATTTGTACCTCTAAAATTCGGAATGGTAGGGCCAGTATAATCAATCACACCATTGGTTTCATCTATTACACCAGCGCTGGAAATGCCTACATGCAGTGGTGAAAGTTTATAGGTCATTTGAAAATGTTTAACAATGTCATAAACTTTGTCAACGATGTATTCATTTATATTATTCGGTGTGGGTATTTTTTGATAATCTACAAAATTTAAGCCGTTATCTAAAACAGCAGCTTTGATATCAGTGCCTCCGATATCAATTGCGACTTTATAATCCGTCATTTATATTGCCTCCTGTAATGTATTCAAATATATATGTATCATTTTTAAATTTAAAAGTGTAGCTATAATAACTTTGAAAAATATTTTCATTGAATTTTAGTATAAATGATGAATTTTTTCAAAATACTATTGATACACTTTATGGTAGCGTTTACAATTTGAACTGTAAATAGTATTAAACAAACATTTTTCAACTTGGATAAAGAAACACAGGATTTTTAACAGAAAAATACTCATAAAAACAAACGGAGGTTTATTTCATAGAAGATAAATTTAAAGGATTATATGCAGCATTATTAGTACCATTTGATGAAAATGGACAAGTGAAAGAAGAAGGGTTAGCACAAATTGCCAAAAATGCGATTGAGACAGAAAAATTAGATGGCTTATATGTAAATGGTAGTTCAGGTGAGAATTTCTTGCTCAGTAAAGAACAAAAGAAACAAGTCTTCAAAGTCGCAAAAGAAGCGGTCAATGACGATGTGAAAATGATTGCGCAAGTTGGCTCATTAGACTTAAATGAAGCGATTGAACTTGGTAAGTATGCTACAGAACTTGGGTATGATGCGATATCTGCAGTCACACCATTCTATTATCCATTTTCATTTGAAGAAATTAAAGACTATTATTTTGAACTTATTGAAGCTACACAAAATAACTTAATTATTTATGCAATTCCAGATTTAACGGGTGTAAATATTTCGATTGAACAATTTGGTGAACTTTTCAACCATGAAAAAATCATTGGTGTGAAGTATACAGCGCCAAACTTCTTCTTATTAGAAAGAATTCGTAAAGCTTTTCCAGATAAATTAATCTTATCAGGATTTGATGAAATGTTAGTTCAAGCAGCAGTATCTGGCGTAGATGGTGCAATTGGTTCAACCTATAATGTCAATGGTGTGCGTGCAAGACAAATATTTGAAAAAGCGCAAAATGGCAATATTGCGGAAGCTTATGAAATTCAACACGAAACCAATAATATTATCGAAAATGTATTATCTATGGGGATTTATTCTACGTTAAAAGAGATTTTAGCATCACGTGGTATTGACGGCAGCGTACCTAAACGTCCATTTAAACCATTTAACGAAGCAAACAGAAGTAAATTAGACAAACTGATTAAAGACTATAATTTATAAGACATCGCGTAAGGGGATGAAGTAAATGCAACAAGTAGGTTTTGGGACGTGGAACTGGGTAGCTGTAATAGTTTATCTCGTATTAATGTTATTGGTGGGTGCGTATTTTACAAAACGAGCAAGTCAAAACACAGATAGTTTCTTTACAGCTAGTGGCCGTTTGCCTTCGTGGGCAGTTGGGTTCTCTATCTATGCAACGACATTAAGTGCGATTACATTTATGTCGACACCAGAAAAAGCATTTTTAACAGATTGGTCTTACATAGCTGGCAATATCGCTATTGTAGCTATTATTCCATTGTTAATTTATTTTTATGTACCATTCTTTAAAAAATTAAAGGTGACATCAGCTTATGAATATTTAGAAGCACGATTTAGGCCGAGTGTCCGTGTGATTGGGTCGTTGCTATTTGTATTGTTCCATTTAGGAAGGGTAGCTATTGTGATTTATTTACCGACGCTAGCGATTACTGCGGTTTCTGATTTAAATCCTTATGTCGTAGCGAGTCTAGTAGGGATATTGTGTATTCTTTATACATTCCTTGGTGGTTTTGAAGGTGTGGTATGGAGTGACTTCATTCAAGGGATCATCCTATTAGGTGGTGCTGCAGCAATCATTATCTTGGGTATTATACATATCAAAGGTGGTATGGGAACTGTAGTGACGGACGCGCTAGATCATAAAAAATTAATCAGTGCAGATAATTGGAAGTTTAATACTGCCGCGGCAGCAATTCCTATTATTTTCTTAGGGAATATATTTAATAATTTGCATCAATATACTGCAAGTCAAGATGTTGTACAACGTTATCAAGCATCTGAATCCATGTCTGAAACGAAAAAATCATTATGGATGAATGGTGTTTTGGCATTGATTTCAGCCCCATTATTTTATGGTATGGGGACAATGCTTTATTCCTTCTACACACATGAAAGTGCTTTGCCAGAAGGTTTTAATACATCATCGATTGTACCTTATTTAATACTGACAGAAATGCCACCATTTATTGCCGGATTACTTATTGCAACAATATTTGCAGCTGCACAATCTACAATTTCATCAAGCTTAAATTCAATTTCAGCTTGTTTATCTGTCGATATCAAACATAGAATTTTCGGTAAAGGTAAAGAGAAAGACGAAGTTACTTTTGCTAGATGGATGATTATACTTTCTGGTTTATTTGGATTTGGTATGTCTATCTACTTAATTGCTTCAGATTCTAATGACTTATGGGATTTATTCCTATTAATTACGGGCCTTGTAGGTGTGCCATTGGCGGGTGTATTTGCTGTAGGTATCTTTACGAAACGAACAAATACCCTAGGCGTTATATGCGGTTTGGCGTTAGGTATTATCTTCGCTTATATCTTCAATGGTATTGGCGGTGGCAATTCGCCATTCTTTGTATCCATTATTTCATTCCTAGTTGCATTTATCTTCTCTTATCTAATCCGTATTGTAATACCTGATAAGAAAAAAGATATTGTTGGCTTAACTATTTTTGATATTAAAGAAAAATCAAATTACGTTTCTAAAATACATGTGAAGAAATAGATAAGTAAAGCTTATCAGTGTAGTACACACTGGTAAGCTTTTTATTAATTTCAAAAATATTAATGTATTTTTGTTAACAGCTTAGACAGAATGGAAGTTGGTGTTTCTTAAGGGATTTTAAGCAATTAAATGTTTTTAGGCAAACAATCAATGCTATAGAAAATGCTAAATATGACCCTTCATTGTCATTAGCATTTAAACTCGCGAAATTATTTGATGTGACAGTAGATGAACTTTTTTTTGAAATAAATATGAAAAATTAAATAATTTTAAAAAGATTTAGTTAAATTAGGCAAAAAATTTTTCAATTTGAGTCATATGCGATTAATATATACTTATTAAATTTAAAAAAGTGAGGTACTGACCAAATGTCTACATTAGTCATTATTGCACATCCAGATATTAGCAATTCAACTGTGAATAAGCATTGGAGAGATGCACTTTCTAAGATAGGTGAGTCTGTCACAGTACATGAAATCTATCCAGAATATCCACATGGCAAAATTGATATCGAAAAAGAACAAAAACTGATAGAAGCGCATGATCATATTATTTTTCAATATCCATTATATTGGTATAGTTCTCCACCATTAATGAAACAGTACTTAGATGAAGTCTTTACACATGGTTGGGCATATGGTTCTAAAGGAGACGCCTTAAAAGGAAAGAATATAGGATTAGCGATTTCTATTGGGTCAATAGCAGAAGCCTATACACCAGAAGGTAATGTGAAATTTACAATTGATGAATTAGTGAGTCCGATGATTGCAACGACACGATTTGTATCTGCAAACTATGTTGGTGCGCATAAGCTATACAGTGCATTTACTATTGCGCCTAGTCAATTAGAAGAGAATACGCAAGATTATTTGAACTTTATTCAATCATTAAACAAGTAATTAAAGATAATCTAAGACAAATTTTTTCGTTTATGGTTATATTTAACATGATTAAATTGAAGCGGTAAAGTATAGGTATTTATAATATGGGTTCATACCTACAGGGTGGAACAAGCGAAATCTTATTAAAAGGGATTGCTGTTTGACTCTGTTTTTTTATGAATTCAGCTATTATGTAAGGGATTTACTTTGAATCAAACTACAATGTCGATATAATAATAGATAAACATATAAATTTAAAGATTTGAGGGGACACTATGATAAAAGCAATTGCAGTTGATATGGATGGTACATTTTTAAATACGCAAAAAACATACGATGAAGAACGATTTGAACGTATATTTCAGCAATTAAAAACGCAGCAGATTAAGTTTATAGCTGCTAGTGGTAACCAATATGCGAAATTGAAATCAATTTTCGGAGAACGAGCGATGTACTTTGTGGCAGAAAATGGTGCGGTTATTTATGAAGGGGATAAATTATATGATTATCAAACATTCGATAGAGACTTTTATCAGCAAGTGGTAGATTATTTAAATATTGAAAGAGGTATCAATAACTTAATTGTATGCGGATTAAGTAGTGCCTATATTTTAAAGGAAAATCCTGAGTCGTTTAAAAAAGATGCACATTTTTATTATCGTCAATTAGAAGAAATTCATTCTTTACAACACTTACCCGAAGATGAGTATGTGAAGATAGCATTTAACATAAATCGTGAGACGCATCCTACACTTGATGAGGATCTTAAAGCGCGTTTTAATGGTAAGTTAGAATTTGTATCTAGTGGACATGATAGTATTGATATCATTATCCCTGGTGTAACAAAAGGGAACGCATTAAAACGTTTATTGAACACATGGCAACTCGACGCGTCAGAATTAATGGCATTTGGTGATGCAAATAATGATTTAGATATGTTGCTATTAGCCGAGCATAGTTATGTGATGGAGAATAGTGAAGATCATTCGTTGTTTGAAGCAGCAAAACATGTGGCACCCTCAAATGATAAGCAAGGTGTGTTAAGCGTGATTGAATCCGAAGTATTAAACAAACCGATTTGATTGTGTTATAAACATATTGTTTTAATACGAATTTCAAAATAGCTATACTACATATATAAATGATTAATTTGAAAGGTAGGTTTCAAAAAGTGATGACTCAAATGCAACAAACGATTTTAGATGCTTTTAATTTTAGACATGCAACAAAACGCTTTGATGCAAACAAAAAAATTTCAGAGAGTGATTTTAATACAATTTTAGAAACGGGGAGACTTTCACCCAGTTCATTAGGCTTAGAGCCTTGGAGATTTGTAGTTATTCAAAATCGTGAAATTAGAGATAAACTTAAAGCAATCAGTTGGGGTGCACAAGGGCAACTTGATACAGCAAGTCATTTTGTATTAATTTTAGCACGCAAAAATGTAACTTCACAATCAGATTACGTACAACATATGATAAGAAATGTAAAAAAATATAGTGAAGCGAGCATTCCAGCTACAGAAAAGAAATTTGATGATTTTCAAACTAACTTTCACATTAATGACAATGACCAATCTTTATTAGATTGGGCGAGAAAACAGACTTATATTGCACTGGGTAACATGATGACAAGTGCAGCATTATTAAATATCGATTCATGTCCAATAGAAGGCTTTGATTTAGATGCGGTCACACAATTTTTAACTGATGATGGCATTATAGACGAAGCGCATTTTGCGCCATCTGTTATGGTGGCTTTTGGTTATAGAGAAACGGAACCGAAAGATAAAGTACGCCAAACACAAGATGATATCGTAGAATGGTTAGAATAAATGAAGAAAAGCTTGGTGCAGTTGCACCAAGCTTTTTATATTATAAATCACGTGCATTCGATTGAATTAAAGCTTTATACCAGTCAAAAGAATCTTTTTTAATACGTTTTTTAGTACCTTGACCGTAATCATCTTGATCTACATAAATGAAGCCATAGCGTTTAGTTATTTCACTCGTTGACATTGATACTAAATCAATAGGCCCCCATGCAAGGTAACCCATTAAATCAACGCCATCTTCAACGGCTCTTTTTGCTTCAGCAATATGTTTTTGTAAATAATCAATGCGATAATTATCATGAATTTGGCCATCTTCAATAGTGTCTTTTGCACCTAACCCATTTTCAACAATGAATAACGGTTTATTATAACGGTCCCACAATTCATTTAAGACGACTCTGAGTCCAATTGAATCGATTTGCCAGCCCCAATCGGATGCTTCTAAGTAAGGATTTTTTATCTACACATGCATCGGATTTCACATGTTTTTGTTGCAATACTTGTAGCAATGATTCATCAGTCACTTCGTTTAGTGACTCATGGTTAATTAATCTTTGGCTGAAAAATTTGAGGTGAGTCATAAATCTGGAGTAGCTTAGGGCATCTTCATTAATGTGTAAATTAAAGTGATAGCGCACAATATCTAAAATACTTTTGGTAATCTTTGTGATTTCATATATATTTGCGATATTTTCATCCATACTTGCGTTGACAATATGCATAGCAATAAATCCAGCCTCATCTTTAGGTAACTGAATATCAAAGCGGCGGTTAATGGTCTCAACTGCGTTTATTGATAAATCATATTCTTTAGGATAGAGTCTGTTGATTTCGTATAATAATGGATTTTTAATAATGTGACCTTCTCTGGTTCTTTTAATAGCGTAATCTATGTGGTCCGTTAGTGATAGGTAAATAGATTCTACATAGGTTTTTCATAAAGCTGATTGGCTTTGATAATAATATCTTGAGTCGTTAATAAGACATTTTGATCGATTTCATTAAGTAACGTGAGCATACGTTCTTGTTCTTCGCTTGTGAGTCTAAAAACTTTATCAATTTTGTCTTTTTCTAGCTCTTGACCATTTTGTTTGCCAAAGGCAATCCCTTTTCCCATGACGATACGTTCTTCATTGTTAATCTTTGAAATAACCACATTGTTATTCAATATTTTAGTAATTTTCATAATAAATATAACATCCCTTATTTATTAACTTAGTAATAAAAATGATTATATATTTAATATAGGGTAGATGTTTATCATAAGTCAAAAAGAAACGCCGATATCGTTTCTGAAAACAATAAAAAGCAGTGCGCATTTAACTTGAATGAACACTGCTTTTGCAATCAATGTCATAACATCTTCCTAGCATCAATTAGTCTTTATCAGCAACGAGATGTGTATTGCTATGAACTAAAATTTCGAAACCTTCTGGTCCAATAAATTGTGTTTCTTGTGCATTTGGTTTATATATTTCTATATGTGTTAAGCCTAAACTTTGGCTATTGTTTTGGCGTAACATATTGGATTGCCAAGTATTAAAAGCAATGTGGTGGTGGTAATGATTAGTTGACATAAATACAGCCTGTGGTAAATCAGAAACGTGGTCTAAGCCGAGTTCGTCGAGATAATAATGACGGGATTGACCTATATCAGCAGCTTTTAAGTGTAGGTGACCAATTTTTGCATCATCTGGCATACCTTGCCATCCATTTTCACTTCTTTGTTCAACTAAGTCATTCGCATCGACTTCGAGCGTATCCATCTTCACTTTATTGTCATTCCAAATCCAACCTGCTTTAGGTCTATCATAATAAATTTCAATCCCATTACCTTCAGGGTCTGCAAAATAGAGCGCCTCACTGACAAGGTGATCGCCACCGCCAACTTGAACACCTGTACTTGCAGCATGATATAAGAAATTACCGAGATCTTGACGCGTCGGTAATAAGAGCGCCATGTGAAATAGTCCTGATTCTCTCATAGAGGGACGACGTCCGTTTTCTATTTCATTTAGTGTTAGCGTATGTCCATGTGCGCCGACATTAAAGGTAACGGCATGATTTGTTTCGTGTTTAATAGTTAACCCTAAAATTTGTGTGTAGAATTTAATCATATTTTTCAAATCTGAGACGTTTAATGTGATATTTGTTACTTGCGTTGCATTTTTATCGTGGAAAGTCATAATTTAGCTCCTTATTCATTGCATGTATTTATAATTATTACAAGTTGAATACTAGTATAAAAAATATACTAAGTCAATACACAAAGCTCGGAAAGTATAAAAAATATATTTGGTGGCATTAAAAGATTCATTTTTGTAAAATGGGTATAACGCAATGTATTAAATCCAAAAGAATAGGATGTTATAGATGACACACTATTATTTTAAAGAAAACTTTTTCAATGCTTCTAGCTCAGCGATAGAAATTTATAATGATAAAGAAGATGTAGTGTTTACCATCGAACTGTTTTATACGTCGGCTGTACAACAAACAATGGCATATTTAGGTAATAACAAGCAGAACTTTGAGATTACAGATGGCCAAGACACCTATCGTGTGTTGCAAGAGGGTGCGATAAGCGGTGCTATTAAAAAACCTTTTAAGACAGTCTGGACAGTTGAAAAGAATAATCAACCCATAGGCCTATTTCGTTCGAAAATGGGGCTCAAACCAACTATGTATTTTGAAGGGACTCAAGGAGATATAATAAAATTTCAGTCAGGATTTTTTTCGAGAAGTGTAAAGGTGACAGAGAGTAATCAAGAAATTATGCAAACAAAATCAGAGCGATTTAAATTTGCTTCCAGGCACGATGTGTATATAGAAACGGAAACATATCATCCGGCTATGTTAATACTATTGTTCCAAGTGTTTTATGAATTTCAGGAAAAACAACGTAAAAATGCAAACTAGGTTAACAATAGCATAATACCAGGCTAGAACTTGAGATATGGCAAATGTCTCAAGTTCATTTTTTAAATTCAATGGAAATCTGTGGATAGTTAGTGTGTAATATATCCATTCTATTTACAGATGTTAAGTTGTGGTAAAATATGAGACACGTATTGTATGGACTGATATAAAGCATGGATGTCCATAATAATTGATAGATTTGGTATTAAATCATGATTTTATGGAGGTGGCGTGATGAAAGTATTCTTGAAATTAGGTTGGTTTTTTAAACAACAAAAAACGAGTTATCTCATAGGCTTAGGCACCTTATTGTTAATCGCATTAATTGAAATTGTACCGCCTCAAATCATTGGTCGTACAATTGATGAGATGACTTCTAATAGATTAACGCCTCGATTATTAGCCATTTATTTATTCATACTTGTTATTACTGCAATATTAACTTACGTTCTTAGATATGTATGGAGATTATCTATATTTGGAACAAGTCAAAAATTAGGTAAGATATTAAGGACCTATCTATATAAAAAATATACAGAAATGAGTGCTATCTTTTTCCAAAATAGAAGAACAGGTGATCTGATGGCACATGCTACGAATGATATCAGAGCTGTTCAAAATGCTGCAGGTGCAGGTATTTTAATGATTGCAGATTCATTGATAACTGGTGGCACAGTCATCATCACGATGGCAACAACAGTCAGTTGGAAATTAACGTTGATTGCCATGATTCCACTTCCATTTATGGTATTGCTTACCAGCATTTATGGTTCGCTACTAAGTAAAGGATTTAAAAAAGCACAAGCTGCGTTTAGTAAACTAAATGATAAGACGCAAGAGAGTGTGGCAGGTATCAAAGTAACCAAAACGTTTGGCTATGAACCAAGTGATCAGGCGGATTTTAAGCATTTAAGTGATGATGTTGTTGCGAAAAATTTGAAAGTATCAAAAATAGATGCACTTTTTGATCCAACGATTACTTTAGTCATAGGTATGAGTTATTTCTTATCGATCGCATTCGGTGCGCAGATGGTTTTTCATAATGATATCAGCTTGGGGCAGTTAATCACATTTAATACATATCTTGGCATGCTGGTATGGCCTTTACTAGCGCTAGGCCTGTTTTTTAATATTGTCCAAAGAGCTAAAGCATCATATGAACGTATTGAGGAAATTGGCGAACTACCTAATGATATCGATACTTCATATGTCATTGATGAACGTCCTCAAGGGGATATAAGGTTTAATATAAATCAGTTTTATTTCCCGGGTAATGAGGATCAAGGTATTTATGATATTCATTTTACAATTAAAGAAGGTTCTACAGTTGGTATTGTTGGTCGTACAGGTTCAGGTAAGAGTGCATTAATTAGGTTATTATTACGAGAATTTGATACACAACACGCTCAAGATATTGAATTTGGTGGACATCCCATTCGTGATTACAATGTTGAGTCATTAAGAGCTCAATTTGGTTATGTGCCACAAGAACATTTTTTATTTTCAACAACCATACGTAATAATATTGCATTTAGTAATGAAACGATTGACGATGAGAAAATATTTGAAGCTAGCAAGCTTAGTCACATTCACGATGATATCATGCAATTTTCTAAAGATTACCAAACCGTAGTAGGAGAACGTGGTGTATCGTTATCAGGTGGTCAAAAGCAACGTGTTTCTATTGCACGTGCGCTACTCGTTAATCCAGAAATACTCATTTTAGATGATTCATTATCAGCAGTAGATGCACAAACAGAAGAAGCCATATTAGAAAATTTGGAACGTCTGAGAAGCGGTAAGACCAATATTATAACGGCACATAGAATGAGTGCTGTAAAACACGCCGATTTAATTATAGTAATGAATGAAGGCCGTATCATCGAGCGTGGTAATCACGCAACACTGATGAGTAAAAAAGGTTGGTATTACGATACTTACCAGGCTCAAGCATTACAAGAGCAACTGTCTCGCAACTTGGATAGTCTAACGAAAGGGGATGGTGAAAATGACTGAAAATGCTAATCTAACAGCAAAAGATCAAGGTAGCGCACTCATTAGGTTATTTAAATACACCTTACCCTATAAATGGATTATTGTTTTGGCATTTATTACGCTCATATTATCAACGATTGCTAGTATGATGACACCTTATATGGTGAAAATTTTCATCGATGATTATTTGACACCACGCCATTTTCCTAAAGAGACAATGGTATGGTTGATTGTTATTTTTATTAGCATACAGTTGATTGGCGCTATCACCCTTTACTTTAGCCAATATTTATTTCAATATTTAGCATTTAAAGTAATTCAACAATTAAGGATTGATGCATTTAATAAGCTGGGTAAATTAGGTATGAGATACTTTGATAAAGTACCTGGTGGTAGCATTGTTTCTCGACTTACAAATGATACAGAAACGATTGTTGATATGATTGTAGGTGTTTTTTCCACCTTTATAATGGCATTCTTTATGATGATTTCAAGTTACATCATGATGTTTGTGTTAGATGTCAAATTAGCTTTAATTGCGCTCATTTTTTTACCTATCATAATGATAATATTAGCAAGTTATAGAAAGTATTCTGCTTTTTTATTTTCAAAGTCAAGACAACGGTTATCTGATTTAAATTCGAAGTTAGCGGAATCTATAGAAGGCATGAAAATTATCCAAGCCTTTAATCAAGAACGCCGATTAAATAAAGAATTTAATAAGATTAATGATGAACATTATCAATATATGTTAAAAACTGTTAAATTAGATAGTCTTTTACTTCGCCCTGCAATCAGTTCTATTTCAATTTTTGCGGTTGTAATGATTCTTGGATACTTTGGAGTAATCAGCTTTACTACTGGCATCACTGCAGGTGTGGTGTTTGCTTTTGTACAATATATGGAACGTTTTTTTGAACCTATCAATCAAGTAAGTCAAAATTTAAATATACTGCAACAAGCGCTGGTTTCAGCAAGTAGAGTGTTTGCACTCATCAATGATGATACGTATGAACCACAACAAGAAGCAAACAATGACAATGCTATTGAGACCGGTGAAATCGAGTTCGACAATGTGAGCTTTAGTTATGACGGAGAAACAGACGTGTTAAAAAACATTAGTTTGACCGCGAAACCAGGAGAAATGATTGCGCTTGTCGGTCATACAGGTTCTGGTAAAAGTTCTATCATCAATCTCTTCATGCGTTTCTATGAATTCAATCGCGGTGATATTAAAATAGACGGCAATTCAATTAAAAAGATACCAAAAACAGAATTGAAAGAAAAAATTGGCTTGGTTTTACAAGATGCCTTTATGTTCTATGGCACGATAGCTTCAAATATTAAACTTTATCATCCTTCAATGACATTTGAACAAGTGAAAGCAGCAGCAGAGTTTGTTCATGCAAATCATTTTATTGAAAAACTGCCAAATCAATATCAACATAAAGTGATTGAGAAAGGTAGCGCATTTTCAAGTGGTGAAAGACAGTTGATTGCTTTTGCAAGAACGATTGCAACAAATCCTAAAATCCTAATTTTAGATGAAGCCACAGCGAATATAGATTCAGAAACAGAGGAACAAATCCAACAATCTTTGAATAAAATGAGAAAAGGCCGTACGACATTAGCGATTGCCCACCGATTATCTACAATTCAAGATGCTGATCAAATATTTGTATTAAATAAAGGGGAAATTGTTGAACGTGGTACGCATGCACAATTGATAGCACAAAAAGGTATTTATCATAATATGTATTTATTACAGAATGGATAAAACTGTTATCATAATTAATTTAAATATAAGTATAGGCATAGGATGACGAGTGTGAAACTCGATGTCCTATGCCTATATTAATAGGTCCAATGTTTGATTAACCGACATACACATCTTGATATTCATCATGTTTTTCAATAACGCTTTTAGCAAATGGACATGTAGCAGATACTTTTAAATTATTGTCACGTGCGTAATCAACAACAGCTTTAACTAACTGAGAACCAATACCTTGGCCACCCATTTCTTCTGGTACACCAGTGTGGTCAATATCGATTTGATTATCATTTTGTTGGTTAAAAGTAATTTGAGCTTGTGGATTATTTTCGTCATCACCAATGTAAAATTTGTTTGTACCTTGTTTAATTTCAGCCATAATATCGCTCCTTAATTTTTGTCTATAGTTATTAAATATCACATTTTAGCGACTATTAAACAATTTGTGATTGAATGAAATGAGAAGAAATGTAATAGATTGAGTTAAAAGCATTGAAATATTGCAAAAATAAGTTTATAGTTTTAACGAAATAATTTCGATTTGGAGGGGCGTTTTTTGAAGAAAAGTATAATAATCATGCTGACATGTGTAATGATGATTACATTAAGTGCGTGTGGTAACATCAATAAAAGTGAGAAAAAAGACGTCAGTACAAATAATAAACTTAAAATATATACAATAGCTTTTGCTTTTCAAAGTTTTACGGAGCAAATTGGTGGCAAATATGTAGATGTTGAATCAATTTATCCGCCTGGCGCAGATATGCATTCTTTTGAGCCAACACAAAAAGAAATGGTGAATATTGCTAAGAGCGATTTATTTATTTATTCTAATCAAGATATGGATCCTGTCGCTAAAAAAATTGCGGGCTCAATCAATAATGAGCATCTAAAATTACCTGTAGCAGCGAATTTAAAGCAAGCTGATTTATTATCAAATCATGAACATGAACATGACCATGAGCACGAAGGACACGAAGCGCATGAAGAACACGATGAACATGAAGGGCATGATCACGAAGAGGGTAGCAAAGATCCACATATTTGGCTAGACCCAGTTCTAAACAAAAAGATGGTGAAAGCGATTAAGGATGACTTAGTGAAAAAAGATTCACGCCATAAAGCATATTATGAAAAACGTTATAAACAACTTATTGCTGATTTGGATGATATTAATCATGAAATGAAAGATATTACTTCAAATCCTAAACGAGATACAGTAGTGATTTCGCATGATTCTATTGGTTATTTAGCCAATCGTTATGGATTTAAGCAAGAAGGTGTCAGTGGTATGAATAATGAAGAACCTAGTCAAAGGGATTTAATGGCTATTGTTAAGCGCATTGATGATACAAAACAACCGTATGTGCTTTATGAACAAAACATCTCTTCTAAAGTAACAGATGTTATTCAGAAAGAATCTAACACAACACCGCTTAGCTTTCACAATATGGCTACACTATCTAAAAAAGAAATGAATGATAAAGATATAACCTATCAATCACTTATGAAAGAAAATATTAAATCATTGGATAAAGCATTAAATCATTAATTAGAAAAAGGTGCGCATAACCATTTATGAACTGTCATAAATAAGCTATGTGCACCTTTTTTATTTTGAGCACTTTTCCGTCAGTATCAATCTAATGAACTTATATTATAAAAATAATAGTCGGTATTAACAAAAGACATGGTCTAAGTTAGTTAATCATATCTAATATAAGAAACAGTTGTATTATAATACTCTTCTAAGCCATGAATACCATCAGCGCCACCTAAGCCAGATTCTCTCCAGCCAGCATGAAAACCATTAACGACTTCTTCGGCTTCACAATTGGCATAAACTTCACCAAATTTAAGTTTTTCAGTAGCTAACATAATTTCTTTTAAGTTTTCAGAAAAGATATATGATGATAAGCCTGCATTCGTATCATTGGCTTGGTTAAGCGCATGTTCAAATTCAGAATATGTCACAATTGGTAAAACAGGACCGAATATTTCTTCTTTGAACGCACTGTCTTCGAGATTGATATGATCTAAAATAGTAGGAGCATAAAAGAAACCAGAACGCTTAATTTTATGACCACCAGTGATTAATTGAGCACCATTTTTTACAGCATTTTGTACTTTGTCATCTATACTGTCAAGTTGTTGTTGATTAATAATGGCACCATAATCTGTAGATTCATCAAACGGATCGCCGACTGTTAATTGTTCCATTTGAGCTTTCAATTTGTCGATAAATGTATCGTGAATATCTTGGTGGACAAAAATACGCTCAGGACAAGTGCAAACTTGACCAGCATTATTTATTCTTGCTGTAACAATATAATTAACGGCTTTATCTAAGTCAGCATTTGATGTAACGATAACTGGCGCGTTACCTCCAAGCTCTAAGTTCACTTTTTTGACTGTAGAGGCACTTTCAGCATAGACAGACTTACCAGCGCGCATACTACCGGTTAATGAAATGAGTTGGATATCAGGATGTTGTGCTAGTTGCGTTCCTACAGTTTCGCCTGTACCTGGTAATATTTGTACTAGGCCAGCAGGTATCGTTGAGGCACGTAGTAATTCTGCGATTTTTAATGTAATTAAAGAAGTTGCTTCACTTGGTTTAATGACAACAGAGCAACCAGTAATAACAGCAGGAATCACTTTTCTCATCAAGACCATAATTGGCGCATTCCAAGGTACAATGCCTGCAGTTACACCAATCGGTTTTTTCGTTAGTAAAATGGTTTCATTTTCACGACTATTTTTTAAAACTTCTCCTTTATTATTCATACTCAATCCAGTCATATAGTCAATGAATTGAATAGCTTTATCAATTTCACCTTTTGCTGAAGCTAAGGTTTTACCTTGCTCTTTAACATAAAGTTCAGCTAATGTATCTTTGTTTTGTTCTAATAATGGAATGAGCAATTTAACATGATCAGCGCGTGTAGGCTCTGGTGTTTTTTCCCATTCTAATTGAGCTTGTTTGGATTTTTCTACAGCATCATTGACTTCGGCTTCCGTTGCAAATGTAATCGTATCTATTTTTTCTCCTGTTGCAGGGTTGATAACATCCATTGTGTCAGTAGATTTACTTGCTATAAATTCATTGTTTATAAATAATTGATTCAATTGTGCACCTCACAATATATACATACCACTTAAGTAATGATGAAAAACCGAACGCTTGATTTTCATTGAAACGTACATTCAATATATTATTTTATATGTCTTACTGAAAGTGCTTAAAACGGACTAATGCTAAATTTATAGTGGGTGATATATTTTTTATACTTGTATGTTGACAGAAAGTGAATAGCGCATTATAATTTATCTCGAATTCGAAATAAATTTAGGGAGTAGGTGAAAAAAGTGGATCGTACACAAATATCTTTAAATACATTTGTTGGTTTAAATAGAACCTTAGATCATCTAATGAAAATCGTTAAAACAGATGTGCAACGTTATGGATTAAATGTAACAGAATTTGCTGTAATGGAGTTGCTTTACAATAAAGGTGACCAACCCATTCAACGCATCGGTAATCGTGTATTAATAGCAAGTAGTAGCATTACGTATGTCGTAGATAAATTAGAAGAAAAAGGCTGTGTAGTTAGACAACGCAATGAGAAAGATAAGCGTGTGACGAATGCATCTTTAACCGATAAGGGACGTAGTATGATGGATGAAATATTCCCAGATCATGCATCAACATTAGAATCTACTTTTTCAGTACTAACAGATGAAGAAATAACGGTATTACAAACAACTTTAAAAAAATTAAGTGCTCAACCGATTGAATAAAAGGGCACTTAAAATTTTTATCAAAAATTACTTCGAAATCGAGATAATTATAAGGGAGAGGCGTTTATTATGACAAATAACCAATTATTAGGTATTCATCATGTCACAGCAATGACAGATGATGCGGAAAGAAACTATCAATTTTTCACAGAAGTATTAGGTATGAGACTCGTTAAGAAAACAGTAAATCAAGATGATATTTATACGTATCATACATTTTTTGCGGATGACGAAGGCTCACCTGGAACGGATATGACATTCTTTGATTTTCCTAATATTCCTAAAGGGTCAGCAGGTACAAATTCAATTACACGTCCTTCATTTAGAGTGCCTAACGATGAAGCGTTGGAATATTATGAGCAACGATTTGACGAATTTAATATTAAACATGAGGGTATACAATCACTCTTTGGTACAAAGGTATTACCGTTTGAAGAGGTAGATGGTCAAAGTTACCAACTGGTGTCTGATGAGCATAATAAAGGTGTGGCACCAGGTAAACCATGGAAAAATGGTCCAGTACCAATGGATAAAGCAATCTATGGTCTAGGTCCTATCGAAATTACCGTGAGTTATTTTGAGGATTTTATGAAAATACTTGAAGATGTATTTGGCATGACAGTCTTAACTAAAGAAGACGGAGTAGTCATTTTAGAAGTCGGTGAAGGGGGTAATGGGGGGCAAGTTATCTTAAGGAAAGATACAGATGGACCTGAAGCAAGACAAGGTTATGGTGAGGTGCATCATGTATCATTTAGACTAAAAGATCATGCAGCAATCGTACAATGGTTAGAAAAATATCAAACATTAGGTATCGGTAATTCTGGTTTAGTAGATCGATTTTATTTTGAAGCGTTATATGCACGAATAGGACATATATTAATTGAAGTTTCTACAGATGGACCTGGATTTATGGGTGATGAGCCTTATGAAACATTGGGTGAAAGTCTAGCTTTACCACCATTTCTAGAACCACAAAGAGCCTATATTGAATCAGAAATACGTCCGTTTGATACAAGCAGATAAAAGGACTTTTGGTTAGAGTAAACCACCATAGCATAAGATATAAAGGGAAATTTAAATTCAAATATTTAAGGAGGTAATTTTATGGAAGCAATTCAACATATTCATCATATTTCAGCAATTGTAGGTAATCCAGAAGAAAATATTCGATTTTACAGAGATGTATTAAATCTAAAGTTAATTAAAAAAACGGTTAATTATGATGATCCATCCACTTATCATCTTTACTTCTCAAATGGAAATATTGAAAATGGTACGATTTTAACGTTTTTCAATTGGCCAAATGCACATAAAGGTCGTAAAGGAAATGGGCAAGTCGAACGCATTGCTTTTAGAATACCTAAAAACTCAAGGGATATTTGGAAAGCACATTTACAAGCACATCAAATTGAAGTAGTAGAAACTAGATTGTTTGATCGTGAAACATTAGAATTTAACGATACACATGACTTACCTTTAGCATTAGTTGAAGCAGATGACGATAACGACCAAACTGACGCACAGAGTATCATTGGATTTCATGGGGTGACTTTATTATCTAGTCATCCTAAGGCAACGTTGAATACACTAGTAAACGATATGGGTCTTCATAAAGTGAACGAAGATGACAATGTGGTACATGTTGAAACAAAAGGCCATTGGCAACATCATGTGATTATCAAAAAAGAAAGCGCTCAAATGAATGTTCGTTGGGGTGTTGGTGTTGTTCATCACATTGCTTGGTCAGTTCCAACTGATAAAGTACAACGAGAATGGTTAGTTAAAATGACTGGTAAAGGTTATCATGTGACTGACGTTAAAGATCGCAACTATTTCAAAGCTATTTATATGAAAGAGCAGGGTGGCATTATCTTTGAATTTGCGACAGAAGGCCCTGGTTTTACAGTGGATGAACGATTTGAAACATTAGGTACGCATTTAGTATTACCACCTCAATTTGAAGACAGAAGAGAAACGATACTTCAATTGCTACCACCTATTCGTATATAGAAAATAGATATAAGAGGAGGCACACTTGATATGGAACATATTTTTAGAGAAGGTGAAGCAAATGCACCTACATTGATTTTACTACACGGGACAGGTGGAGATGAAAGTGATTTATTACCATTAAGTCAGCTACTTAACCCTAAGTATAATGTGTTAAGTATAAGAGGTGAAGTATCTGAGAATGGAATGAACCGTTTCTTCAAACGTCACGGTGAAGGACAATACGATATAGAGGATTTAAACTTTCGAACAGATAGACTCATTGCATTTTTAAAAGAAGCTGCTGAACGCTATGGTTTTGATTTATCGCTAGCAATTCCTGTAGGTTTTTCAAACGGTTCTAATATTGCAATCAGCATGATTTTACATCAGGACATTTCATTTCAAACAGCACTGTTATATGCACCACTTTATCCGGTGAATGATGCGAATGATAAAGATTTAAGTGGTATGCATGTATTACTTTCAATGGGTGAACATGACCCAATTGTTACAAGCAAAGATAGTCAAAATGTCATTGATTTATTCGAAAACCGTGGTGCAAATGTCACGCAAGTTTGGGTGAATAGTCACGAACTGACTCAAGCAGGTGTGGTAGCGGGTCGAGACTTATTAAACAATATTTTTAAATAATTTCCCAATATAAGTCACCATTTGTTATACATGATACAAAGTGTAGATGGCTTGTGGCGATTTCAATTTTAGAAAATGAAGTCAATCTAGACTATAATATATGGATAATAGAAAAGGTGGCGATCATAATGAATCATCAAGCGTTGATAGTGATGGATATGCAAAATGGTATTGTAAATGGTTTGCAGCAAAAAGAAAATGTAATAGCTAATAATCAAAAAGCAATTGAACACGCGCGTCGTAATAGTGTGGCAGTCATTTTTGTACGTGTTGCGTTTACAGGTGAATATATGGAAGTTTCACCAAATAATAAAATGTTTTCGCAAATGAAAGCAAAAGGCGTGCCTATGAATAAACAAGATGAATCAACTCAAATTGTTGAAGCATTGAATCGCCAAGCAAAGGAACCCCTTGTAACGAAGCATCGATTAAGTGCGTTTACTGGTAGTAATTTAGAGGTGTTATTACGCGGTTTGCAAGTTGATCATCTTGTACTTACAGGTGTGAGTACGAGCGGTGTCGTATTATCTACAGCAGTTGAAGCGGCAGACAAAGATTATAAGCTAACGCTATTATCAGATGCAATGGCCGATCAAGATGTAGAAAAACATCAATTTTTAATCAATAAAATATTAACGCGTTATGCAGATGTGACAACAGTAGAAGCATGGTGTAACAGTTAAAATAAAAATAAAGGCCCTATGTATATTTCAAACATTTACATGACTATAGCATTAATCATGTCGTTGAAATCATAACATAGGGCTTTATAGTTACATAAGGCCGATGAGTTTCATCCATAAAGAGCCGATACCTAACCATACAATAAAGTAAAATATCGCAAGTACGGCATTCATCGTCCACCATCGATTTTGAGAAACATAGCCTGCTGAATATAAAATAGGTGCAGGACCACTACTATAATGTGTAGTAGATGCCATTAAATTACCGAAGAAACCTAACATTAACGCACTGAAAAGTGGTGGTGCACCAGTAGCGATAGCGACGCCTAATAATGCTGAGTACATAGCACTTACATGCGCGGTTGAACTAGCAAATAAATAATGAGAATAGAAGTAGAATAAGATTAATAGTACTAACACGATTGGCCAACTAAGACCTCCTAAACTACCTGAGATAGACTTACTTAGCCAAGAAATAAAGCCCAGTTCATTAAGTTGGTTAGCCATCATTACTAATATTGAGAACCATACTAATGTATTCCAAGCACCAGTTTCTTTGAGTACGTCACTCCAAGTAAGGACACCGGTAATGAGTAATAAGGATAGTGCGATAAAAGCGGTTAATGTCGCATTGATATTTAACGTACTACCTAATACCCAAAGTGCAAGTGCAACGAGAAAGATGCTAACCATAAATTTTTCACTGGTCGCCATTTTACCCATATCTTTAAGCTCGTTTTGAGCCCAAGATTTCGCATTAGCAGTTTCTTTAATTTCTGGAGGATACATTTTATAAATAATTAATGGCACAAGGATTAACGATATGATGCCAGGGATGAGTGCTGCAATAAACCATTGCATCCAGGTAATATCTACGCCTTGATGTTTCGCTAAAGATTGAGCCAAAGGGTTGCCTGCCATGGCAGTAAGAAACATGGCAGCTGTAATAAGGTTGCCGTGGAATTCTGTAAAGATAAGGAATCCACCCATTTTACGTTGGGTACCATCTTCAGGTTTTGATCCAAATGAACGGGAAAGTGCATTAATGATTGGAAACATAATACCACCAGCACGTGCTGTATTACTTGGTGTGGCAGGTGCTAAGATTAAATCTACACCAATCAATGAATAGCCCAAGCCTAAAGTTTTCTTACCGAATAATTTAACAAATTGTAAGGCGATGCGTCGGCCTAGACCTGTTTTTACAAATCCTCTTGAAATAAAAAATGCCATTGCTATAAGCCAAATACTACTATTTCCAAATCCAGAAACTGCAGTGTCTATCTTAACGGTTTGCGTTAATACCGCGAGTGTAAAACCAATCATTGCAACGGCGCCTATTGGAAGAGGTTGTGTAATACAACCAATAATTGTTGCTACAAAAATTGCAAACATATGCCATGCGCCAACATCTAAGCCTTCTGGTCTAATTGGGGTAAGTAGCCAGATAATGATACCAATCAATATGGGAAAGATAAATTTTCTGTAGTGGATGTCACTATTCATATTATGATGCACCTTTCTTGTCCTTTTATTTGATAAAAAACTAAATATAGTACAAGTATATGATATTAAAATCGTATTTAAGCAAACTAGCGTAGAATAGGCAACTAGAGCGCTTACCACACTAAATTTAACATCATATCCTATTAATTTATTATAAGATTTTTCATAATAATTATAGTTCTGTCAAAACCTTATGTAAAGCTAGCTTTTAGAAAAATAATGGCAACATCATTAACTTATAGCGTATAAGTTAATGATGTTGCCATTTACAGAGATATTTTATTGTAATAAGCAATAGTTTAGCATTTTTAAATGGGGGTTATTTACGTGAAATACCTTTTATCAAAATTGGAAATAATAATATAAAACCAAAGATCCCCATAACAGGAAATACTTTTCCTATTAAATCAATAAACCCAATGAAGGTCGTAGCAAAGGTAAGGACTGCCATACAAATAATCATAATATAATAATGTTTGCTATAAGGTCTTGTAAATCTAGAAGCAAATGCATACATAAGACCCACGACAGTATTATAAATAACTAATATCATAACGATAGACATAAATAAACCAATCATAGGAGAAATTTCTTTTGCTAATAATAGTGATGGCAGTGCGACATCTTTTATGTGAGAGAATTGCGATACCATGCCTAAGTTTAACATAAGCAATAGGAAAGTAATGATTAAGCCACCTATCATGCCTCCGTAAACAGAGGAAGATTTAAATTTTAAACGACCTCCCATTACAGATAAAAAGCTGAACGCTGCTGCAATTTGTAAGCTCCCATAGTTAATTGCATCGAACCACCACCATTGATCAGAACGAGTCCCGGTATTCGCGTATTGATTGGGATCACTAAAGCTGAGTGAACCGGTCATTAAATAATACATAGCAATAATAGTAACGATAATAACTAAAAAAGGTGTGACCATACCTAGAATTGCGATGAGGCGTTCAAATTTTAAGAATAATGTTATTAAAATAATTGAAATTAAAAGTACAGAACTCAATGCATATGGTATATTAAAACTTTCATGAATCGTTGAAACCCCACCTGCCGTCATAATCATAGCGAGTGCAAGTAGAAATAAAGTTAAGATGATATCAAATAAAGTGGCAATACGCTTGGGTAAATAATACTTTATAGGTCCAGTGTGATTATGTGCATTTAATTTATAGCCAGTTTGGAGTACAAAAATGCCACCTAGAGTGACAATACAACCCGTTATAATCACGCCCCAGATACTGTAATTGCCATTACTGGTAAAGAATTGGAATATTTCTTGACCTGTAGCAAATCCAGCGCCTACAACCACACCAACAAAAGCAAATGCCACAATAATAATTTCTTTTAAACTTGTCATAGTCATATAAATCCTTTCAATGGTGTAGATAATATAAATGTCATTCATATATATACTCACAATTTATTATTTTAGCTTAAAATAAAATAAATTGAAAAGAAAAAGTATTTTTGATAAGAACAATTGTATTTTTAGAGAGAACTTAAAAGTGCGCACATAAACGTATTTAGATTAATGGTTTATCAAAGTGGGTAAATGATGAAGGTTCTTTGGATGCGTTAAATTTAAAAATTTGATAGTATGTTTATTTATTATGTGATAAATGTTTAAAGTGATTTGGAAGATAACGAAATTTAATCTGTATAAGAGAGAGGGAACAAAGTGACTTTATTAAACTTACCACTAACATTACTCATTGTTATCTTTTTAGCGTTGGGTATTTTTAGCCAATGGTTCGCCGATAAAATAAAATGGCCATCCATCGTTGTTATGGCTATTGTAGGGTTGCTTGTGGGCCCTATTTTTGGATTGATTAACCCTCAAGAAAGTCTGGGTCAAGAGGTGTTTAGCCCACTCGTTTCGTTGGCAGTTGCAATCATCTTGTTTGAAGGTAGCAGTAACTTAGATTTTCGTGAGTTAAAAGGTATCTCTAAAGCAGTTATAAGAATCATTACTGTGGGGGCAGTGATTGCTTGGATTTTAGGATCCATGGCTTTACATTTTGTATTAGGTTTCTCAGTAACGATATCACTTGTATTAGGTGGTTTATTTTTAATTACGGGTCCTACCGTGATTCAGCCATTATTAAAACAAGCAAAAGTTAGGAAAAGTGTAGATTCCATCTTAAGGTGGGAAAGTATTATTCTTGATCCTATTGGACCAATGTTAGCGTTAGGTGCATTTTATGTTTTTCAAATCGTAGAGCAAGGTTTTGAGATTCAAATTATTTTAAGTTTTGCTTTACGTTTTGTTATTGCCATTGTTATAGGTTTTGGTGCTTCTTATTTATTTATGATGCTCATTAAAAGAGATCTCATTCCACAAAATTTAATGCCACCCATCCAATTGGTTTTTATTTTACTTATTTTTGCAATATGTGATGAAATATTGCATGAATCAGGGCTACTTGCGGTAACCATATTTGGGTTAATGATGGCACGTATGAAGCGTCATGATTTGATCTTTAAAGAATCAGATCATTTTATTGAAAATGCATCTTCTATTATGGTTTCTACCGTCTTTATATTAATTACGTCTTCGTTAACTTTAAATGTGTTAGAAAGTATTATATCGTGGAAACTATTTATATTCTGTGCAGTCATGATTATATTAGTCAGACCTATTTCTATATTGTTATCTACGATGAATACTGAGATTTCTAAACGGGAAAGAGCTATGGTTTCAATGATGGCACCACGAGGTATTGTCGTACTTACTGTTGCACAGTTCTTTGGAGGCTTATTTGTAGAAAAAGGAACACCCATGGCAGAATACATCACGCCTGTTACATTTGGATTAGTATTTATAACTGTGGTCATTTATGGCTTTAGTTTTCTACCGTTAAGCAAAATGATGCACCTTTCAAGTACGGAACCACCGGGCGTCATTATTGTTGGAGAAAGTGAATTTTCATTTCATTTAGGTGCGAAATTGAGGGAACATCACATTCCAGTTATGACTTTTAATTTATTTAATAACACATCAAAACGAGCACAGGAATTAGATTTTGAAGTATTTGAAGGCAATTTATTATCTAGTAATGATCGTATATATGCCGATATGACACGTTACAATAAATGTTTATTAATGACTCAATCTTTTGTGTTCAATAGTTTGGCGTTTAATGAATTAGTGCCTGAGTTTGGTTTGAAAAATGTCAACATGATGCCAGTTTCTTTTAGTGATGAACATGCGCGAAGTAACTTAGATGGACCAATTAGAAATCACATACTATTTGATTCTGATTTTACGTCGCATTGGTTTAATCGCTATATCGTCGAACATAATATTTTAGAAATGCCAGTTTCGAGTAAGGATAATTTAACGGCTTATGACATGGTCCTCTATCATATTGATGATAATAACGAAGTCACATTTAAACGTGATAATCAAAATATTACAAATTCAGAAGAAGGTATGATTGGCTATTTAAAAGATGCTTATTTACATTCGAATATATAAAAAATCCCCGTCCATACAGATTGAAAATCATGTGTGAACGGGGTTTTTTATAAATACTGATTAGTTAACATAACGATCATGCATAAGTTCTTTTAAAATATCGATTTTTTCTTGAATATCTTGTCCGGTGTTTGTATGTCTTATTTTTTGTCGTTGTAACTCCTTATCGACGACACGACGTATAGAAAGTTCATCAGCGCCATTCAGTAAAACATGTTTTTTGGAATTAAAATGTTGGTGTGCGACTAGTTGCATACCAAATGAATTATAAAGTAATGTATAACCTGCGATACCTGTTGTTGACTGATAAGCTTTCGAAAAGCCTCCATCAATCACAATCATTTTTCCTTCAGCTTTAATTGGATCTTCACCATCTATTTCTTTGACAGGTGTATGCCCATTGATAATGTGCCCTTGTTCAGGGTCTAAGCCAAAATCTTTGAGCATTTTTTTACACATATTAACATCCTCACGCAAATGGTAGTAAGGGTTTTTAGTTTCTTTATGCGCTGTTTTGTCTTTAATAAAGTAACGCTCGAAAGTCGTCATAGCGCGTTTGCCAAATAGTGAAGAGTATTTACCAGTCCAAAGATACCATACTAAATCTGTGGCTAAATCGTCTTGAATATCTTTGTGATCAAAAGCTTCTCTGACGTAATCTTCAAAATGGTCTAATAAATCTCTGCCATAGCATTTCACATCGTTGATAACCATTGATTCCATTTCACCATTTTCATCTACTGGAATACAGCCGTGAATCAATAAATTACCGTTATAAGGTAGGTAAAGCGTGCCTTTTTGCATAAGGAAGGTCATATGTCGTTTCAATTTTTCTGATTGTTGGACAGATAATAATAGTTTATCCATCACTTCTGACTCTTCGTCTGTGAGTTTGTTTGGACCATTTGGGTCAATCGTTTGGAAACAAGTATTTTCTAATGGATATGTTTTTCCATAGAGTGTTGCTTCATTTTTTTCATAATTAATACTTTCTAATACCAATCGTTCTTCCATTTCAAAAGTAGGGCGACGTTTAATGATTGGTGCCTCTAATTTAAATTGTATGATGGCGATGGCTTGATGAATTTTTGTGATTTGTTCAAGTTCTAATTCAGTTAAGCCTTCAGCATTTTTAGGTCTGAATGCTTTGTTTTTTCCATCATAATGTTTTTCTGCAAGGGTTAATAAGGGTCTTAAATTGATACCATAAGCATCCTCGATAATGTCTAAGTTATCATAACGTGCACAAATGCGAAGTAGGTTTGCAAGGCAAACTTTGGAACCTGCATAGGCACCAATCCAAAGGACATCATGATTTCCCCATTGAATATCTACTGAAGGATAATCAATCAGTGTTTCCATAATTTTATCAGGTTCTGGTCCTCTGTCGTAGATATCGCCAACAACATGAAGGTGATCCACTACAAGGTGCTGAACTGTGAAAGATAAGCCAATGATCAAATCATCTGATTGTTCTAGCTCTATGATTTGATTAATTAATGTTTCATAATAAGAATGTTTATTATTATATTTATTACTTTTATATAACAGTTCTTCTATAATAAAGACGTAATTTTTTGGTAAAGATTTGCGTAACTTTGTGCGCGTGTATTTGGATGAAGCATAGGTGATTAGTTTTATCAGACGATTAATCGTTGTAATGTACCACTCATTGAGCTCGGATTTTGAGCTAAAGCTGTTTTTAATTATTTTAAGTTTTTCTTCAGGATAGTATACAAGCGCAGAAAATTCATTAATTTCTTTGCGTGTCAAAGTATCTTGGAAGATATCATTAATTTTTGAACGAACGTTGCCTGAACCATTACGCAATACGTGTTGAAAGGCATGAAATTCACCGTGTAAATCACTTACAAAATGTTCAGTACCTTTAGGGAGTTCCAAAATAGACTCTAAATTAATAATTTCTGTTGCAAGTTCTTCTTTAGTATTAAATTGTTGTGAAAGTAAATCTAAATATCTATCTTTTAGGCTCTTATCTGCTGATTTCTGCATGGTTATGTCACTCCAGTTGTAAAAATATCGTAATTATGAAATGCATTTTATAAAATGCTTCCAATTTATGTTTCTTATTGTAGCATTAATTGGCACGCCTTTGTCTATTTCTTATTATATTATGAAGTTAAATTAAATTCTAAAAAATGGATTGAGTGTATATTACTAACTGAAAAATTTAAGGTTTATTAGTAAGCGCATATGTTAGAAAAGTAGAAAAAGGAAATGATGTTACTCAAATATAATAAAGTGGAGATTTATATAAAAGTTGTGGGAAACATACATTTTCATGAATGTTATTTATTGTATAATTAACATTGTTTAGTAATTTTACCATTATAATTTTGGAGCTTGAAAATACTGTTAAATCAATGATTAATCGCTATAAAGCTGTATTTTATTGGTTTTATTTGAAAAAAATTATTGATTTACTGTTTAATTTATAATTTATTTTTGTATAATATATGCATGTAACAAAATTATAAGGGGGCGTTTTGTTTCATGTTTACATTGGGGACATCATTATCGAGTCAAGTCGATCCAAACTGGCAAACATATATCATGCTTGTCGTTTATTTTGTGGTATTGCTAGTGATTGGGTACTATGGCTTTAAACAATCTACCGGTAACGTCAGTGAATATATGCTGGGCGGTAGAAACATTGGTCCATATGTAACTGCATTATCTGCAGGCGCATCTGACATGAGTGGTTGGATGATTATGGGATTACCTGGTGAAGTATATACTACCGGTTTATCAGCAGCCTGGTTAGCGATTGGATTAACACTTGGCGCATACATAAACTATATTGTTGTTGCACCTCGACTTCGTGTATATACAGAGAAAGCCGGAGATGCAATTACACTACCTGATTTCTTTAAAAATAGATTAGATGATAAATCTAATTCGATTAAAATTATTTCAGGTGCCATTATCGTTGTATTTTTCACACTTTATACGCATTCTGGAATGGTATCAGGCGGTGTATTATTCGAAAGTGCGTTTGGCGTTAACTATCATATTGGTATGTTACTTGTCGCTGTGATTGTCATTGCTTATACATTTTTCGGAGGTTATTTAGCAGTATCATTAACAGACTTTTTCCAAGGTGTAGTGATGATTATTGCTATGGTTATGGTACCAATAGTTGCTATGTTGCAATTAAGCGGACTTGATACTTTTACGCAAACAGCAGAATTAAAACCGACAAACTTAGACTTGTTTAAAGGAACGACAGTTATAGGTATTATTTCATTCTTTGCGTGGGGATTAGGTTACTTTGGTCAACCACATATTATTGTACGTTTTATGTCAATTAAATCTGTCAAACAATTACCAACGGCAAGACGTTTTGGTATCGGTTGGATGGCAATCAGCTTATTAGGCGCAGTGGGTGTCGGATTGACAGGTATTACGTTTATTAATCAAAGTGGTACAGATATAGAAAATCCTGAAACACTATTCGTTTTAATGGGACAAATTTTATTCCATCCGTTAGTTGGTGGATTCTTGCTTGCTGCTATTTTAGCTGCGATTATGAGTACAATTTCTTCACAATTGTTAGTAACGTCAAGTTCATTAACAGAAGACTTTTATAAATTAATTCGTGGTGAGGAAGCTGCAAAGGAACATGAAAAAGAATTTGTTTTAGTAGGTCGATTATCAGTCATCATCGTAGCGATTGTTTCGATTTGGATTGCTTGGTCACCTAACGATACCATTTTGGGTCTAGTAGGTAATGCATGGGCTGGTTTCGGTGCCGCATTCGGACCACTTGTACTCTTATCCTTATATTGGAAGGGGTTAAGTAGAACAGGTGCTGTAAGTGGTATGTTATCAGGTGCCATTGTAGTCATCATATGGATTGCATTTGTTAAGCCATTAGGTGATGTGAATGATTTCTTTAATTTATATGAAATTATACCTGGATTTTTAACTAGTTTAATCGTTACGGTTGTAGTAAGTAAATTCACGAAGAAACCACAAATTGATGTTGAAGCAGATTTAACAGATGTTCGCCGTCTGGTTAAAACTGGTGAAGATTAAAAAGAATCATAATTTAAAAGGGGTTTAAATTATGATTTAATGTAGAAAATGATAATTGGCTATGTCTGTTATCAAAAGGGAGAAATTTTTAAATAGAGAAAAGGCTAACTTCAAGGGGGAGTTAGTCTTTTTATATTATGATAAAACAGGGTCTGACACTTATTGATGTCAGACCCTGTTTGTTTGGAATTGAATCTATTTATTGAGCGCGATTCTTTTTGAATAATCTATATACAATGAAAATTACTGCAAGAATGATGATGACATACATAATATATGAATATGTATGGAGACCATTCATTAGCATATCCCAACTGCCGCTCAACATTTTACCCAGGTAGATCAGTGCAAAATTCCATATTGTAGTCCCGATTAAAGACAAGATCGCGAATAGCATCACGTTCATGCGATTAATACCCGCTGGAATCGTAATCAGTACACGTAAGACAGGTATAAAGCGACAAATAAAAACAGCAATTGCGCCATATTTTTTAAACCAATCGTTTGCCCGTGCAACATCTTTACCTTTAAGTTTAATCCATTTGCCATATTTATCTACAAAACGATACAAACGTTCTTCAGAAACAAGCCTACTAATATAGTAAAGCACAAGTAAACCAATTAATGAGGCAATGGTTGAAATTGTAAAGAGTACAGGAATGGATAAGTCAGATTTGACGGACATCAGTCCGGCAAAGGTTAATATAATTTCTGAAGGGATAAAAGGTAATATATTTTCAAGTAATATTAATATAGTGATTGCGGCGTAGCCCCATGTACTAATAAAATCAGTGAGTATCTGTTCCATAATTCTGCAATGTGCTCCTTTTAAAATGTAACTTAGTAGTTAATTAAAACATGTCTTTTTATTATAGTCCAAAAACAATAAATATGCATTGTTATGTTATAGGTCTACAGGATGATTTTTGTGGAAATCAAATTATAGGAAGTATATTACATTTTAAATAAGTAAATTTTGAAAAAAGTCGTTGTAAGCGATTTCATATTGTGGTACTATCTATAAACAATAGGTCATATGATGACTATAAAAGATTGGGAGAAAGTTGGAGAAAACATGGATCAAAAAAGAACAAATATTAGATGGTATTTTGCCATAGCGTTTTTCATTATAGGGGTTATTGCATATATGGACCGCTCGAACATATCGATTATAGCCGGTCCGATGATGGAAGATTTACATTTGAATAAGACACAATTTGGGTTATTAGCGTCATTCTTCTCACTGGGGTATGCACTGATGCAAGTGCCTTCTGGATTTTTAGCTGAGAAATTTGGTTCTAAAAAAATGTTAACTATTGCACTTGTATGGTGGAGTGCCTTTACAATATTGACAGGTGTTGTGAAGAATCACGGGATGTTATATGCAGTGCGTTTCTTATTTGGTATTGGTGAAGCGCCAATGTATCCTTCTAACGCAGTTTTTAATACGAACTGGTTTGCGAAAGGTGAGAAAGGACGCGCATCTAGTGCGTTATTAGCTGGATCCTATTTTGGCCCAGTCATCGCGCCAGTAGTAACCATTGCAATCGTAAATATGTTTGGTTGGCAAGCCGTTTTCTATATTTTTGGTGCTATTGGTTTTATTATTGCTATATTATGGATGGTTATTGCCAAAGACTTGCCAGAACAACATAAAATGGTTAATGAAGCAGAAAAAAGCTATATTATGGAAAATCGAGACATTATTAAAACTGAAAAATCTAATGCGCCATGGAATATATTTTTAAAACGCTTTAGTTTCTATGCATTAGCAGCTCAATATTTTGTAGTACAATTCGTCGTTTCATTATTCTTGATTTGGTTACCAACCTATTTAACGGAACAGTATAACGTTAAATTAACAGATCCAGACATGGCTTGGGCAGCCGGTGCACCATGGATTGCAATGTTCTTATTGATTTTATGTGGTGGTGCTATTTCAGATAAATTATTACAAAGTGGTATGTCACGTTTCATAGCACGTGCTTCTATCGCTATCACAGGATTTGTTGTATTCTGTATTTCACTCTTCATGTCTATACAAACGGATAATTTAGTAACAAATGTTATTTGGTTATCGCTTTGTTTAGGTGGTATTGGTATTGCGACTGGAATGAGTTGGGCAGCAGCAACAGATTTAGGACGTAACTTCTCAGGTTCTGTATCAGGTTGGATGAATTTATGGGGGAACATTGGTGCGTTATTAAGTCCACTATTAGCTGGTATGATGGTTGATATTGTAGGTTGGACAGTAACGTTAGAACTTGTGATTATCCCAGTTGTTTTCGCAATTATTATGTGGTTCTTTGTAAAACCAGACCAACCACTTATCGTAGAAAAAGAAGACTTGTAATGTTTAATTTATTAACTTTTAGGTAATTATTAAACATCATGCTTATAATGGAGGAAATGATATGATTACTATCAATGCGATTATGAAAGTGGATGCTGCACAACGTAATAATTACTTAGCTTTAATAGAACCATTAAAGCGCGCTTCAAATCAAGAAGCAGGTGCATTATACTATGAACATTTTGAAAATACAGATGAACCGAATACGTTTGCTTTTATTGAACGATATAAAGATGAACAAGCTTTGGAAGCGCATAATCAGTCAGAACACTTTCAACAATTCTTTAGCGAAGTTAAACAATACTTAGTTGAAGAACCTGAAATTAAAGTGCTAAGTTCAAATTAATATATTAAACCCTGATCTTACAAATAACTGTGAGTTCAGGGTTTTTTTGAATAGTGTGATAAGAGAGAAAAAAATGGGCTTGTTATTGTGTAAATATAATGTCATTACATAACGTATTAGATGGATAAATAGCTAAATTTGAATATTTAGTCATGAACTCTGTCTATATAGCACTTGCCATGATTTACACAGCGATTTGAGAAGAATTAAATGAGCACGTATGTATGTGAATATAAAGACAATGATATGGAGGTGAATTTATTTTAAAGACATCGCCACTAGAAGAATTTAAAAAAAGTGTTAAAATAGTAAGGTGTTGTTACGAATTTATGCGCGGATATTTTAGAATGAAGATATAGATTTTATAAAATGAAAAGTAAGTTGATGTTTACTTTACCTATATGTTTTTCTGAAAAATACGTTATTTATGAGTAACGTATTTTTAAATGTCATTTGATATGGTGACAATAAATGAAATAAAATACGAAATATTAAAAATTAAAGGAGATGCATGACAACATTGATTAAATATTTAAAGTCATTAATACGTTTCAATTCGATGAAAATCGATGTTGCTAAAGGTATAAGACAATGTATTCTCATGCTCATTCCGTTACTTGTTGGCTATTTGACAGGTCACTTTTCTACGGGATTACTCATTTCAACAGGGACGCTAGCGCATATTTATGTATTTGGCGGTCCTAAGAGATCTAAGTTACGCATTGTCTTATTTTCATCGTTAGGTTTATCCATTGCGATGATTTTAGGGACACTCACAGTTAATCAACCACTTATATTTGGTGTGTTACTACTATTAGTAACTGTTATTCCATATTACATCTTTAGTTCGTTAAATATCCCAGGGCCATCTTCAACCTTCTTTATCGTTGCCTTCAGTTTGCCAATTAATTTACCAGTAGCGCCAGAAGAAGCATTAACTAGAGGTCTAGCAATGTTTGTAGGTGGATTATTAGCAACACTGATTGTAATCGTTGTAATCCTACTATCTAAAGAATCTACAGAAATCAAAGCCATTAAAAATGATTATAATATTATTAAACAATTGGTCTATAACTTTGATGATCCCAAAGCGTTTGCGAAAGCATCACAATTTGCAGTAACAGCTTTCAGAAATTCGGATAATCAATTGATTACGTCAAGTACACCAAAATCGAAAACCTCACCTGAATTTCAACGCTTATTATTATTGCATAATACGGCGCAAGGTATTCATTCCGAACTATTGGAACTCAATGAACGTAATGCACGTCCGTTACCAACGGAAATAAAAGAAATGACGGATTTTGTCATTAAACGTGTTTATTCACTTGGTAAGTCAACCCGACAGTGGACTAAAAAAGTAGATTTCGATAAAGAGTATCAAAGTTTAGTAGATAGTATCATTAAAGTTGACGCAATTATGAATGCAAATAATGATAGAGTCGAACATGAAATAGATATTCGTGTACCAATTTATGGACATCGCATGTTGAAAAACTTGACGTTAGATTCTTTTATATTTAGAAATACAATACGCTACACAGTCATTATGGCAATTTCTATTTTTATTGCTTTAATGTTTGATTTTGAAAAAGCCTACTGGATACCTTTGAGTACACATACAGTCTTACTAGGCTCTACAACACTGCATAGCTTTGAAAGAGCTGGGTCAAGGGGCGTTGGCACGATCTTCGGGGTGTTGGTGTTATCACTCATCTTATTAACAACACCGCCTGTACCAGTAGCCATTGTTTTATTGGCTTTAGCTGCCGGTGTGACAGAAATGTTTGTAGGTGCAAATTACTCATTTGCAGTTATATTTATCACGATACAAGTTATCTTGTTAAATGGATTAGCGTCAAATCATCTAACCATACTCATTGCATTACCAAGAATTATTGATGTAATTGTAGGAATTATCATCGCAGTGATTTGCTTGCTAGTGATCGGTAGAAAAACAGCATCTTCTATGTTGCCAGGTACATTAGCAGCCGTAGCGAGAGACGAATCCATATTATTTCATTACTTATTCTCAAGTAACAAATATGCATCTAGAGAACAAGATAAAAAAGAAATGTTAAAACTAAGTGTGAAATTGAATAATATGACCCAAGTGTATAACAGTGCAAACGGTGAACTATTCAGTAATAAAATGGTTATACAGTATTATTATCCAAGCATTTACGCATTAGAAGAAATCAGCTTTATGTTAACAAGAGCACTAAGTAATGAAAAACGATATCATATTGACGATGAAACGATGGGACAGTATTTACTCGTCTTTGAAAATATAGCCAAACATTTTGAAAGAGGCACGAATATTCAAGTTCAAGAAATGGCTGCATTACCGCAATATACACATATAAAAACAGCTTTAATGAGTATACAAAACAACTGTGTCAATGCTCGAAAAGAAGTTAAATTATCTCTTAATTAAATATGGTAATTTGAAAAAAGGCCAAGACATTTATTAATGTCTTGGCCTTTTTTATTAAAAATATTTGAGTATATTGAGATAGGTAGTGTGCGGGTTGTCTTAGGTCAGACTGCCGCCACTTGAAAGTGTCAATCATCGCTGCGTTCTTGTCTAGCCTTTGCTTCACTTTCTTGTTTTTTCTTTTCAACGGCAGCTTGCGCATGTTGTTCTTTTTCTGCTTCATTTTGTTTATCTTCATTCATTTTTTTATAACGTTGTTTTTGGCGATAACCGTATGTACTTTCTAGTATTTGTGAATCATTATTTAATCCAGCACCAATTGCACCTGCAACAGTAGAAATGGATGTTGCAAACCAAGCGAGATTAATATAAGTCATAAAGTTAGCCGAGCCCTGTAACTGTAGTGCTTGCCCTAAATATCCTGGTGGTAATACAACGAGTGTGGCTAACAAGAAAAGACAAAACAATATGACATAATAAAAAGCAATGGATACAGTTAACGTTAAAGTTGTAGTTAAATTGTATAATATTGTTATTTGTCTATCTTTACTTTCAGAAGTAGATTCCCATAAACCATGTGCAACAATAACCCACAACATCATACCTAAAATAGCGACCAACATAATTAATAACATGCGCCATCCAGAATAAACAAAACTTAAATTCCACATTGTTGTAAAGACAATACCAAAGGCACCAGTTGTAAAGGCAATAGTAACTACATTACTGAGGCTTTTGAGCATATTAAAAGGGTTGTTAGCAAAAGTCATCCCACTAATTAAACGTATCATGCCTCTCGTATTCGAAGATACATAATATAAAGTATGTTGAGAGTCTGTATCTTCAAAGTACTCAGTATGTGTTTCTAAAGTTGAAAAGGGGAACTGTGAATTTAATTGTTCTTCACTATGATGTTGAGTAGACGATTGGTTTGGATTCATATTTTCGTCAATTGCTTTAATAATGCCCGATATGGAATGCTTAATTCTTTTTTTTATGGGGCGCCAACCATATGCAGGTAATGAAATTAAGCTTGCGCCATTTTTACTATTGATATCAAATGCGACAACATGCTTGTTCTTAATAATTGGTAAATCCGTTAAACCAATCGTATATTGCCATTCATTATCATTTTGATAATCAGAAATTTTAGTGTATATCTTTTGCACCGTTTCAGCAGAACCGGTAAGTGGGTCAATCATTGTATCAATTTGCCATTCAACTTCTGAATTTATAGTAGATGATAACAATGAAGGTAGCTCTTGTTGCAAATGGTTGGCTATTGTTTCAGTCACACCAGGTGCAGCTACTAAACCTATCTTGATAATGTGATTGCACATTATTCTTCCTCCTCTCTGTGCGTTTGTTTTCGACCTGCATAATCATTTGATTCTTCATCGTTATTATAATCCGCATCATTTTCTTGTTCTAATTGCTTGTTTCTATAATATTGTCTGAATGAATAAGTAGCACGTTTAATCTTGTCAGCATTTTCTACGGTTGATCCCATTGCACCTGCTAAGATTCCTAAAGAAGTGATAAACCATATCAAATTAATATAATTGATTAAAGTGGGTTGTTTACTACCAAGCGAAGTCCAGTTGGAAAACAATTCCGGAGGTACAAATAATAATGTGCTAATGGTTAGTAATAGAAATAGGGTTATAAAATTAAAAAGCGTAATTACAGTTAATGTGGTCAACGTTGTAAAATTATAGATATATCTATATAACTTTTGTGTTTTTGGGTTTTTACGTTCCCATAAATTATAAGAATAAATAAGCCAACCAACCATGCCGAAAATGGACATAAACATAAGTAAAATGAAGCGCCAATAATCATAATCTAAGCTTATATCCCAAGGAGTAGAGAAAATTGAAATATAAGTACCTGTCGCAAAGGAGACAGAAATGATTTTTTTGAAATCAAAAATTGTTGACCATGGCTCATTAGCAAAAGTCATACCAGATATGAGGTGTAACCAACCTATGAAGGTAGATGTTGAAATGATACGTAAATGATTTTTATTTTTATCTTCTTCATTTGGAGTAACTGTGGTAAATTTCGTTAATTTAAAGTGTTGACTATTCAAGAGATTATTATCTGAACCATTACTATGCATATATTGAATGACAAATGAAATAAAATTTCGTAATTTTTGTTTTAAATTTATTGCACCTAATGCTGGTAATGAAATCAAGGCAATATTATTTGTTAAGTCTATGTCACATACGACGGTTTTATTGTTAGAAAGATTAGGTAAATCTGTAATACAAATAGCATAGTCCCATGCTTTTTGTTTTTTCATATTCGTAGTGATATCCATTGCTTTATCCATGTGCTCAGCAGTGCCTACAATTGAAACAATATGTTTTTCAATATGCCATTCATCATTTCCCCCTGTATGATGACGGATTTCATTCGGTAAATCAGTATATATTTTATTTATAATTTTATGTGGCATATCGGGTGAAGGGATCAAACCAACGGTGATATTAGCCATAAACAACACCACCAATCTATGTATATGATTAAATTTCAACTGTTTTATAATTCCCTTTATGACCAGTATTAATCATGAACCATATTATAAGAGTACAAAATATCAAGCGTTAGCGCGCGTTTATTATTCAATTTTAGTGGTAAATAGATAACAAGAAGAAAACAGATTGGAAGTGCTCATAATGCCTTGGACAATGGAAGATTACCCTCAAAGTTGGAAAAATATGGATAAACTTGAACGAAAAAAAGCCATTGATATTGGCAATGCCATGTTAAAAGATGGTTATGAGGAGAGTAACGTGATACCTATTGCTACAAAGCAAGCAGAATCTTGGTATAAAGATGCATCCGAAAAAGAATTGGAATCCTTAAAAAACAAAAAAATTACTAAACATGAAAAAGATGATTCAGCAGATCCTTCATTAAACAAGAAAGATGTACATGTTTATTATGAAGATGATGAATGGAAGATTAAATCAGATGGTGCGAAACAGGCATCTGATAGTTTCGATAAAAAAGAAGATGCCATGAAACGTGCACGTAATATCGCTGATAACCGTAGAACTGAAATTATCGAACATAAAAAAGATGAATAAAATTAAGCATGCTAGAATAATTAAAAGGGCAATCCAATGCATAAATTGAAGGCATTGGGTTGCTTTTCTGTATTGAAAATAACCACTTAAAACACAAATTGAATCTTTTAGAAGCGTAAAATTTGAATAGCTTTTAAATTTAATAAGTCAATTATAATAAGCTATAATGAATTTTAAAGAAGTTTTTTATTGGAGGTAAGACAAAATGTATATAGAACGTAAACCCTCGGTAAACATTGACGATTTGAAAGCTGAATTTAAGGAAAGTATTGATCATATAAACGCGTCAGAAGAAGCATTAGATATGGTTGTAGGCTTTGTTGCTTTAGAACAACTTTATACGTCGGCTCTTAAAGAAATTAGTACAAAGTTAGATATTTTAGATGATCAATTTCAACAGATGTATAAACATAATACCATTCATCACATGGAACGTCGTGTGAAAGAGATGAGAAGCTTAATTAAAAAATTAGACAGAAAGCGTTACCCTATTAGTACTGAGTCAGCAAAAGAAAACATATTAGATATTGCCGGTATTAGAGTAGTTTGTAATTACTTTGATGATATATATGTTATTGAAAAATTATTATTAAAACAAGAAGACGTGAAATTGATTAAACGTAAAGATTATATCGAACATCCGAAAGAAAATGGTTATAGAAGTTTACATATTGTTGTAACCATTCCAGTTTATTTAGTGCATTCTGTTGAAATAGTTCCCGTAGAAATACAAATAAGAACGATTGGAATGGATATGTGGGCGAGCTTAGAGCATAAAATACGTTATAAAAACACAGAAAATACGGAAAAATATAAAGCGATATTGAAACAATGTGCAACAGACATTACATCAGTAGAAAGTAAAATGCAGGAAATACATTCTGAAGTATTTGATAATTAAATAATAACAATGCAATATAACAATTTGCTTGCTCATGACGTCGCGTCATCAACTATGATTAGACTCAGGAGGTGATTACATGAGCCAATATCAAACAGGTGAATTAGCGAAACTAAAAAATGTTTCTGTTCGGACCATTCAATATTATGATAGAAAAGGTTTATTAAAAACGGTACAAACAGCAAAAAATGGGCGGCGTATATTTGATGAATAAAGCAAACAAGATTTAGAAATCATTCTAATTTTAAAAGCTTTTAATTTCTCCTTGAAAGATATTAAAACAATCTTGAATGAAAAAAATAAGTTGAAAACGGTTCGTGTTATGTTAGAACAAAAGGAATTAGAGATAGAAAAGGAAATGCAGAGCCATAAGACTTTGCTTGCAGAGATACGACAATTTAAACAATATATTGGTCGACGTTCTGAAGCGCCTTTAGAAAAACTATTAGAAACAAAAACATACGTAAATCAAAAACCAAAAATGAAACAATTTAAACAATCTGTATTGTATCGCATCATACCTATAGGTATATTTCAATATACTGCTTTAATAGCAAGTATGGTCACTAAAAAATGGTGGCCATTGTTATCTACCTCACCTATATTGTTTACCTATGCTGTAAATTTTACAATATTTACTTATACGGCACTAAGCTATGTTTGTCCAAATTGCCAAGCAACATTTAAACCCAATTTAAAGCAATGGATGTTTTCGGCACATACACCTAAAACGAGAAAATTACAATGTCCACATTGTGACCAAGATCATCACTGTGTAGCAATTGTCCAATCTTAATCAAATTTCATATGAATAAAAAAATTTTTGAAACTGATGTGTGAGGGATGAAACCTGACATATCGGTTTTTTTACTTTAAGAAAACGATATTTATAATTGCAAGCGCTTGCAAATTAGGTACTTGTGTTTTAATATACTTGTATACAAGTATATAGTAAAGTTATCGAGGTGATGTTTTAGTGAAATACGATTACCCAGAACAATGGTTAGAAGGTGTTTCAAAGGGCGAAATGATTGCGGCAGAAATTCGACTGAGAATTGTAGATGGAAAAATAGCACCAGATACATTATTAACGGAGAACCAAATTGCTAAAGAATATAATGTAAGTCGATCACCAGTGAGAGATGCATTTAAATTATTAAAGCAAGACCAACTCATTCATCTTGAACGAATGGGAGCAGAAGTTTTACCGTTTGAAGATAAAGAGAAAAAGGAACTCTATGATTTGAGAATTATGCTAGAGTCCTTTGCTTTTAGTAGAATTAAAAACTTAAATCATGAGCAAATTGTAAAAGAAATGAGAAAGCAGCTTGAAATGATGAAAGTTGCAGTGCAATTTGAAGATGCAGAAGCCTTCACTGAACATGATATGAAATTTCATGAAGTAACGATTATGGCTTCAAAGCACCAATATTTAAAAACATTCTGGAATAATTTGAGACCAGTGATGGAATCACTCATATTATTATCTATGAGTAAAAGAATGAATGAGAATCTGGAAGATTTTGAACGTATTCATCATAACCATGAGATATTTATAGAAGCGATAGAACAACAAGATGCTAAGAAATTAAATAAAGCATTCCATTTAAACTTTGATGATGTTGGTGAAGACATCGATAGTTTTTGGTTAACTTAGCAATTTAATGCAGTAAAGATTGTAGGAGGCGAAATCATGAAATACATGATTGGTGTTGATATTGGTACAACAAGTACAAAGTCAGTACTTTATGACGAAAAAGGTCAGTTTATAATGAAACATAATATTGGTTATCCATTGCACACGCCAAATGTTGAAGTTTCAGAAGAGAATCCAGATGAATTATTTGATGCCGTGTTAATGACCATAAAATATATTATGAGAGAGGCAGACATAGCTAAAGAAGACCTCAAATTAATTTCATTTAGTGCACAAATGCACAGTTTAATTGCAATGGACGCAAGTCATCAACGTTTAACAGAGAATTTAACTTGGGCTGATAATCGTGCGAGTCGATATGCAGAAGCAATTAAAACCAAGCATAATGGCGATGCGATTTATCAAAGAACAGGGACACCTATCCATCCAATGTCGCCATTGTCTAAGATATTCTGGATGAAACATGAACAACAAGAAATATTCAATCAAACTGCAACGTTTGCGGATATTAAGACCTATATCTTTTATCAACTTTTTGAAACGTTTGTGATTGATCAATCAATGGCTTCTTCGACAGGGATGCTTAATTTGGAATCGTTGGAATGGGATAAAGAAGCCTTGTCGCTTTTAGGTATAACTGAATCTCAATTGCCTGAGATTGTACCAACGACACACATCTTAAAAGGTATGAAACGTAGATATGCAGCATTAATGGGTATCGATGAAAATACGCCAGTTGTAGTGGGTGCAAGCGATGGCGTACTTTCAAATTTAGGTGTGAACGCATTTAAAAAAGGTGAAGTTGCAGTGACCATTGGAACTTCTGGTGCCATCAGAACCGTGATTGACAAACCACGTACAGACTATAAAGGTAGAATATTTTGCTATGTTCTGACAGAAGATCATTATGTTATTGGTGGTCCAGTTAATAATGGTGGTGTTGTACTGAGATGGTTACGCGATGAATTACTAGCTAGTGAAGTAGAGACAGCTAAACGTTTAGGCGTTGATTCTTATGATGTCTTAACCAAGATTGCTAATAATGTCAAACCCGGTGCAGATGGACTAATCTTCCACCCTTATTTAGCGGGAGAGCGTGCGCCTTTATGGAATGCTGATGCAAGAGGTTCATTCTTTGGTTTAACACTATCACATAAGAAAGAACATATGATAAGAGCCGCTTTAGAAGGTGTACTTTATAATCTATACACTGTGTATCTTGCGCTTATTGAAGTGATGAATGAAACGCCTAAAACAATCAAGGCGACTGGTGGTTTTGCTAAAAGTGAAGTCTGGCGTCAAATGATGGCAGATATATTTGATACAGATTTAATTGTGCCAGAAAGTTACGAAAGTTCTTGCTTAGGCGCTTGCGTATTAGGTATGAAGGCATTAGGTGAAATTGATGATTTTTCAATTATAGAAGATATGGTTGGAACAACAAACAAACATCATCCTAATGAGGATAATGTAAGAACGTATCAACAGTTAATATCTATATTTATTAATTTAAGTCGTTCATTGGAAGCACGTTATACAGAAATAGCAGCATTCCAACGCGAACATATGACAGAAGACGAATGATGAAATATTAGAGCAGGTATAATGGATGTCATGGTTAAACAAACAATGTATTTTTAATCATGACGTTACCTTACCTGTGTCATATTATTAGGGATAAAAATTTTACGTAATTAAGAAAGCGTTACCAAGATTGAATGGCGATTTCAATTAGCTGTAATTCAATCTTGATATTGAAAGGGGAGAACGGAAATGTTTGAAACAATTTGGCCACTGATCACTGTGGTAATCGGTATCATTGTATTATTGTCGCTCATCATATTCTTGAAATTAAACACGTTTATTTCACTTATTATTACATCAGTTGTAACTGCTATATTACTAGGAATGCCTTTAGATAAAATCATAGAAACAATCGAAAATGGCATGGGCAGTACACTAGGTCACATTGCTTTAATATTTGGTCTAGGTGCCATTCTCGGTAAATTACTTGCGGACGGTGGCGGTGCTACGCGAATAGCTGATACGCTTATAAAGAAATTCGGTCATAAGCACGTACAATGGGCAATGTTAGTTGCCGCATTTATTGTAGGTATTGCGTTATTCTTTGAAGTAGGTCTTGTCTTATTAATTCCATTGGTATTTACGATTGCCAAACGAGCTAATGTTTCAAAATTAAAATTAGGCTTACCAATGGTAGTGGCGCTATCTGTAACACACGGATTTTTACCACCACACCCTGGCCCAGTTGTAATTGCAAAAGAATTACAAGCAAACTTAGGACATGTATTACTATACGGTATTATTATTGCAATACCAGTGACATTAATTGCTGGACCATTATTCAATAAAATTGCACAAAAAATCACACCATCAGCTTATGGTCGTGAAGGCGACATATCAGCTTTAGGTGCACAAAAAGAATTTACTGAAGAAGAAATGCCAGGATTTGGCATCAGCTTTTTGACAGCTGTGTCTCCAGTTATCTTAATGTTATTATCAACAATTGTACAGTTAGTAACAGGACATGAATCAGCGACGAATGGTTTTGAATCATTTATTTACTTTATTGGTACTGCAGCAACTGCAATGTTGATCGCTGTCTTATTTGCGATTTTTACAATGGGTATCAAACAAGGACGTAAAAATGCCGATATTATGGATTCAGTTTCAAATGCGATTTATCCAATCGGAATGATGATTTTAATTATTGGTGGTGGCGGTACTTTCAAACAAGTATTAATTGATGGCGGTGTCGGTGATACAATCGCTAAATTATTTGAAGGTACAGAAATGTCTCCGATATTACTTGCGTGGATTGTAGCTGCAGTGCTTCGTATTGCACTTGGGTCATCAACCGTAGCTGCTATTTCATCCACAGGTATCGTTTTACCGTTATTACAAGCATCAGACGTTAACGTTGCATTAGTGGTATTAGCAATTGGTGCAGGGAGTGTTATTTTATCTCATGTTAATGATGCTGGGTTCTGGATGTTCAAAGAATATTTCGGTTTAACAGTTAAAGAAACCTTCCTAACATGGTCATTACTAGAAACAGTTATCTCAGTTTCAGGTCTTGTCTTTATCTTGATTTTAAGTATATTTGTATAAAACGAAATCATAGCAGTGAAAACGATAGAAGATTGAATAGGATCACGGTTTACATTGTAGATGTTTTTTGACCAGACTCACTAACATAACTTCAATTTTTAAAGGCTTAGATTAAGCTTATTTTAAATTAAGTTAATTATTGAGTTTGGTTTATTTTATAGCATGGTACAAAGGCTTACTAAATGAATACTTGGACAATGTTTTAACGTAAAAGGGTCAGTGAAGGAGTTTGAAAATGACAAAATTTAGTTTAGAAAGTTTTTCTTTAAAAGGTAAAAATGCGATAGTAACAGGCGGTGCACGCGGATTAGGCAAATATTATACCATTGCTTTAACAATGTATGGGCAAATGTAACTGTAGTTAGTTCTTCAACCAATGCCTGGGATGAAATGAAAGCATATGTGAAACAGCATGAGGGTAATGTATCCTTCCTTCAGCAAGATTTAACCGAATCGGGTTCTGCAGCAAAGGTTATCACAAATGCAGTTGGAACGTGGGGGTCACTTGATATATTAGTTAATAATGCAGGTGTTCAAATTAGAAATAATATTTTAGATTATAAAAATGTATCCTTCCTTCAGCAAGATTTAACCGAATCGGGTTCTGCAGCAAAGGTTATCACAAATGCAGTTGGAACGTGGGGATCACTTGATATATTAGTTAATAATGCAGGTGTTCAAATTAGAAATAATATTTTAGATTATAAAGATGAAGATTGGCAAAATGTCATAGAAATTAATTTAAATGCAACGTATTATATGGCTCACGAAGCGGCTAAAGTGATGACAGAACAAGGCTCAGGTAAAATCATTAATATAGGTTCTATGCAGTCATACCGCGCTGGAAAAAATATCTTTCCTTACGCAGCGAGTAAGCATGGCGTAGTTGGCATTACGCGCGCCTATGCAGATGCTTTGGCACCATACAATATACAAGTAAATGCATTATCTCCTGGTTATATCCGTACTGATATGACGAAAGTGCTAGAAGAAGATCCAATTCGAGGGCGAGAAATTAAAGGACATATACCATCGGGAGAATGGGGTGTTCCGGAAAATTTAATGGGTCCACTTATATTTCTAGCTAGTGAAGCCTCAGATTATGTAACAGGTATATCATTACCAGTAGATGGTGGTTATTTACTAAGATAATAGATAAACAGATGCTTCGGACAAAATCATTTTTGTCCGATTTTTTAATGAAATAAATTTAATAATGTTGATATCAATGCCGTTTGTTTGAATGTGAGACCATTGAATTACAACATGAATTAATTTTAAAATGATAAAATAGAGAAGTTACTATTGTCTGAACATACTGAAAATGCATTGGAATGTATAATTTAGATGCTAGATTAAAGTATAGAGATAAACGGAAGTATGTTGTAAAGGAAGTAGTTATATCGCTATAGGGGGTTGGAAAATGAAAAGGATATTATTGATTGCGAGTGCTTTTATTGGCGTCATTGTTGGTGCAGGATTCGCTTCTGGACAAGAAGTGCTCCAATACTTCACAAGTTTTGGCATGATGGGAACATTCGGCGCAATGATAACGACCGCATTATTTACATATGTTGGAATGATGTTAGTTTGGCTGGGAAGTAAGTCTGAAACTGATTCTCATAAAGAAGTCATTCATCGTATCACGGGTAAGTCAATGTTTGGAAAATTATTGGGATGGGTGATTGATTTAGTCATCATATTCACATTATTTGGTGTAGGGGTTGTCATGATTGCAGGTGCAGGTTCAAATCTTAATCAGCAGTTTGGCTTACCATCTATCGTTGGCACACTATTGATGACTGTACTTATCATTCTCGCGGGTATGCTGAAAGTTGAAGGTGTTGTAAAAGTAATTGGAAATATTACGCCGTTTTTAATCATTTTTATAATTATTATTTCAGTTTATAGTTTTATGACAACGGATAGTTCATTTTCACAGTTAAATACTTTGTCTGATGCGAAACCTTCAACATTACCGAATTGGTTTGTAGCAGGTGTGAACTACGCATCATTTAATACAGCTGTAGGTGCATCAATGGCCATTGTTATGGGAGGTTCAGAGAAGAATACGAAAGTAGCAGCTATTGGTGGACTAGTTGGTGGACTCGCGTTAGGCGTCATGATTGTATTGAGTCATCTGGCTATATTCACGCAAATAGATACTGTTGGAAATATGGAAATGCCAATGTTAGGTATTGTGAATCATATTTCACCAATACTTGGAGTCATTATGGCTATTGTTATTTTTGGAATGATCTTTAATACGGGTTTGGGTATGTTTTATGCGTTTGCTACAAGGTTTACAGTCGTAGATACGAAACGCTTCAAACTGTTCTATGCTGTTACCGTTATTGTAGGTCTATGTCTGAGTTTTGTTGGTTTTACAGATTTAGTAGCAATCTTCTACCCATTAATCGGATACCTAGGCCTTGTATTAATTTTTGTATTGTTGTATGCACCTTTTAAATTGAAGTTTGGCAAGAAAGATATATAAAAGTTTTATTATAATCTATAACTTTGTTTATGCTTGTTGATATTTATGTATATAAAATTAATTTCGAAACACACCTTATCCTTATTTTTAGTTATAATAAAATAAAGGAATAGAGGGTGTTTTTTTTATGAACGAGGAAACATTAGAAATTTTACAGACGAATGCGTTGCAATTATTGGGGATTCAACTAGAAGTATGATATGGATGACTTAAAAGGGATCAGCAATCATATCAAGTCACCATTTACAAATACGTCACGTAAACAATTCAAAGATGAGTTGAAACATTTTATCGTCAATATGGGCAGTAATAAAATTTACCATTATACCAATGTTTTCGATGTGAACTTCTTAATATTTAAGTTTAAGAAATATAAACAGATTTACATTATAGGACCATACATGGAACAGCGACCTAATGAACGACGTTGTAATGAACTGCTACAACAAGCGAATATTAAAATATCTAAATTGTCTATATTAAAGCAATATTTATTACGTATACCACTGTGTCATCATGTAAAAGCACAGAAGATGTGTCGATTGGCAATTCGCTTTTTGAAGAAGCGAAATATTGTGTATGAGACTGAAAAAATAGATTTCCATTTTCATTCAAGTACGGCGTCACTTGCAGAATCTAAGACTCAGATTGATTATACGTTAAGAGAAATAGAGCAACGCTATAATTTAGAAAATCAACTGCTTACTGCAGTAGAAAATGGCAATGTGGATGAGGCATTAGACATTTTAAATAGGATGAATTTATCTGTTTCTGGGCTACGTAGAGGGAAAGATGATATTTTAAATGAACAGTATAAGGCATTTTAAAAACTTCGTGTATCTTAACAGAAGTTAAAATTGCTGTATTGATTAAATTGTCAATTTTAAAACTAAGGAAATTAACCGGAGAAAGGCAAAAGTGATAAATTTGTGAAATTAATCACAAAACACTTCCAATTTGTATCCTTATGAATTAAGATAAAGATGTAATAAATGACGCAAGCTTTGCGAAAGAAAAAATACGGAGTGATTCATATGAGAGAAGTAATTGAAAAGGTTATTTTTTCAAATGAAAGCAGCTATGAAATTTACATTCATACAGGTGTAAATCAAGGTATTATTAATGATATTAAAGATGGATACAGAAGTATTGACTATATAGCTTATATTGATGCAGAAAAATTATACAACTATGGATTGAAAAAGACGCTATTAGTTAATCATTAATACACTGTATGCATCAAGTAATTAAAAAGTTTTGTTGTATTCACAATTTATGAATATAGCAAACGGGTATTATTATTAAAGTTTTTCTCCCTCGTATTAACTTTCATGATTTATTTGAAACGCCCTAAAGTATTTTAAAAAGCCTATGTTTACTGTCCATCCAGTAACATAGGCTTTTAGTTATAGTATTTAATGATGACAATTAAACATAATCTTTAAAATTATGCTTGATTTCATTAAAATCATATAAAGAGTTGTACATACGCATACGAATATGTTCTTCAGATGCATAAGGAATACGTAAGTGATTATGTTGTGCTACATATTTACGGAAAGTTTTTTCTAATTGTTGTCGTTCTAATATAGGCATTTGAATCCATTCATCTTTGTCGAATAAATCTTCAAAATGAAATTGGAAACTTGTTCGATCTATTGATTTTCTTAATGCTTCTAATTTTTCATCAAAATTCATAATATATATGCCCCTCCCTTAACGCTACAATAAACATTATTAATATATACTTTATTATATACCCACTTTATATTGAAATATGGATATTGACAAGCTAATCAAAAGTAAAACTTTCAAGAAAATGAAAACGCCATGATACAATAATCGTAATTAGAGAAATATTTAAATAAATATAGAGAAGTATAAATAGAAAGGAAGATATACATGGTTGAATTACAAGATAAAGTGGCAGTCGTAACAGGAGCGAGTAGTGGTATCGGTGCAAGTATAGCCGAAACATTAGCTAATCAAGGAGTCAAAGTTGTCTTAACAGGACGAGATGAGTCGCGCTTAGCAGAAGTGGCTAAACGTATACAAGATAATAAACAAGCAGTAGTTGAGACAAGTATTGTGGATGTTACACACAAAGAAGAAGTAACAGAATTAGTTGAAAAAACAAAAGAAAAATTTGGTCAGATTGATATTTTAGTGAATAGTGCTGGCTTAATGTTATCATCAGCAATAACTGAGGGTGACGTTGAAGCATGGGAAGCAATGATTGATGTGAATATCAAAGGTACCTTATATACAATTAATGCTGTGCTACCATCTATGCTAAATCAGTCTAGTGGTCACATTATCAATATTGCCTCAATTTCTGGATTTGAAGTTACTAAAAAAAGCACGCTTTATAGTGCATCCAAAGCAGCTGTACACAGTATTACACAAGGTCTAGAAAAAGAATTAGCGAAAACAGGCGTACGTGTGACAAGTATTTCTCCTGGGATGGTTGATACACCATTAAGTGGAGATACAGATTGGGGAGCACGCAAAAAATTAGATCCTAAAGATATTGCAGAAGCAGCAATTTATGCATTACAGCAACCAAGCCATGTCAATGTGAATGAAGTGACAGTGAGACCTGTTTAAACATAAATGAAATATTAGAAGGCCGGGACATCAATAAGAAGTGTCTCGGCCAAATTAATTTATATGGACTGTAATCTACATGCTAAGTTACAAATATAAAAACGCTAGCTCATGTATTACGCAAATGAGATTCATTTAACGCGTTATTTAATAAGAGCGAAGACTATGAAATTTTTATCAGGACTTTTTGATTTTGTTCATCTTACTAATAGTTTAGCTTGAATGTATTCGTGAAAGAAGTGAGAAAAATGGAAATGCGATACCTTACCGAAAGAGATGTAAAACAGTACCGAGCCATTCGATTAAAATCGTTACAGACGGATCCAAAGGGATTTGTATCAACATATGAACGTGAAAAATCATTGCCGGAAGATGAATTTAAAGCACGGCTTAAATTAAATGATACGCATTTTACGATAGGCACGTTTGATAGTGGGGAGCTTATTTGTATCGCTACATTTTATAGTGAGAGAATGGAAAAGGTAAAACATAAAGGTAACTTAGTGACTGTCTATTGTGATCCCCGATATAGAGGTCAAGGTATTACAGCTCAAATGATACAACATATCATTAACGATGTTAGTGTGGTTGGTGTTGTGAAAATCATTGGCTTATGTGTATTATCTGAGAATACACAAGCCATTCGTTTGTATGAAAAATTAGGGTTTAAGCGTTATGGTAGGGAACCTAAATCAATCTTTGATGGTCATAGGTATTATGATGAAGACTTAATGTATCTTGAAGTGTAGTTGTTATAAATAACACGTATTCAACTCATGGGTGCACATAAAAAAACCAGGGCGAGTCACCATTATGTCTCGTTCTGGTTTTTTAGTTTGAAATATCATAACCATTCTATAATTTCAATTCTGTTACCAAATGGGTCATAGATATAAAAACGATTGGCGCCTTCAAGTTCATCACCATAGATGATTTCAATTTCTTTAGCTTCAAGTTCTTTCCGTATATCTGAAGCGTTCTGTACTAAAAAGGCTGGGTGGGCCTTTGTTGCTGGTTTAAAGTCATCTTGAACACCAATATGTAGTTGTTGGTCACCAACTTGAAACCAAACGCCACCATTTTTCGCGAGATTGGAGGGTTTTGCTATTTCTTTAAAACCTAATTTATCAGAATAAAAAGCCTTTGCTAACGATTCATTGTGAGGTGGTGCAGCTAACTGAACATGATCAATACCTAAAAATTGATTGAACATAAATAACAACTCCTTTAATATATAATAGCAAAAATATAACTATAAAAGTATTTGGTAAATTATTTTTTTATAAATTAGAAGCAACTAATTATTTTAAAAGTTCATTTTATTCTATTGCAATTGATAATCGTTTTCGATTAAAATGGTAGTAATAAACAAGAGAAGAGGTTATCGTTTTGAAAAAAATTTTATGCTTGATGTTATGTTAGTTATTGTTTTTAGCAGCTTGCGGTAATGGTTCGAAAAATTCAGAGTCAAAAGATGACAAAGGTACAAAGACTTATACTACAGATGATGGTAGTAAAGTAAAAATACCTAAAAATCCAAAAAGAGTACTTGTGTTAACCGCTAATTATGGAAACTTTAAAAAATTAGGTGTTAAACCTGTCGCTATCACAAATGTATTTCCAGATTCTAAATATTTAGATATGAGTAAGGTTAAAAAAATTGATCCTGAAAATGTTGAAGCGGCGGCAAAATTAAAACCAGATTTAATTATTACATATAAAGAGAACAAGAATAATAAAAAATTAGCTAAAATTGCACTGACAGTACCTATTAAAGTACAGGATATGGACTATAAAGATACACATATTGAAATTGGGAAATTAGTAAACAAAGAAGCTAAAGCTAAAAAACAAGCTGATAAACTATCAGAAAAACTAGCTAAAGATGGTAAAGAAATTAAGAAAGCAATTGGTAAAGATAATACTTTTTCAATTATGGATATTCAAGCAAAAGATATTTATCAATTTGGCCCTAGATTCGGCCGCGGAAGTGAAGCTATATATGAAGGGTTTAAGTTGAAAGAGGACCCAGAAGCTAAGCAAGCAATGCCAAAAGAGAAGTTTATGAAAGTTCCAAAAGAGAAATTCAATACGTATTCGGGAGATTATTTACTCCTTCCTACTAAAGATGGTAAGAAACCGAATAATGATTTTGTGAAATCAAATACTTGGAAAAATAATAAAGCTGTTCAAAACGGTAATGTTATTTATTATTCTATGGATGAAGCAATTTATGCAGATTTAATTTCAGTAGAGAAACAAGCTGAACTATTTAAAAAAGAACTTTTAAAGCATAAGTAAAAACTAAGCACGTCATAGTCATCGAATTTATATAATTTGATATCTATGACGTGCTTAGTTTATTTTGACGCTTACCAGTGATCAATATCACTTCGTTCGCCTTTAAAATTATTGGCTGTTTGATGACGTTTTGCTAGTACTTTTTCAACATCTTCAAATTTAATATTTAAAGCATGTAATAATACAAAAAGGTGATACATAACATCGGCGGTTTCATTCGTCACCTCTTCAACGTCGCCTTTCATTGCACCAATCACCACCTCAAATGCTTCCTCACCAAATTTTTTAGTTATTTTTTCAAGTCCTTCTTTTAATAAATATTGAGTATACGAATTACTTTTATCTGCCTGCGCACTTGCTGCAACTGTTTGTTCAAGTTGTTGCACATTAAAAGGTACGGACGTATTAAAACAACTTTGACTACCTGTATGACAGGTTGGTCCGTTTGGAAGTACTTCAATAAGCAATGTATCTTGATCACAATCCAGATGGATATGTTTCACTATTTGTGTGTGACCTGAAGTTTCACCTTTAGTCCATAAACGTTCTTTTGAGCGAGAGTAAAATGTAACAATCCCCTCAGTGAGTGTTTTTTGATAGGCAGTTTCATTCATATATCCTAGCATAAGTACTTGCTTGTTACGTACATCTTGTAATACAACAGGAATAAGTCCTTTGTCAAAATCAGGCTCTTGAGTAGTCATCTTACTGGAATACCTCCTCGTTTCATTGATGATTTAATTTGATTCACAGTTGTTTCTTTATCGTGTAATATGCTTGCCGCAAGTCCCGCTGAAACGTTTGTTTCTTTAAACAAGTCAACGAAATGTTCAGGATTTCCGCCACCACCAGAAGCGATAACGGGAATATTCACAAGTTTTTCAATTTCATGTAAGTGTGAGACATCAAAACCTTGTTTCATACCATCGTGCGTCATACTTGTAATGAGAAGTTCACCTGCGCCTAGGGCTTCAACTTCTTGAACCCAATCATAAACGCGTTTATCCGTTCGCTGTTTACCACCGTGTGTGTAACAAAAATAATCATTTAGTTCGCTATCGTAATTGCTATCTATGGCGATACATATACATTGTCGTCCAAATTTTTCGCTGGCTTCTTTTATAAAACTTGGATTTTTAAGTGCACTTGAATTTAAGGATACTTTATCTGCACCGTGGTTTAACAATTGAGAGATATCGTCAATGGTTGAAATACCACCGCCAACTGTCAATGGAATGAAAAGTTTTTCTGCTGTTTCCGAAATAACATCAAGTACAAGATCATGTCCAGCTTCTGTACGTGAAATGTCTAAGAAAACAAGTTCATCAGCACCTTGTTCATTATAATAAAGTGCAAAATCTACAGGGTTGCCAATATCACGCAAGCCTTTAAATTGAATGCCTTTGACGACGCGACCATCTTTGACATCTAAGCATGGAATAATGCGTTTTTTAATCATGACAATCCCTCCCAGAAGGTAGCGTTGTGTGCAGCTTTGCCAACAATGGCTGCATGAACGCCAATGGATTCTAATTGGGCTAAATCTTGTTGATGACGAATACCACCAGAAGCAATAATTGGTTTTTGAGTTGCTTGAACTAATTGTTGTGTGATTTCGAAATTAGGGCCCTCGAGTTTGCCATCTTTAGAAATATCTGTGTAAATGATACCACCGAGTGGGAGAGATTCTACTTGTTGTAATAAATCAAAGATATCGAGGCCAGCATCTTCTTCCCAGCCATTAATTTTGACTTGTCGACGGTAAGCGTCAATGGATAGATATAAACGATTTGGAAATGCTTGTGTCATGTGCGATAACCACGCTAAATCTTCGATACCTTTGGTGCCGATGATACAATAATCAATACCATTATTAAAGTAAGTGTCAATGGTATTTCTATCTCTAATACCACCGCCAACTTCCATAGGTTTATCAGTCAGTGAGCGTAATTGATTGATATAGTCACTCTCGATGGATACTTGATTTTTTGCACCAATTAAATCGACGATATGAATTCGGTCTACACACTGATACTGATTGTAGAAAAGTACACTTTCTTCTGCGCTACGCGCCATTTTAACTTCTGAATCGTATTTACCTTCAGTAAGTCGCACGCTAGTAGCATTGATTAAATCAATTGCTGGCCATAGTTTGATCATCTTGAAATCCGCCTTTCAGTGCTTGATTAAGTATTGCTAATCCATCATCACCACTTTTTTCTGGATGGAATTGAATGCCGATATAATTTTGATATTGCACAATTGCTGGGATTTTTGTGCCGTATTCTGTGTAAGCAACCACATGTTGTGACATTTCAGCTTGATACGCATGGACAAAGTAAACATCATGTAATAATAAAGGATGTTTACTTATTAGATTATTCCATCCTAAATGCGGTACAGGATAAGGGGACTGTATTGGAATTATATTTCCCGGGAAAATATTTAACCCTTCGACATCACCCTCTGCACTCCAACGATAAAATAGTTGCATACCGAGACAGATACCAATCACTGGTTTATCCGTAATGGATGTGATTATATTTGCTAAACCGCGCTCGTTAATTGCTTGCATGGCATCTTTAAAGTGACCTACACCGGGTAAGATGACGACATCAGCATTTGCAATTTCGTTATACTTATCGGTCAATATCGCATCGTATCCTAAATACTGAACTGCGCGTTGAACATTTTTTACATTACCTAATCCGTAGTCAATGATCGCAATCACTCAATCACACCCTTAGATGAAGGGATGTTATCATTATCATTTTCTGAAAGTGCCATTTTTAATGCACGGGCAAATGATTTAAATATGGCTTCAATTTCATGATGCGTATTGCCGCCTCTAAGTAGATCAATATGCGTAGTTAAACGTGCATTGATGATCAAAGCACGGAAGAACTCTTCAACCAATTCGCTATCAAATGTGCCTACTTTTTCTTTACTCAAAGTGGCATTAAACGATAAATAAGGGCGTCCACTAATATCAACTACAGCACGAGATAAAGTTTCATCCATAGGGATGTAACTCACACCATATCTTTGGAAAGATTTGCGTTCTCGAATCATGTCTAATAATAGCTGACCTAGTACGATGCCAATATCTTCTGTTACGTGATGATCATCTACTTCGGTATCTCCATTTGCTTCAATTATAATTGACAGCCCACTATGAAACGTAAAGAGTGTGAGCATATGATTTAGGAAACCAACCCCTGTGTTAATTTCACTTGTTCGTTTGTCATCGGCTAAAATGATTGATAACTCTGTTTCTGCAGTCTTACGTTTCTTTTGAAATATCATATTGTGACCTCCATGATTTAATGAGCTGTTCTAATTGGTCTAACTGGTCGTCTGTGGCGATGGAATATCTTACATAATCGTTCATGTTTGGTTCGTCATAACGTCTAGGTAAGAAGCCATGATCTTCAATATAAAGGCCAAGACTTTGCGCTGCGGATCCTTTTGTTAAGACAAAGTTAGTTGATGAAGGGAAGACTTTCATTATATCGCTAACATTATCTTGGAACATTTGTCTTAATCTAACAGCTAATGCACGCTGATGTTCAATGAATGTGCGTGTCTTATCAATATGTTCAAACATGAAAAGTGCAATGTGTAAAGTGAGTGTGTTTAATGGATAAGGATGTTCAATACTTTGTATAAGTTGAATCGTCTCAGGTGTTCCAATTAACACGCCTAAACGTAAACCGGCAATACCAAATGCCTTTGAAAGGGTACGCATTTGAAGAACATGTGGTTGCAATTCAAGCGTGTAGGCATCCCCAAAATCTAAATAAGCTTCATCAATAACAAAATAACCACCAATATTTTTCATTTTATCTGCAATTGCAGTTAAAAATGTTAGATTATACTGCTTGCCAGATGGATTGTGTGGATTACTCATAATAAAGAATGCGGGTTGCACTGCTTCAATGCGACTTAATATATTTTCTAGATTAAATGTTAAGTCGTTATCTGCATTTACAAACGCTATTGGTCGATGAACTTGGTCGGCATAGGCTTGGTACATAAAGAAATCTGGATTAAGTGCTAATGCTGGACCTTCTGGCATGATAAGCATTAATTTTTGAATTAATTCATCAGAACCATTACCTGCAATAATTTGGTCTGGTGATAGATTATAATAACGCGCATAACCTGCCTTAAATCGTTCATATTCTTCATCTGGATAAAAGTTAAATGAAGCATGATGTATAATCGATGTGAGTTGTGCTTCTGTTAAAGGGCGAAGTGGGCTTTCATTTTTGTTAATTCTTATCATCGTTAAACTCCTTTGATGTTCTAATTTCTATGGATTGTTCGTGATTATATAATTGTTCAACATGGGCTAATTTACGCGCAGTCAGTTCTACGGTATCGAATGTATCTTTTGATAAATCTATCACTGAATGACGTGTTAAAAAATCATTAACAGATAGACCATTGGTAAATCGAGCTGTTTGATTGGTTGGCAGTACGTGACTTGGGCCAGCGACATAGTCACCAATAACTTCGGGTGAATAATAACCTAAGAATAGTGCGCCGACGTAACGGACATGATTTAGATAATCATGTGGCGAAACTGTTTGTATTGAAGCATGTTCGGGTGCAATTTGATTCATTAAATCACACGCTTCGCTAAAGTTATTCACATGTATCAAAAAATGGTTATCATTTAAACTTGCTTGAACGATTGATTGACGTTCAATTTGAGGAAGTATGTGCTGTATTTTTTGTTCAAGTTGTTTTAATAATGCTTCATCTTCACTAATGACAAAAGTTCTTGCAAGTTCATCGTGCTCTGCTTGTGCAAATACATCATATGCGATGGCGTCTAAATCAGCAGAGTCATCAATAATTAATGCAATTTCACTAGGGCCCGCGATTTGATCAATTCCTACTTGACCAAAGAGGTATTTCTTAGCATAGGCAACAAATTGGTTACCAGGTCCTACAATTTTATCAACTTTTGGCAATGTTTCTGTACCGTAAGCTAGGGCAGCAATACTTTGAGCACCTCCAACTTGATAAACGTTATCGACACCTGCGATATAACAGGCGGCTAATACGATATCTGGTATACCATTTAGTTGTGGGGGCGTGACTACAGATATATTTTTTACACCAGCTACCTTTGCCAGTGTTACTGTCATTAAGACGGTTGATGGGTAACTGGCTTTACCACCTGGTACATATACGCCAACGCGTTCTAAAGGATGGTACAATTCATAACAATCTGATGTGCCTTGTTGCTTAGTCCATTTAATGGATTCTTGGTAAGATTGAATACGCGCGTGACTTTGTTGTAAGGCCTCACGTAAATCACTGTCTAGGCGATTATAGGCATTTTCTAAAGTTTGGTAAGCGACTTCTAAATTGCAAGTCTCTACCTGATCAAACTGTTGATTATAATTTCTGAGGGCATCATCTCCGTGAAGTCTGACGTTTTCGCAAATATCCTTTACGATGGGGTATAGGTCTTCATTTAAGGAAGATTGGTTTAAATACTTTTTCAAAAATAGCGTTTTATCTATGATCAATGAGTGACACCTCCAGTGTTGATAAAAAAGCATCAATTTCAGATGATTTTTTAAAATAGGATTGCTTATTTGTGATAAGTTTCGCGTTAATGGGTTTAATCGTATCTTTTTCAACTAAGCCATTTGATTTTAGTGTTGTACCAGTCTGCACAATATCTACTATTCCATCCACCATTTCTACGAGACAAGCTAATTCAATAGAACCTGATAGTTTTACCAATTCTACATCTATACCTTGTGCTTCGAAGTAGGCACGTGCAGTTTTTACATACGACGTAGCAATTTTATTGAAAGAAGAAGTTTCTGGTTTAGCAGCTAAAGCAAAATGACAATCTCCAAATGGTAAATCTACCAAATTATTAATTGTATAATTTCCTTCTTCTAAAATATCACTACCAACAATCCCGACATCAGCTACACCTTGTTCTACATAAATAGGGACATCGCTACCTTTAACTAATACGATTTGAATAGATCCTACAGAAATTAATAATTGACGTTCTCGTTTTTCTAATGCATCTACTAGTTCTTGTTCATTAGCTTGTTTTAAATAAGTAATAAAGCTTTTTAATAATCGACCTTTGGCTATAGCTACTGTAAGCATAATAAGAACTCCTTTTATTTATAATATAAAACCTAATCCAAAACCATCTAATTCACCTTTGTAGAAACCTCCAGTAAGTTGGTGGTTTTTATCATTTTTTAGATAACATTTTAAAAATGCACCTTTGTAATATGAACGAGGCGGTTGTGGTGTGATATCTAAATGTATATCTTTTACATTTAATGACTTAAACCACTGTTCCCAACGGCGCAAAGCTTGTATTGTACGATGATCGTAAGGAAAGAGTTGACTAAGTAAATCTAATTGATCCGTTGTTTTTGTTGTCAATAATTGAACAAGCGGATGAGAAGTGCCAAGTTCGGATGAAAGTTCTGAAATATTACGCTCTTGTACTAATTTTAAAATCGTTGTTGTTTGTTCTTTAGTAGTTAACAGTAAATCGATAAGTTGATAATGTCCTAAAATGACAAAATCGATATCGTCATTAAGATATTGTTGTATATATTTATAAAACGTCATAAAATCTTCTTGCATATCCGTTATGGTAGGGTTGTAATGTTCGATACCCAATTGCGTATAGACATGGTTATCACGAACAATCGGTCCCGCATAAACTACTTTTTGATGACGCGGAGGATAATTACTGTAATAACGCAATAATTGGTCGGTGAAATCATTACGTAATGCAAAGATATGATGGTCATGTTGCCAGAAACTTCTTTCAGTCATTTGCTGTAAATCATCTTTATTCAATGTTTGCCAAGCTAGAGATTCAATAAAGCTAAAATCTACTAAGTTAAAGTCAGCTTGTTGAAAATGCTTTAAAAAGTTAAGTTCTTTTTCTTTGTTATTAATGATTGTTGCTGCATCCATATTAAAACCATCCTTTGCATATACTTTGTTTCTCTACCGAACTAAAGTAAATTGATAAAGAATACTTTAACACATTTATTTTTAGAATTCAATAAATATTCTGAAAATGTTTTTGGTTAAGCGGTATAAAAATGCCCTTGCATTTAAAAAAGTGCAAGGGATTAATACTATAAGCAAGATTTACCATGATTAACATATTTTAGCATTTCTTCTTTAGGCACCATATTACCACCAGTTGCCCATACAATATGATTTGCTTGATTCATTTGGATACCCTGTTGTTTGGCTAATGTTATTGCTGATTTAATGCCAGCAAACCCTGACGCGGCAGAGGGCTCAATAAAGATATCTTCTTTTTCACTTAAAAGATATAGATAACGATACATTTCGCTATCAGATACGGTCTGTATACCATAGAGTAACGTATTCATAATTTGCCCGACTAAGCGAGATGGACGCGCAACTGCTAAACCATCCGCGTCTGTGTTTCCATCAATGCCAATATCCTTAACTGAAATTTTATCGTGTAATTGCGTCATCATACCTAATAGCATACAAGGGGCATGTGTTGGTTCAGTAAAAATACAATAAACATGTTCTCCAAAGACTTGTTTTAGACCGAATGTCACTCCTCCTGGGCCACCACCGACACCACAAGGTATGTAGACAAATAGAGGGTGTTCAGCATCTATTTGTATATTTTCAGCAGCTAATTGTGCTTTTAATCTTAATGCAGCGACTGTATATCCTAAAAACAAGTCAGATGAACCTTCGTCATCCACAAAATGACAGGTAGGATCGTTTTCAGCATGTTTTCTTCCTTCTGCTACAGCGTACTGATAATCTGACTGATGTTCTATGACTTCCACACCACGTGACCTCAAAAGATCTTTCTTCCACTGACGTGCATCTGTAGACATATGAACCGTCACTTTAAAGCCCAGTTTTGCACTCATAATACCGATACTTAATCCTAAATTACCGGTTGAACCAACGGCAACATTATATTTACTAAACAGATCTTGATATTTTTGCTCAGCCAGTACACGATAATCAGCTGTCTCTTTTAAATCGCCATCTTGCATCGCTATCGTTTCAGCTAATTTAAGTACTTCATAGATACCACCGCGCGCCTTAATTGATCCAGATATAGCGAGGTGACTATCACATTTTAGCCATAGCTTACCTTCAATGGGTAAGGACTCTATGTTTGTCAAAGTATTTTGCATAAAAGGTATGTGTTTTAAAGGTGATTCAATAAGGCCATGATTATTTTCAGTTTCTGGGAATACAGTGCTTATGTAACTACTAAATCGTTCAAGTCGTTGCGCAGCATCTTCCATATCTTTTAAAGTAAATGTTAATGACGCTGGTTTACGAAAATTTGGGTTTTCCCAAAAAATAGGCTTATAATTTTGCATACTATCTATGAGAGGGAAATCTTGTTTAAGTGTTGCTAAATCGTTCATATTAATACCTCCGTATCATTTTAATAACAGTACGAAATATAAATTTCACGCTACATTAATTATAGCAAAAAATAGATGAAATCGCCTGATTCGCCGATATAATATGATGATATTGGTTATTGTAGTTAGAACCATTGACTCGATTCAAAAATGGGTTTACACAGAGTGAACGATAATATTTTTACAAATTAGCATGATTGCTTATTTTAATTGTAAGTTAGAAAAATGATTGATGAAATATAAACAAAAAAGAGTCAGGAACAACTTTGAATGTTCCTGACTCTTTGTGGACTAGTTAAAATGACTGCTTTGTCTAAGCTATCTTACTAACAAATTACTTTCTGAATTGCTTACGTATTTTAGTAAACCAGCCTTTACGCTCGTTAACAGACATAACTTGTGGGCGTGTATTATCCTCTTTTAATTGTTGGCCATAATCCATAGCTTCTTTCATTAGAAATGCTTGAGAATTTAAAGGTGATAAATTATTTTCAATATAATGATATTGACCTAATTCATCTTGGTAACGTCCTTTTTGGTTATCTGAGAGTTGTAAGTTCATATAATCTAATAAACGTTTCGCAATATTTTTATCTTCAACTGGGAATAAAATTTCTACACGTTTAATCATATTTCTAGTCATTGCATCGGCGGAAGAAAGATATATGATGTCGTCGCCATTATTATGGAAATGATAGATGCGTGAATGTTCTAGGAATCTACCAACGATACTTACGACTTCAATGTTTTCACTGATTCCTGGAACACCTGGCTTGAGACAACAAATACCACGAATGATCAATTGAACTTTTACTCCTGCACAGGATGCTTCAAACAATTTAAGAATGATATCTTTATCCGTTAATGAGTTCATTTTCATGATAATCTTACCGTTACCATTTTCACGATGTGATTTGATTTCGTTATCTATTCTAGCTAAAAAGACATCACGAATATCGAAAGGTGCGACAATCAATTTGTTATATTCAGGTTTTACTGAATAGCCACTTAAATAATTGAAGAAATTAATCGCATCTTCAGCAATTTCAGCATTCGTTGTAATCAGTCCCATATCGGTATAAATATTCGCTGTTTTATCATTATAGTTACCAGTACCTAAATGAATGAATGAAGTTAATTTATTATTCATTCGCTTAACAACGAGTGCAATTTTACTATGTGTTTTCAAATGTGTCATACCATAAATAACATGACAACCTGCTTCTTCCAACATTCTTGCCCAATGTACGTTGTTTTCCTCATCAAAACGTGCTTTTAATTCGACAAGCACAGTGACTTGTTTGCCATTTTCAGCTGCATTTTTCAAACTATTAATAATAGGAGAATCCTTACTTACACGATAGAGTGTTTGTTTTATTGCAATAGTATTTGGATCTTCAGCTGCTTCCCGTATAAAATCAACAATAGGTTCAAATGATTCATATGGGTGGTGGAAGAAGATATCTCTTTTTAAAGATAAATCAAAAATATTGTGATTTCCTAGAGATTGAGGTATTTGTGGGACATATTTATTATATTTCAAATATTTCAGCTTATTGGATAGGTGGTCAACTAAATCAGTCAACATGGTTAAATCGAGAGGCCCATCTACAAAATAGACGTCATTATCGTGCACATCTAGTTGGTTGATAATCCACACAATATCCTCATGTGTCGCTTGTCGGCCATCTACTTCTAAACGTACAGCAGTACCACGTTTACGCTCTTTTAAGAAGCGCTCAATTTCTATTAATAAATCTTCTGCGCCATCTTCATGAATAGTTAAGTCAGCATTACGTGTGATTCTAAACGTAAATGTGTTCAAGACCGTATATCCTGAAAATAAGTCGTTAATGAAGTAGGTGATAATATCTTCAATCAAAATGATATATTGTTTATCACCTTTGTTAAATGAATAAAATCGAGAAATAAGTGAAGGTATTTGAACGATAGCAGAATTAATATCATCTTCTGTATCGATATCTACAAAAATATTCAAGCTTTTATTATTTAATTTAGGGAAAGGATGATAAGCATCAATCCCTAAGGGCGTTAGTGTTGGCAAGATGCCATACTTAAATTCTGATTCAAGTTGAGGCAATAAATCGTCAGGTAGTTGTTCTGGTTTTATGATTTCTACTTGATATTGTTTTAAGTCATCAATTAATTCGTTATAACGCTTGTATTGTAAATCAACAATTTCCTTGTTCTTTAGCTTAATTTGAACGAGTTGTTGCTTAGGTGTTAATTGTGCTTTGTTTTCAGGTTTATCGTATCCCATTTTGACTTGATCTTGTAAGCCCGCTACGCGAACCATAAAGAATTCATCTAAATTCGAACTAAATATAGAGATAAAGTTAAGTTGTTCTAATAGTGGGTTGTTCTTATCTTGTGCTTCTTGTAATACACGGTAGTTAAAATCTAACCAACTAAGCTCTCTATTATTATAATATTGCGGTAAATTTAAGTCTTTATCTCCCAAATTTCTATGCATAACGCTTTATACACCTCGTTGTAGTCTAAAATACATATTTTGCTACGTATACCGTATCATATGAATTTTAAGATTTTGTAAAGATAATAGAAAGGTTTTCTTTTAAAATTTTCTCAATATGTTTTTTTTGACGAAGTGACTGATATTCTTCAGCAATTGGTGCACCATTATAGTAAACGTATAATGTATACTCGCCATCTTTTTCTTTTAAATCTATCGACTCAACAGCACTTGTATGAGAGATGTTGAGCGCATTAACAAATTTTATAATGCCACCAAGTGATTGAACATTATCCAATTCTTTACCACGTAGCCATTCCGTCTCATGACTAAAGAATTTTAACAGTGATTTATTTTTAAAACTTGCAAGCAATGCTAATTTAACGCGGTCCTCATGTTTGAAACCATCAATCATAGAGTTAGCAATAATATAATATGTGTGCGGTGAACTAGAATCTGAATCAATAAATCTACCTAAGTAATACAGGTAAGCACCCTCGGCAAATAATGTTTTTTCGTCATCTGATACCTCAATTTTATCTAAATTGATAAGTTGTTTTAATAAAGACTGTGCCAATTTAACACGTTGATTTGCGCTCGATTCCTCTATGCCATATTCATTAGCTAAGTGGAAAAGGGCATCTTTTCTAATGTTTTCTTTTTTAAATTCTGTTGGATAACGCTCACTAATAATATTCATGGCATAGCCTTCGCGTAAACCTTTACGAGAAAATGTAAACTGCGAAGCTTCTATTTTATTAAACAGTACTTTAAAGACGGAGACAGCAGGCAGTATAATATCTACACGATCTCTACTTAAACCATCGATGTCTTTCAATTCATCACGAGAACTTTTTTTAAGTATAGAATATACCTCATCGATATTATCGTCCGTCATTGTATAATTATGGACACCGCCAATAGGGTATGAATGTTCAGATTGATGGATGCGTGCAACATTACGAGCTGAACCGCCTATCCCAACTAAAGCGACTTCTTGGTCTTTTAACCAAGTGAGTTGATCAAATTGTTTAGATAAAAATTTCTCCATATCTTTGATTGAAGATTTATCATTATGATCTTTACCGTCAAAGAATTTACGCTGTAAAGTGACGACACCAAATGGAAAACTGTGTGCTTCTATTAACTTTTTGTCTTTAAAAAGTGTAACTTCTGTAGAACCGCCACCGATGTCGACAGAAACACCATCTTGGATGTCTGTGGTATGAGTAATGGCATAAAAACCATAAAATGCTTCTTCTTCTTCAGGTATTAACTTGATTTTTATATTCAGTTCTTTTTTGATGTTTTCAATAATTTTGTCTCTGTTTGTTGATTGTCTAATTGCCGCTGTAGCAATGGGATGTAATTCAGTTACTTCAAACTTATCTGCTACAGTTTTAAAACTGCTTAATGTCTTAGTTAATACTTCAATACCTTCGTTGTTCATCGCCAAATCTTTTGTTAAATATTGGCTTAGCCTTGCTGGTGTTTTAATGTTCAATAATTCGTTTAGACCTGTTTTTTTATCAAATTCGAAAATAACTAACCTGATTGTATTTGAACCGATATCAATTAATCCTATACGTTCCATGTTTGCCTCCTATGTAAAAAATGAGGTTCTATCATATGCTCTATTTTGTTTACCCTGTTCTTTCCTATATATTACATTAAAAAATAAAATTTGTGATTAAAAATTTTCATATTGTCCAATGTAAATACAAATAAGTCAATTGTTTGAATGATAATGATGAAAAAAACCAAGCATACAGTAACATCGCTACTTGTATGCTTGGTTATAATCGTTTATTTAACCTGTAAAGGACCGCCTGGACCTAATGGCCAACCTAATAAATACCAGATAATCATAAATAAAGGCCATACGATACTTAACACAATTGTATAAGGCATTAGACTCGATAATAATGAGCCTAACTTCATGTTATTATCATATTTTTGTGCATATGATAATAACAGTGGTAGGTAGGGCATCATCGGTGTAATCGGATTACTTATTGAATCTCCGATGCGATAAAGCATTTGTGTGAAAGCAGGATGGAAACCTACAAGCATGAGCATAGGTATAAAAATAGATGCTAAAATGCCCCATTTGGCAGAAGCGCTACCAATCAATAAATTGATGATTACGCTTAACAAAATAATGCCTAAGATAAGTATGATGCCATTTTGACCTTGTAATAAGGCGGCTCCCTTAACAGCAACGATAACGCCTAAATTACTCCATTCTAAAAATGCTAGTAGTTGTGCTGCAAAAAATACGATGACGATAAATGAACCCATCGACGACATAGAATCAGCTAACATTTTACCTAAATCTTTAGAGTTTTTAAATTCCTTCATCATTAAACCATAAACTAAACCAGGTACTAAGAATAAAACAAGGATAATTAGCCCAACGCCATTAATAATAGGGGCATCGTTAAGTAAGCTACCTGTTTTAGCATTTCTTAAAAAACTGCCTTGAGGTATAGCTAAAATAATAAGTAACGCAACCATGATGAAAAAACTTATATTTGCCCAAAATACAGCGCGATTTTCTTCTGTTGTCAGTCCAGTATTTTCATCATCAACTTGAATATCAGAATTTGAGTCGTCGTATGAACCTAATCTTGGAATAACAAAGCGCATAGTTACCCAATAAACGGCGGGGAGTAAAACAAGTACACTTGCAGCAATAAAATACCAATTCATGGCCACATTGACATGAACATTGTCAGAAACAATTTTAGTCGCAGGTTCAGTAAATGCATATAATAAGGCATCTGACATACCGATCATGATATTTGCTGAAAACCCACCAATGGCTGATGCGTATGCCATCGCTAATCCTGCAATAGGGTGATATCCCAATTTAATAAATACCATGGCAGTTAACGGGGGTAAAACGATAGGTGCAGCATCACCAGCTGCATTACCTAAGATTCCAATAAGTATGATGACTGGAACGATAAATTTTTTAGGTGCTTTATGTACAACTTGAACCATTAATTTGTCAAAATAACCTGTTTTTTCAGCGACACCTACACCAAGCATAACAGCTAATACGAGACCTAGAGCTGGGAATTCAGAAAAATTCTTCACAGCATCATTTAATATCATCATTAGACCGTCTTTACTTAAAATACTCTTAATAGCAATTGTATCTCCAGTACCAGGGTGTTTTACGGTGATGTGAAATAGTGAAACAATCCATGTGATAATAGCAAGTCCTAAGCACATCAAGAAAAATAAAATACTAGGATCAGGTAGTTTATTACCAACTTTTTCTACAATATTTAAAAATCTATCTACGAGTGTCGGTTTATGCTTTGTATTTGAAGTCATATGTACTACCTCCTAATTAAGTTATCGAAAGTATATCAGAATAATCTTTTTAATTGAACAAATATTCTGAAAATAAATATGTGCTTAAGAAAAAATTTACACATATGCATGTAAAAAAGTATCAAAAAGCGTAATCAAGTTTCAATTTTCTAGAAAAAGGAAATTATATAAAGAAACGTTTTTTACAGAACTGGAAATACATTTTTTAGATAGGAGAAGTGATGAATGATGGGAAGATTAAATAACAAAATCGCTATTTTGACAGGTGCAAGTACAGGTATTGGTGCTGCCTCAGCAAAAGTATTAGCGAATGAAGGTGCGCATGTATTGGCAGTGGATATTTCAGAAAAAGTGCATGACACTGTCAAAGAAATCAATAATGCAGGCAATACAGCTTCAGGTTATATCGTAGATGTGTCCGATGCGCACGCAGTTGAACGCTTTGCTCAAGCAATTAAAGAAAAGCATGAAAAAATAGATGTGCTCTTTAATAACGCTGGTGTTGATAATGCGGCGGGGCGTATTCATGAATATCCAGTTGAAGTATTCGATAAGATATTAGGTGTTGATTTAAGAGGTACATTTTTAATGACTAAGTTTTTACTACCGCTTATGATGGATGAGGGCGGTTCGATTATCAATACGGCATCATTTTCTGGGTTAGCTGCAGATTTAAATCGTTCAGGTTATAATGCAGCCAAAGGTGGGGTCATTAATTTCACGCGTTCGACTGCGATTGAATATGGTCGTGAAAATATTAGAGCAAATGCTATTTCACCAGGTACGATTGAAACACCACTTGTAGATAAATTAACAGGTACGGCTGAAGATGAAGCGGGTAAAGCATTTAGAGATAATCAAAAATGGGTTACACCATTAGGTAGATTAGGAACACCTGAAGAAGTTGGCAAACTTGTAGCTTTCCTTGCGTCTGATGACAGTTCATTTATAACGGGTGAGTCTATCACAATAGATGGTGGTGTTATGGCGTATACATGGCCAGGAGAAATGTTAAGTGATGATAGTTGGAAAAATACAACGAAATAATTTGGTAGCTGTTTTTATGAACGAATGTGAAATGTAATAAAATCCACACAGTAACTGATTAAACTCAGTCTCTGTGTGGATTTTAATTTATAATTAGGTTAGCGAATATTACCAGATAATTTGATCGACAACATCATTATTTAATGATTTTACAATCTCAGTTACAAGCGCTACCGAATTTTTATAATCATCTGTGTGTAAAACGGACACATTAGAATGCATGTAACGCAATGCAACCCCGATAGAGACGGTTGGTGTGCCTTCATTAGCGACATGAATGCTGCCGGCATCAGTACCGCCACCAGCAGTGGTATCTAATTGAACAGTAATATTATGTTTTTTAGCCACGTCTTTAATATGTTTTGTGAAACCAACATGACCAATGTTGGATGCGTCCATAATAATCACAACCGGCCCATTACCAATAGCCGTATCACTGACTTGGCCTGACATACCTGGCGTATCATAAGCAATGGCAACATCAACGGCAATTGCCAAATCAGGTTTGATTTTATTGGCAGCAACTTTGGCGCCACGCAGACCGACTTCTTCTTGTACATTTGCGCCAGCCACCAAGTTGATATCTATCGCTTCATTCTTTAAATTTTGTAATACATCTATGGCAAGTGCACAGCCATAGCGGTTATCAAATGCTTTAGCAGTTAAGTATTTTTGATTAGCCAATGTTTCGAATTCACTGTATGGCGTCACCATATTACCGATTTCGATGCCAAATTGTTCTGCCTCTTTTTTACTCTTAACACCAATATCAATAAACATTTCTTTCATATCAATTGTTTTTTTACGTTCCTCTGGTGATAATACGTGAGGGGGTTTTGAACCGATGATACCTCTGATTTTTTTACCTTCATCTGTTGTAATCGTTACCTTTTGCGAAAGCATGACCTGGTTCCACCAACCGCCAATGGGTGTGAATTTTAAGAAACCATTGTTATCAATTTTAGTAACGATAAAACCAACTTCGTCTAGATGACCTGCAACCATTAATGTTTTATCTCCATTAGTAGCTGATTTTTTACCAAAAATACCACCAAGATTGTCTTCGATAATTTCATCGCTTACGGGTATTAAATAATCGTTCATTAATGCTTTGACTGCCATTTCGTGTCCAGCAATGCCATCGACATCCGTTAGTGATTTTAGTAATTTTACTGAATCATTCATAAGAATTCCCCCTTAAAAATTAATGTGTATCTATATTTTACCATTTAGAATTTAATAATATAGTTTTTTGATTGAATACAAATTCAAATCATAAGAAACAATAATGATTGTTAATCCTTACTGAAATACTAAGACTAAATGAGTGCAATATGTAATGTGTCATGTTTCAATAGTATTATAGATAAAGTGGAGGGATTAATTATGACAGAAGTTAAACATCTAACATTTGGTTCGAAAAATGCGCCAATAACAATTGAGTCGTTTATCAATTTTGCATGTCCGTTCTGCAAGAACTATTTTAAAGCAGCAGATCATGCACTCACACCTCATATTGAGTCAGGTGAAGTGCAACATGTCGTTAAACATTTTGATAAAACAAAACAAGCATTATTAAAAGGAACAGTTGCAAACATTCATTTAAATTATGACAAGCCTGAAGAAACATTAGCAATTATTCGCCAATTATACGATACACAAGATCAATGGAAAGTAAGTTTTGCCACAGTTGAAGATAAAATGGCAAATGAATTTAATTTAACACCTCAAAAAGATGCAGATGAACGCTCTTTAGCAATCAATGAAGAAACATTTGAACGCGGTATTAAAGGGATACCCACTGTATTTATTAATAACGAAAAATTTGAATTTAACCCCTTAAAAGATGAACAAGATAAAATTGAGTCATTGTTAAATGAAGCTATTTCTAAATTAAAGTAATCTATAAAATAAAAAAGTCTCAAGCGTTAAAGTGATTACTTTAACGTTTGAGATTTTTTTTGGCTTAGCTTGGATTAAATAATGTGAATTGCAAAAGTATTGAGTAGTTCAATGCTTATTATTTATTTTAACTTTAGCGAACTTAATCAGTTAAGCGTGTTCAATCAATTTTAATTTATAGTCTTGTATAGATTGGATACCACCATCTTTATTTTTAATGATAATATGTTCTTTTGTAATTTTTGTAGGGGAATCTACGCCTACAGCTGCAGAAATATTAAATAAGCCTTCATGTAAACTTGTAATAAAATTAGTGACACGATATTTTTTCTCATCGATGATTAATCCTTTTTCACGTTTAGGATCAGTCGTTGCCACACCTACTGGACAAGTATTCATATGACATTGTTGGCTCATAATACACCCAACACTAATCATCATGCCACGGGCGATGTTTACCAAGTCTGCGCCAAGTCCTAATGCGATAGCTATCTTATCTGGCGTTATCAATTTGCCTGATGCAAAAACTTTAATTTGATCTCTAATACCATATTTTTCCAATAATGCTGTTAAAATAGGAAGCGCTGTAAATAGAGGTAAGCCGACACCATCTTCTAATTCTTGGAATGTTGCACCAGTACCGCCTTCTCCTCCGTCGATGGTAATGAAATTAGGATATTGCTGATTTTCAACCATTGTACGAACAAGGTTTTCTACTTCAGATACTTTGCTAATGACCATTTTAAAGCCAACAGGTTTTTGTCCGGTTTGTTGTAATTCATGGACCCAATTCAATAAGGCATCTAGACTGTCGATATGCTCAAAACGGTTAGGTGAGTTTATTGTCACCCAAGGTTCTACTTTTCTTATAGAAGCGATTTCTTCTGTGACTTTGTTGCCTTGCATGTGGCCACCACGTGTTTTGGCGCCTTGTGCTAATTTGATTTCAAATGCTTTAATATGTTGATTATGGGATAAATCGATAAAAGCTTGTTGGTCAAACTTTCCTGCTTTATCACGAACACCAAATAAGCCTGGTCCAATTTGAAATATAATATCAACGTTTCCAGATAGATGATGTTCCGATAAACCACCTTCGCCCGTGTTCATCCATGTACCAGCTTGACCCAGCCCTTTTGAAAGGGCAGTGATAGCACGGCTACCTAAAGCGCCATAACTCATACCCGATTGACCTACTAAACGTTTTATTTTAAATGGATGCTCAAGTTGAGCACCTAATATAATTTGGTCTTCATCTGATAAATAGTAAGGATCTATTTCAACTTTTGTTCTATGTTCATCACGGTTAAACAAGCGTTCGTTATCAATTTTATAAATAAAAGAAGAAATCATAGGTGATTGGTCGATATGTAACTCAGCTGTTTGTAAAGGAAACATCGTGTTTTGTATATAAAAACCATCTTCATAATCGTGTTGTGTTCCAAAACTTGTCATTCTAGAATTATATTTACCCGCAACGACAATATTTGTAAAATCATTTCTTGAAAATGGTTTACCTTTGGTATCAGCCAAAAATAAATACTGACGTAATTCAGGCCCAATTTTTTCTCCAAAATAACGTATGCGTGCAAGTAGTGGATAATTGCGTAGCACACTATGTTGCTTTTGTCGTTTATCTTTAAAAAGTAACACTGCCCCCATTACCAGAACACTAAATAAAAAGAATACAATTATAATATTAACGATAAATTGCAAGGTAGTTAATATAGTCATAAAAATCAGCCCCCCTATGTTAATTATATAGTACAACAAAATGAACATATTACAATAATATAGTGAGTTGAATAAGTAAGTTATTTGAGATTATAATATTTTAGAAAGGAAGTTGATAAAAAATTTAATAATTTGTATATACACTATAAGTAGACATGATATATTTAGTATATGTACGAATTAGGAAGGTGTCATATGACTGAGAAATCAACCGAATTAAAAAATAATAATCAGCAAGATAAAAGTGTTTGGGATAACAAAAAAATTGTAAAAAGAGATTTTTGGCTTATTCCAATTTATTTATTAGCGAATAACATCATGCCACTCTTGTTATTTGCTGCTATATATATTGTCTATTCAGTATTTAATTTTAAAAATGAAGCTTTTGTAACTGATGAAAACATACTAATTATGGGTGGCTTGCTTGCCGAAATCGTTATATTAGTTAGTTTTTATGCAATGCATTTAAAAGATCGTTTAATACCGATTTCCAACCAACGCATTCATGCAATCCCTAAATATCTGTTTATCATCGTGGCGACTTATATTGTCACACTTGGATTAAATAGTTTATATGATTGGATGATGGAATTTTTACCTAAAGGATTGCAATATACAGAAACTCAAAATCAAATGCTTTTAGAAAAAATGTTTGAAAATAATTGGATGTTACCATTTCTATTTATAGATATTGTCATACTCACACCAATCATCGAAGAACTATTATTTAGACATTTAATTATTCATGAGTTAGGCAAAAAGATAACATATACTGTTGCCTCGATACTCTCAACGATATTATTTGCAAATGTGCATGTGTTAGGTGCCACATCACCATTTGAAATCGGTAGTTATCTCATCATTGGGGCTGGTTTAGCCTTTGTATATGTGAAGAGCGGAATGAATTTGGCTGTTTCAATAACATTACATGCATTAAATAATCTCATATCATTTATAGCTATCGTTATTTTAAAATAAATGATTTTTGAGCTTATTGATGAAACAAGCTATTAAAATTGAAAAGTTAGGGAATAGTAATGCGAGAAATTAAAAAAGGTGGGCTTCTATGTTAGAACTAAAAAACATAACATATAAGATAGATAACCGGGATATTATCAATGATATAAATTTAAAAATTGAGGCAGGCGATACGATAGCAATTGTAGGGCCTTCCGGAAGTGGTAAAAGTACATTGTTGCGTTTGATTAGTAATTTGATTAGCCCAACAAAAGGAGAACTATATTTAAATGATAAGCCTTACGAACAAATAAACCCAGAACAACTACGTATGAATGTAAGTTATCTATTACAAGAAAGTGATTTATTTGATAGAACTATCGGAGAAAATCTAGCTTTTCCAGCAGAAGTTAGACAAGATAAATTCGATCGTAAACAAGCTAAACGTTTATTGAAAACAGTAGGTTTAGGTCATTATAATTTTAATACACGTGTTGAACATTTATCCGGTGGTGAAAGACAACGTATTACGATAGCGAGACAACTCATGTACACACCAAAGGTATTGCTTCTAGATGAAGCGACAAGTGCTTTGGATGTGCATAATAGTGAAAAAATAGAATCCTTAATCTTTAAATTGGCTGATGAAGGCGTTGCTATTTTATGGATTACACATAGTAATGATCAAAGTAATAGACATTTTAAAAAGAAAATTAGAATTGTGGATGGCAAAATCGATAAGGAGGAGCGTTTATCATGAGTACAACTGCACTAGCATTAACGGGTCTCCTCTTACTTTTTCCGATTATTGTTTCTTACAAAGAAAAATTACATATTATTAAAGATTTATTAATTGCGACGGTTAGAGCAATTATTCAATTAATTATTCTCGGCTTTCTATTGCATTTTATATTTGGTGTGAATCAAACATGGCTATTAATCGTATTTGTACTAGTCATTATTATTAATGCTTCGTGGAATACAATTAGTAGAGCATCTCCAGTAATGCATCATGTATTTTGGATTTCGTTTGTTGCCATTTTTGTTGGTGTAGCGTTACCTCTAGTTGGTGTCGTTTTAACAGGGGCGATAGAGTTTAAGCCTAATGAAGTGATACCGATTGCAGGTATGCTAGGTAGTAATGGTTTAATTGCTATAAATTTAGCCTATCAAAATTTAGATAGAGAATTTGTGAAAGAAATGAGCCAAATTGAATCTAAGTTAGCACTTGGTGCGAATCCCAAATTATCTTCTAAAGAAACGATACGTAATAGTGTGAAAACGGCGATTGTACCAACAATTGATTCCGTTAAAACGTATGGTATTGTTTCGATACCAGGTATGATGACCGGCTTAATTATTGGAGGCGTAGAGCCGTTACAAGCTGTTAAATTTCAATTAATGGTTGTCTTTATTCACACAACTGCGACGATTATGTCTGCGCTTATTGCGACTTATTTAAGTTATAAACAATTCTTTAATCACCGCGATCAACTGATAAGTAGACATTTAAACCAAGAAGACGCATAAATATTGGATAGACGGCGAGTATAAAAAGCACTGTTCAGCATTTTAATAAAAATTTTAAAAAGAATTGAGCAGAGCTTTATTGTTATGTTTCAATATAAACACGAATCTGAGATATCTATTGATGTCTCAGGTTCTTTTTTTGTATGGTTGGATATTTGCTGTGAGAGCAAATTCAGAAGTGTTCAAATGTGTTGACGTATGGTTTATAATGTAATAGTTATGTAAAAATTTACATCTTAATTTAAGGGAGGAGTGAAAAGATGTCGATTATGAGAATTGCCACCTTTATTTTGAGTATCTTTATCGTAGGTATGGTTGAAATGATGGTTGCAGGGATTATGAATTTGATGAGCATTGACTTGCATGTTTCGGAAGCGATTATTGGACAGTTAGTGACGCTTTATGCCATCACATTTGCCATTGCAGGACCTATATTAGTGAAAATAACGAATCGGTTTTCTCCAAGACCTGTATTATTATATGCATTGCTTGTTTTTATTGTCGGAAATATGATCATTGCTTTTGCACCTAATTTTTCTATTTTAGTATTTGGACGCATCATATCATCTGCAGCAGCAGCACTTATCGTGGTTAAAATATTAGCGCTAACAGCTTTATTAACTGCGCCACAACATCGAGGGAAAATGATAGGTATTGTTTATTCAGGCTTTAGTGGCGCAAATGTACTTGGTGTACCAATTGGGACAATTATCGGTGACTTAGTTGGATGGAGATATACATTCTTATTTATTGTCTTTGTAAGTGTGTTAGTAGGTATATTGATGTATTTCTATGTACCACAACCTCAATATCAAACGGTAAATACAGAGTCTAGTACTAAGCAGCGTGAAAGTAATTATTCTAAAATACTTAGACCAGGAGAAGTCGCTAAGTTTTTAGCTATCACATTCTTATTGCTAGTTGCAAATTCTGTGACATTTATTTATATTAATCCACTTATGTTATCAAGTGGTCATGACTTATCCTTCGTATCGATTGTATTATTAATCAATGGTGTTGCAGGTGTTATTGGAACATCGATGGGTGGGTTCCTTTCAGATAAATTGACGAGTAAACGTTGGCTAACGATTGCCACTATTATATTTATCACGATGATGTTACTGTTGAATTTATTCTTATCAGTGACAGGCGTATTATTAATGATTATCTTCATATGGAATATCATGCAATGGAGTACAAATCCAGCTGTTCAAAGTGGTATTATAGAACATGTTGAAGGTGATACAAGCCAAGTGATGAGTTGGAATATGTCTAGTTTAAATGCGGGTATCGGCATTGGTGGTATTGTCGGTGGTCTAGTTGTTTCTAAAATAGATGTTTTAGCAACTACGTACTTCACTGCAGCCATCGCATTCGTAGCTTTTATTTTAATCATTAGTCTAAAGCAAATGACTAAATTTAATAGAGCCTAAGGTAAATCAATTACACTTATAAAATGAACAGTGCTTTGTATATAAAAGTGGACTTACATTCTCAATGTAGAAGAGAGGATGTAAGTCCTTTTTTTAATTTATAAAGTTGATTTTTCTATTGATTGGGCTGTATTAAAATGAATATCGCTAAGTGCAATTTTATTTTTCTTATTAGAAACTTGCGCAATAATAGCGGAAAGTAAAATATAAATTAATGTACCAATAATATAACCTATTTTTAAATCAGAAATTAATAAATAAGATTGATACAATAGCACAATAATAGCAATGATTGCCATCGTTACAAGTATTGGATAGGGTACTTTAAATGGCGATTGCTTATAAGCATCTGGATATTTTTTGGGTAGTTGCGTAGAAGCTAAAGCTGGAAAAGCAAAAACAATTAATGAAATCCCAGTACCTAACTGTGCTACAACATTTAGTGACATACCTGTAATAATAGGTAATGCACCAATAATGTAGAAAAGTAATAAAAGCCAATGAGGTGTACCAAATCGTTTGTTCACACTACCTAAACGTTTAGGTAAATAACCATCGTGTATTGCAACTAATAAACTTTTAGTTACCCAAGTAAACGTTGAATTGAGTGTAGTCGCTAATGCGAACATTGCGCCCCCAACCATGAAGAAGATGAATACTGGGGTCGGCAAGACTTCTTGCGCAACACTCGTTAATGGTCTGCCAGCAACCTCTGGAATTGGTAGTACCCCTACAGCAATAGAAGCGATAAAAGCGTATAACAAACCTACAAATATAGTTGCAATGATAATGACTATTGGAATATCTCTTTTTGGATTTTTCATTTCTCCACCTAGTTCAGCAACAACTTGCGCGCCACCAGTTGCAAACGAAACAAGCCCAACGGCAGTAAAGAATCCTGTGAATCCATCCGGAAGCATGGCATGCATATTAAAAACACCAAAATCCACATGTGGCAGACCGAAAATGATAAAACAAGACAAAGCAATAATTAGAATGACAACCATTAAATTACCAATGATAGATGCTGACTTAATACCAATGATATTAACAATAAATAAAATGGTAAGTAAGGCAAAAGCAACAAGTCTAACAGGAATACCTGGTAAGAGTCCTTCTAAGTATTGTGCGAATGATAAAGCATATAAAGATAATGTAACCTGTAAAAAGATGAATAATAATAACCAAAATATCCCGATTTTAGGGGACAATAAACGACTTGTATACTGATACATACCACCAGTCGTAGGTAATGTGGATCCTAATATGGCAATTGGGAACATCGTTAGTAATGTAATGATTGCGGATAAGATAAATGCGGGTGTGATACCACTTCCGGTCATTTGTATGCCAATGCCTGTTAGCGACATGACGCCAGCACCGATAATTTGACCTATAGCAATACCCATTACATCCGTAAAGCCTAATACTTTTTTTAAGTTTGTTGCTTGTTGCATTCAATCACCTCTAAATTATATGTATTTTTAAAAATAATAAAAAAATTATAACATAATTATCCCTTAATTCATAGTAAACTTATCGGAAAACAAGAGTTAAGTTTTTGAAAAAGCTAATTATAGATAAATAAAAGGTTTTCATAGTAGAATAAAGTTAATAAAAAAATTATTAAGAGGTGTAATTTTTATGACTAATGAAAAAGAAAATATTAAAGTAAATGCATTTATTGATAGATTGAAACAATGGCAAGAGGAATTTAAAATTTTACGTGAAATTATAAATGAAACGGAATTAACTGAAGATTATAAATGGATGCATCCTTGCTACACGTTAGATGATAAAAATGTCGTTATCATACAAGACTTTAAGCATTATTGCGCATTACTTTTTGAAAAAGGTGCTATTATGGAAGATCCTTATCAATCACTTATACAACAAACTAAAAATGTACAAGCAGCAAGACAATTACGTTTCGAAAGTTTAGATGAAGTTAATCAACGTAGAGACGAGATTAAATGGTATGTTGAAGAAGCGATTAGAATAGAAAAATCAGGTAAGAAAGTACCTATGAAAAAACTGAAGACTATGATATGCCTGAAGAATTACAAGCAAAATTAGATGCAATGCCAGAATTAAAAGAAGCATTCAATAACTTAACGCCTGGTAGACAAAGGCAATATATGTATCATATTGGTCAGGCAAAGAGAGCGGCAACACGTGAAAATCGAGTAGAAAAATATATTGATTATATATTGGATGGCAAAGGCATGAATGATTAAATACTTGAAAGCATTTGTATAAGTAAAAGAAGTTATCATGTGAACGACGTATGCAAAAATACAAAGCGGATTGCCTTATGAAGGTTAACGCTTGAGTTATGATAAAATAGCACACATTTTAGTTTAGCATCCAAAAATGAAGTTGCAACTTTATCATATATCGTATATAGTTTGCTCGAATATAAAACTACGGTTAAGTCATATTTTGAAACGTATTTTGAGAAAGAAGGTGTATGAATGCCGAGAGTTTCCAAGAGGATACAATTACTACAAGCTGCTGCAGCAATTGTAGATGAGCAAGGTAGTGAATATTTAACGCTAGATGCCGTTGCCAAAAAGGCAGGTGTCAGTAAAGGTGGGCTATTGTATCACTTTAAAAACAAGTTTGCATTAATTCAAGGTCTTGTTGATCATGCCGATGAATTATATAGAGAAAATGTGAATGGACATGTACATGCAGATAAACAAGACCAAGGGAAATGGGCACGGGCGTTTATTGAAGCGACGAGATCTCATCGTTCAGAAAATGGATCGATTACCTCAGGAATGCTTGCTGCACAAGGTATTAATAGCAATTTGTTATTACCTTTACAGGACACTTATAAAGAGTGGCAAACTAATATTGAAAATGATGGATTAGACAAAGTAGACGCTACAATTATTCGTCTGGCAGTGGATGGTTTGTGGCTTTCAGAAATATTTGGACTAGATGGACTTGATGAAAACATGAGAGAACAAGTTTTGAATAGATTAACCGAATATACGCACCCCAATAAAAATCAAGAAAGCAATGGCTAAATGTTCTAAATTAATAAAAAAATAATAAAATGTTTAATTCATGTAAACCACTGATAGTATAAGGATAATCAACTTTTGAATGTTGTTTATCCTTATTTTTTATATTTATAAAACTTGAAACTAAACCGTCTGGTTGGTACACTTAGCGATGTGTTAAATAACTCTGTGGAGGTTTATAATCAATGAAAAAAGTGATGCTAACAGCAGCTTTAACAGGTGCTGGAGATACTACAGCAAAGAATAAGTGTGTTCCTGTAACACCTCAAGAGATTGCTGAATCAGCAATAAAATGTGCAAGAGCAGGCGCGACAGTTGCACATATTCATGCGAGAGATCCAGAGACAGGTGGTATTAGCCACGATGTTGAATTTTTCAAAGAAGCCGTACGACTTATTAGAGCTGCAGATGAAGATATTATTATAAATATTACGTCAGGTGGTGGCGGAGATTTTATTCCAAACCTTGAAGATCCATATCTCGCTGCAGAAGGATCTGATATACAAACACCAGAAGAAAGACATGAACCGATAGGCAGCTTACTACCTGAAATGTGTACTTTAGATTGTGGTAGTGTCAACATGGGAGATACAGTTTATTTAAGTCCAACTGATTGGTTAAGAAAACAAGCTCAACTTGTAAAAGAGGCTGGTGTTAAGCCTGAATTAGAGTGCTTTGACAGTGGTCATATTTCATTCGCTAAGCAATTAATCAGTGAAGGATTAATTGATGGTGAACCAATGTTCCAATTTTGTTTAGGTATACCTTGGGGAGCTGAAAATGATCCAGAAACGATAGAATACTTTAAAACGCGTATACCGGAGCATGCCCACTGGTCAGCATTTGGTATTGGAAGAATGCAATTTCCAACGGTTGAAGAAGCAGCAAAGCGTGGCGGCAACGTTCGTGTTGGATTAGAAGACAATTTATATTTAGCCAAAGGTGTTAAGGCAACAAATGAGCAATTAGTTGAAAAAGCTGTCGAAATATTGAACGGATTAGATATAGAACCAATGACCCCGGCAGAAGCACGTAAAAAATATCAATTAAGAGATCCACAAGGAGGAGCATAATGAAGTTTGCAGTTGTAGGTACAGGCGTTATCGGAAGTGGATGGATTACTAGAATGTTAGCTCATGGGCATGAAGTCATTGCTACAGACCCAAGTGAAGGCGCATATGAAAGAATGTTAAAACAAGTGAAACAAAATTGGCCATATGCAGAACAATTAGGTTTAGCAGAAGGCGCTGCAATCGATAATTTAACATTTACACCTTATTTGGAAGAAGCGGTTAAAGATGCAGATCATATACAAGAAAATGTTCCAGAAATTGAATCTTTAAAAGATCAAGTGCTGACAGAAATTGATTTTTATGCGAAAACAGATGCAACGATTGGTTCGAGTACTTCTGGTATTATGCCATCAGAATTGCAACAAAATTTACAACATCCTGAGAGATTGATTGTAGCCCACCCATTTCATCCAGTTTATATTTTACCGCTCGTTGAAATCGTTCCTGGTAAAGCAACAACGGAAGCAACAACATTAAAAGCTGAAGAAATTTACGAAAGCATTGGTATGGATGTACTTCATGTTAGACATGAGATTGAAGGACATGTAGCAGATAGATTAATGGAAGCACTATGGAGAGAGGCATTGCACATTGTTAATGATGGTATAGCGACAACGGAAGAAGTTGATAAAGCATTTACACATGCTGCAGGTTTGCGCTATGCACAATATGGTCCATTCATGACTTTCCATTTGGCCGGTGGTGAAGGCGGTATGCGTCACATGCTGAAACAATTTGGTCCAGCTTTAAAAAAACCATGGACTAAATTAGTAGCACCAGAATTAACACAGGACCTGTATGAAGAAGTGGTCAATGGCTGTGAATCATCTTCTCAAGGACAAACAATGGCGGAACTTGACCAAAAACGTAATGAATTCTTAGTAAAAGTAAAACAACTTGCTGAGTCATATTGGCCAGAAGATACACCCTCTATGAAAAAGAAAACACAACAATCGGTGAAATAAAATGACAAACAAATTATATGAATACAAGACGCATGTAAATGAAGCTTGGGTCGACCATAATGGGCATATGAATGACGCAGAATATAATCGTGTATTTAGTGATGCAACGGATGCATGGCTCGCATTTTTAGGGTTAGATGTGCAAACAATTGAAACGTTGGACTACACTGTCTTTACTTTAGAAAACCACGTTATGTATTTAAAAGAAATTAAAGTAAATGAAGCGATTACTGCTTCAGTTGAGTTATTTGATTACGACGCCAAAAGATTACATGTGTTTATGACATTAAGTGATGAAGCAAATGATAAGTGTGCAACTTATGAGGTTATGTTAATGGGAATGAATACTAAATTGCATAAGCCTGATGCTTTTCCTACTGATATACAAAAAGCAATTGATGATTATGCACAACATGCTTCAATAAAAAAACAACCCAAAGAACTTGGACATCTTATTGGTATAAAACGTAAATAAAATTTTTGAATGAGTTTGAAACGATTGAATAAAAAGGTGTTAAAAATATTTTATATAACCAAATATTTGGTTATAAATTGTTTAATGTTATTTATTAATGTATCTTGTTATATATAGGATGATAAAATCAAAGCTAAATTGATTATTCTGTTTTGATTGTTTACACACGAATAAAGTAGGGCTATGTGTGCTCATGTTTTTACTTATTTTTTAGTATTTGTATAACATCCACAGATAGTCCTATATTTATTATGAAATATTTGAAATTGAATATGTACATAGAAAGGAATTGACTCATGTTAAGTATTAAAAACTTATCTAAAGTCTATGGTGGAGGAAAGAAAGCTGTAGATAATATTTCACTTGAGATTGAAGCCGGTGAATTTATTGCATTTATAGGGACAAGTGGTAGTGGTAAAACAACTGCTTTAAGAATGATCAATAGAATGATTGAAGCAACTGAAGGGCAAATAGCTATAAATGGCAAAGATGTTCGCAAAATGAACCCAGTTGAGCTACGTAGAAAAATTGGGTATGTGATACAACAAATTGGATTGATGCCACATATGACGATTAGAGAAAATATCGTATTAGTACCTAAACTTTTAAAATGGTCTCAAGAAAAGAAAGAGAAAAAAGCTAAAGAACTGATAAAATTAGTGGATTTACCAGAAGAATTTTTAGATAGATATCCTTCGCAGCTCTCAGGAGGACAACAGCAACGTATCGGTGTTGTGCGTGCGTTAGCAGCAGAACAAGATATCATTTTAATGGATGAACCATTTGGCGCGTTAGATCCAATTACGAGAGATACGTTGCAAGACTTGGTTAAAGAACTACAACAAAAGTTAGGTAAGACCTTCATTTTCGTTACACATGATATGGATGAAGCTATTAAACTGGCAGATAAAATTTGCATTATGTCTGAGGGACGTGTCATACAATTTGATACGCCAGACAATATTTTAAGACATCCTGAAAACGATTTCGTAAGAGACTTTATTGGTCAAAATAGATTGATTCAAGATAGACCTAACATGCGTACAGTTAAAGATGCGATGATTAAACCTGTAACAGTTCATGCGGATAGCTCATTAAATGAAGCAGTTAAGATTATGAGAGATCGTCGTGTTGATACCATCTTTGTTGTGGGTAACAATCGTAGATTACTTGGATATTTAGATATTGAAGATATCAATCAAGGTTTACGTGGAAATAAAGAACTGATTGATACAATGCAACGCGATATCTATCGCGTAAGAATAGACAGTAAATTACAAGATTCAGTTCGTACAATATTGAAAAGAAATGTAAGAAACGTACCTGTAGTGGATAGTGATGAAGAAACGTTAATTGGATTGGTTACGAGAGCAAACTTAGTAGATATCGTGTATGACAGTATCTGGGGAGAAACAGATGAAGACGATGATGCTACACAAGACGCAATTGTTGAGCCCGATAATGTAGGAGCTGATAAGTAATGAAACAATTCATAGAGCAATATGGTGGGCAACTGATTTCCAAAACAGTCGAACACTTTTATATCTCAATGATCGCTTTGTTAATTGCAATCGTAGTCGCAGTACCATTAGGTATTATACTATCCAAAATGAAAAGAACTTCAAACATTGTTCTCACAATTGCTGGTGTATTACAAACGATACCAACATTAGCAGTATTAGCTGTAATGATACCAATCTTTGGTGTTGGAAAATTACCGGCCATTGTCGCATTATTTATCTATGTACTACTACCAATATTAAATAACACAGTATTAGGTGTTAAGAATATTGATAGTAATCTTAAAGAAGCAGCAATCAGTATGGGGATGACACGCTTTCAATTAATGAAAGACGTTGAATTACCATTAGCTTTACCATTAATCTTGGGTGGTATTCGATTATCATCTGTTTATGTCATTAGTTGGGCAACACTTGCAAGTTATGTAGGTGCAGGTGGCTTAGGTGACTTTGTATTTAATGGATTGAACTTATATGACCCATTAATGATTGTGAGTGCAGCTGTATTAGTTACAGCATTAGCATTAATAGTGGATGTACTATTATCATTAGTAGAAAAATGGGCAGTACCCAAAGGATTAAAAGTATCCAGATAATTTAAGGAGGACATTATGAAAAAGATAAAACAGTATTGTATCGTGCTTGTACTGTGTCTGACGGTGTTATCTGGATGTAGTTTACCCGGTTTAGGTGGAAATAGCTCAGACGACGAGGTCAAAATCACAGCACTTGCAACGAGCGAGTCACAAATTATGTCTCATATGTTGAGACTATTAATAGAACATGATACAGAAGGAAAAATCAAACCATCATTAATTAACAACTTAGGATCGAGTACCATTCAACATAACGCACTCGTAAATGGTGATGCAAACTTATCAGGTGCCCGTTATAATGGTACGGATTTAACAGGTGCATTAAATGAAGATCCTATTAAAGATCCAAAAAAAGCTATGAAAGCGACACAAGATGGTTTCCAAAAGAAATTTGATCAAACATTTTTTGATTCATATGGATTTGCAAACACTTATGCATTTATGGTAACTAAAGCAACTGCTGAAAAATATAATTTAGAAACTGTGTCTGATTTAAAAGCGCATAGCGATAAATTGAAACTAGGTGTCGATAGTTCATGGTTAAACCGTGAAGGCGATGGTTATCCAGGATTTACGAAAGCATATGGCTTTGATTTTAATACAGTACGACCAATGCAAATCGGATTAGTATATGATGCATTGAATTCGAATAATTTAGATGTAGCAGTCGGGTATTCAACGGATGGTCGAATTGCCGCATATGATTTAAAAGTATTGAAAGATGACAAACATTTCTTCCCACCTTATGACGCAAGTTCAGTGGCGACAAATAATTTATTAAAACAGCATCCAGAATTAAAACCAACAATAGAAAAATTACACAATAAAATTTCAACGAGTGAAATGCAGAAACTTAATTATCAAGCTGATGGTGAAGGTCAAGAGCCTGCAGTCGTCGCTGAAAAATTCTTAAAAGCACATAACTATTTTGAAAATGATAAGAAAGGTGGTCATTAGTAATGGAAGGTAATTTATTTCAACAATTAATTGAATATTATTCAGTAAACTTTGGCTACCTATGGGATTTATTTATTAAGCATTTACTTATGTCTGTTTATGGTGTTCTATTTGCAGCTATTGTAGGTATTCCTATTGGTATCGTCATTGCAAGATATAAAAAATTGTCTTGGACAATTATTACCATTGCAAACATCATTCAAACTGTACCTGTTATTGCGATGTTAGCAATATTAATGTTAGTGATGGGACTAGGTCCTACAACTGTAGTGGTAACGGTATTCTTATACGCACTATTACCAATTATAAAAAATACATTTACTGGTATTGTTGGTGTCGATGAAAATATTAAAGATGCCGGTAAAGGTATGGGAATGACGCGCAATCAAGTCTTGCGTATGATTGAATTACCATTATCTTTATCAGTCATTCTTGGTGGACTGAGAATTGCGCTTGTTGTAGCCATCGGGGTTGTTGCAGTCGGCTCATTCATAGGTGCGCCAACTTTAGGTGACATTGTTATTCGAGGTACGAATGCAACAGACGGAACAACATTTATTTTAGCTGGTGCAATTCCAATTGCTTTAATTGCAATTTTAATTGATATCTTCTTAAGATTTTTGGAAAAACGTTTAGATCCATCTAATAAAACGCATAAGAAGAAAAAACACGAAACACAAAGTATTAATTAATAAAGGTTGTGACTGACTTTGGCAATATTATCAATAAACTATAATTCGACGACGATTGGTATGCATCATCCTTTTATAGTGATTTTACCTGAAGACGCTACTTATTTTGATTCAAATGCACAACCGAAAGCGTTGAAAACGTTATTGCTTTTACACGGACTTTCAAGTGACGAAACGTCGTATATGCGTTATACGAGTATTGAACGGTATGCAAATGAGCATCAATTAGCAGTAATCATGCCGAATGCAGATCATAGTGGTTATAGTAATATGGTGTATGGTCATAAATATTATGATTATATACTTGAAGTATTGGATTATGCGCATCAAATATTACCACTCTCGACTAGCAAAGAGGACAATTTTATTGCGGGACATTCGATGGGTGGCTATGGCACAATCAAATATGCGCTGTTAGAAGGTCATCGTTTTGCGAAAGCTTGTCCTTTATCTGCTGCATTTAACGCACAAGGTTTGATTGATTATGATTGGTATGATTATTCTGGATTTGCAATTGCTGGTCCAAATGCACAAGTAGCAAATACAAACTTAGATCCGTATTATTTAGTGGATGAAGCGATTAAGAAACAAAAAGAAATTCCCGAATTGCTTATCATGTGTGGTACAGAAGATGATTTATACCGAGACAATCAGCAGTTTGTACAATATTTAAATAAACGCCAAATACCAAACATATTTGAAGATGGACCTGGTGAACATGATTACGCATATTGGGATAAAGCGATACAACGTGCAATCAAGTGGTTCATAGAAGGAATATAGAAAATCAAATTGGAATGATATGAGTCACAAAAAAGCATCCTCATAGGGGGATGCTTCAGACTGTCTACAAAGTCTCCGACTTTGTTGGCAGTTTTTTTATGCACGCTTTCCGCGGGCACTGCCTTAGCCTGTAGTCTTCGGCTAGTGCTATTCCCGCAGGAGTCGGCATAAATCACTGCCTAAATTATAATATATAAATTAAACACATTAATAGGGATTGATTCCTATCTACATATTAGTTCCAAAAAATCATTTGTTAATTATAGTCTATTTAGCATTATATTTAGATTTTATTTATGAACTTATCGAAGACAAATATTGTCATATTAATAGCAGTCCATCTAAAGTACCTGTTATTTTACTAAAATATTACTTATACAAAGACAATTAGGAATCAAAAATAAGAAAAAAATTAAAATAGACAAACCCTGCACATTTATTGCGCAATGTTTGTCTATGTCTTGAGGGAGTAGGACAGAAATCAAATTTTTCAATTCAGTCATCTACTGCCTAAACGAAAAAGAGTCTGAGACAACTATTATGTCCAGACTCTTTTTTACGTATATTAGAAAAGTTTAAACTAATTTACAGTATAATTAAATGATTTAAATTCTTCTTCTAATTTACCTAAATGTCTTAAGGTAGGTGTCAATGCTGCAAAGAAAAATCCTTCTTTCAACTTACGTGCTTGTGGTGCTTTAGGAGAGTATGCTCTTGAACCACCATTGACCATAGACGCCTGATTAACTTCTAATAGTAAATATCCAGCTTCTTTTTTAAGTCGAATAAGTTCGCCAAATTGATTATCCAAATCATTTTTTGCAACAAGGTTATAAAAGTCTTGCTTGATCTGTTTATAGCGTGATTCAAAATCTGAAATGTCGTATTCTAAATATTTATTGATGCCATTTTGTGCGTCAGAGAATTTATGAATTAAATCAAGTGAAGCACGAACGGAACCTAGGGCAATAGGAACTTGTAGTGTTACAAATTTTGGTCGAATATCTGAGGCAAATGATTTTGCGTCATGCGTGATGATTTGCGTGTCAGGAATCAGTACATCATCCATCGTTATCGCAAATGTTGCTGAACCATTGACACCTAAGAAATTCGACTTCTCATCAAGTATAATACCATCTTGATTGGCATGTACAATAAACATTACTAATTCATCATCAGTTTCAGACTTTGAAATGGCCCCAAAGTAGTGATCAGAACCGATATTGCTTACTGCTGGAAGTCTACCGTTTACGTAAAATTTTCCCTCTTGATAATGGTGAGATAAATTGAAAGACTCTAAATCATTAAATGATTTCATAGGATTTGATAAACCAGTTGCGCCTAATATATCACCATTTAATAATGATTGTTGTAAATCATGATTTAAATGCGCTTGGTCAGCATTTTCTAAGTATGTTGAGAATGCGAGTTGGCACCATAAGCAAAATCCTGTAGTTAGACAAGATTTGGATACTTCTTCAATAATTTCTAAATTATTTTTCAAATCATTTTCTTTAAAATAACCTTCTTTAAATAAAGTTTGAATAAATTGTTTAGGATAGTGTGTACCTTCATCTATTTCAATTAAATATGGATCTAATTCATTTTCGATAAGTGTTTGTAAACTCATAATAACGTCTCCTTTATTCTCCGAATCGTTTTAGAATTAATTTTTCTAAATAACTAATAAATCTATCTATAATGAAGCCGAACAAACCAATAAAAAATATTGCGGCTAATACATCTTCTAAGTTCAACATATTTCTTGCATCTACTATCAAAAAGCCTAATCCAGACTGGGCACCAATCATTTCACCAGAAACTAAAAATATCCAACTCGTACCTACAGCCATATGAATACCACCCATAATATGTTTGAAGGCACCAGGGAATAAGATATTTTTATATAATTGCCAACCTGTTAAGTTAAGATTTGAAGCGATTTTTAAATATTGAGGTTCAATATGTCTAATGCCTTTAATTGTGTTAAAAACAATCGGAAAGAAAGCAGCGATAAAAATAATTGCCATAGCTGGTAAGCTACCGATACCAAACCAAAGTACAACGAAAGGTGACCAAGCGATAGGTGATATAGGTCTAATTAATTGTAAAAGTGGTTCGATGGCATGGAATAGTGCATTTACACGACCTAATAAAAATCCGATAGGAACACCGATTAAAATGGCAAGAACAAATCCGACTATGAAACGAAATAAACTAATAAACAAATGAGAAAATATTTCCCCGGAAATGATGAACTGCCAAATGCTCTTAGCAACAAGTAAAGGACCAGGTAAGAGGATAGGTTGATAATTTCCTATCCAAATCACGCATTGCCATATAAATAAGAAAATGATGAAACTAATAATAGGTAAAGTGAATTTTTTAGTTAATGCATGTGTCAATGCGTACTAGCCCTCCTTGTATAATGTTGGATCAACAAAATCTTTATAGTCAGGTGTGTTAAATAATTTATGTTCTTTGACTAAATGAGTGATTTTATTATAGCCTTCTTTTTCAATTGTTAAATCTCCATAAGAAGTCCAATCTGCTGATTGTTTTAAAACTTTTTTATCTTGTTTAAAATGTTTACTCATGACTTCTACGCTTTGCTTTTTATTGTTCATTTTATAACCAGCTTTTTTATAATCAGTCATAAAAGCTTGTGCTGTATGATGGTGTTGATTGATTAAATCCTCTCTGAGCACAAGTGCACAGCAATATGCATCAGGTATCACATCGCTACCATGTTTTAGCGTATGTCCTTTGCCTAGTTTTTCTCCTAAGGCACCAAAAGGTTCAGCTACTGAGTATCCTGAAATACGATTTTCACTTAAAGCTGCGGGCATTTCTGCAGGTGCCATTTCATGATAACTAAAGGTATCAGAGTCTAAATGAAGTTGTTTTCGCATTTCTTCTAATAGTAGGTAATGTGTCGAATACCGATGTGGTATCGCAAAGCTATAATCTTCGTGATTATGGAAGTCTGAAATTGTTTCGTTATTTTGTCCCATAATGACATTACCTTCGTGATGGCCTAGAGCAACTGCTTTAATATTTGAACCTTTCTCTTTAGATTTCATCGCAAGTTCGATTAAGGTAGATGCACCATCGATTTTGCCACTATTTAAAGCGTCCATCAGGTCAGGCCAATTATTAAATCTTACTAGTTCTAAGTTGTAATTCGCGTTTTTGGTTTGTTGCTGTATTTGTTGGGTCATCATCAAGTTTGCTGAATGTGTAATAGGTAAATAACCAATTTTTATAGTTTCTTTTTTATCGGATTGTTTTTGACTATTACTTTGTGTACAAGCAGAAAGTAATACTAGGAATATTAGAGAAAGGATTAATAATTTTTTCAATATGCTGCCTCCTTATAAATAATATTCCGGTTCTGCCATATAATGATTTAAGGCAAACTTTTCCATGATAGTATTACGGATATTTAATAAATGGCTATCATTGCGATTACGAGGATGTGATTGCTTAATCTTATATTGATCGATAATTTCACAACCCTCTCCAAGTAAAATAATATTGTCAGAAAGATATAATGCTTCATCTATATCATGTGTGACAAGAATAATAGTAGCGTCAGTTTGATGCTTTAATTGAATCAATTGATCTTGTAGTTTATAACGGGTAAATGCATCTAAAGCACCAAGTGGTTCATCCATTAAAATAACTTTCGGTTGATGTACTTGTGCTCTACAAAGTGCAACACGTTGTTTCATCCCACCAGATAATGATTCAGGGAATGCTGAGCCTTTATTATTTAAATCGACACTTTTTAAATGATGGTTAATTTCTTCATTACTCATACGCTTATTTAAACCAATGCGTATATTGTCATAGATATTTTTCCATGGAAAAAGATTATGATGTTGGAATATCATCAAACAATCTGGAGATGGCGTTTGTTTAATTTGACCATTGATATTAACAGAACCAGATGAGGGTGTTAAGAAACCTCCAATAATATTTAATAAAGTTGATTTGCCACATCCACTTTTCCCAATAAAAGTAATGATTTCTCCTTTATCTATATTTAGTTCGAAATCGTTAATGACAGTATTCTCTCCAAATTGATGATGAACTCGATTAATATGAATCACGGTAGACACCTCAATTATTCTTATCGTTTTAATAAGAATTGCGTTTACACTAAAGGGCTATGCAAGTACATAGCCCGTGAAGTGGTTGTTTATGAATTTACTTTTTAGAAAATCTAGTGATTAATCACTTTGTAAAAAGGCAGTAGATGACTGGATTGAATTGCGCTTATATTAAGCTTATTCAACCCTAGTCATCCTTGCCGGGGTGGGACTACGAAATCTTTATTAAAACAAATGATTTCTGTCCCTCTCCCTAAGAACTACTAATCTCAATTCTATTGAGAAATATATAAGGATTACATTAGCTAAAGCTAATGCATAAGAACTACTAATCTCAATTCTATTGAGAAATATATAAGGATTACATTAGCTAAAGCTAATGCATAAGAACTACTAATCTCAATTCTATTGAGAAAGTAGTTCTTTATATTTTTTCGATGTCATCGATTGGTGTATCTACAGCTTTACGAGCACGGCGTACAGCGTCTTCATCTGGCGCATCGTACATACAAATACATTTTGTCATGTCTTCACAAACATACGTACGTTGGAATTGTACTTCCGGTACTTCTTCGTAGTGAACTGAATTTTTCTTCTTACGTGCTAAATATTGATCCATTGTAATACCTTCTGGGATATTCCAAGTTACAAGGTAGTCAATTTTAGGATCGCCTTTTTTAACTTCATCCAGTTCTTTACCAACTAGACGCACTTCTTTAACTAAATTTATATTAATTGAAGCATCTTCTAGAAATTGTTTTGCTTCAGTATCATTATTTGCTTCTACAATAAAGTAACCATGTGTTAAGTCTTCAGTAGCTTGAACTTCAATTAAAGTAGGTACATCACCAGTTGTTAATTGAGCAGCTTTATCTTCTAATTCTTTTTTATTTGAGGCAAAAGCCAAATCGTTTGCTTCTAGTAAAAATAATGTCATAAATCTTAACCTCCAAATATTAATAGTAGGTGTATAATACAATAAATCTTATCAGATTACAAGGATATGAAAATAAGTAATTTAAATTTTCTGATAAATTATAAAAATAGTATATAGTTAGTGGTTAAATTGTAATGGGTGCAGTAAGGTAAGAAAATATACGTGTATAGATTTAAGTTTTTAAAAAATAAACCCGCACACGTCATTTAACTTTATACGTGTGCGGGTTATTAAATTATAATAGTAATGTTGCTAATATTGGAGCTACGATTACAACAATCACACCAACAATAACTAGAGAAATAGATGCCATAGATGCTTCAGTTTCACCAAATTCTTGTGCAGAAGAAACACCTAACGAATGGCCACTTGTACCAAGTGCTAAACCACGTGCAATAGGATTTGTTATATTAAATAACTTAATTAATTTAGATCCTAAAGCATATATAATCACACCATTTAAAATAACTGCTAGTGATGTCAACTCTTTGATGCCGCCGATATCTGCAGATACGGGTAATGCAATGGCAGTTGTCGCACCTTGAGGTAACATAGATGCTATGATGCCATTAGAAAATTGGAATGCTTCGGCGATAAGATAGATACAAACAAGTGCAGCAGTTGTACCTAATGTGATGCCGCCTAGGATTTGTTTCCAATATTTTTTCAAGACATCGCGACGTTTATATAAAGGTATAGCGAAACATATTGTTGCTGGTTCTAAGAAGAAATTAATGATATCGCCACCGATTTTATAATTTGCGTAATCAATACCAGTTAATTTTAAAAAGGCAATGCCGACGACCATGCTGACAAACAATGGTGTGAACAAGAAAAAACCATTTGTCTTTTTAAATAAAAAAGTTGCGATGATAAAAGGTATAAGTGATAGTAGAATACCAAAATAAGGTGTATTAATCGCTAAATGTTCAATCATAATTTATCCTCCGCCAATTTTTTTGTTTTGAATTTTTCGGAATAAAGGATTTTGTAATAAGCAACTGAGATAAAAATCCTGTACATAACAACAAGAGCAATGTTGAAATGATAATTAATAATATAATTAGGATTGGACTTGTGCTTAATATGCCTAATGAATTAATGACTGAAACACCTGCTGGTACGAATAAGAAACCAATGTTATTCGTTAATGTGGTTCCAACAGTTTCTACTTGGCCAAGTTTTACAATACCAGTACATAAAGCAATAAATAATAGGACAAGTCCTATTACTGAAGCTGGCATTGGCACCGGCATGAAACTTTCGATGATGTTTGAAATAAACATAATAATCGCTATAACAAGCGCTTGATGGAAAAAATTATATGTTTTAGAGATTTTATTGTGCGTTTTGCGTTGTTCTTTTTCTACTCCCATTTAAAATTGCCTCCCAAAATGATCTTGAGTTAATTATAAAATGAAAGCGATTACGATGGAGCGTTTTTGATGTGACTTACGACACGTTAGAGCTGAAATGCATAAATTGAAATGTGACTATCAATTAAGCCCCATCATTTGTTTGAAAGTTTTCATATAGGAGCGGCTAACCTGAAACCTTAATTGATTTGTCATGGTAAGTTGATACGTATAATTGAACCAATGTTCAATGGTTTGAATATGGGATTTATTAATTAATGTTGCACGATGGATACGCATGAAATTTTGCGTTTCAATTTTCTTTTCATAATGACTCAAAGGCTCTGAAGTTTCGAAATCGTCGAGTGTTGTATTGATTGTAGTAATACCATTGTTGACCGAAACTGCAATAATATCATCTAAGTTAATAATATGAATGCGTTCATTTACCTCAATAGGGAGCACTTTACTTGTTTTTGTTTTTTCGTTGTTTTGAGTATCCATAGAAGCTGTTGTATAACTATCACTATGATGTTCGGTAGTTTGCCCCAAAGCTTGTTCTACTTTGTGAACTGCTTGTGCAATACGTTGTTGCTCAAAAGGTTTAAGGATATAATCGATGGCATCCAATTCAAAAGCCTTTACAGCAAAAGTATCATGCGCTGTGGCAAAGATGATAAAAGGCGCATGTTTCATTTTCTTTATTTTGTTGGCAAGATCAAGACCACTTTCGTCCATTAAATTAATATCAAGAAAAATAACATCATAATCATCATAAAGTAATAGTTCTAATGTCTCAGAAACATTTTCTGCTTTATCAATTTTTTCAAAATGGTTTATTTGATTTAGCAAATAGTGAAGTTCATTACGTGCTAAGGGTTCGTCATCTACAATGATTGCTCTCAATTTTTTCCTCCTCTAAATTATGGTACGGAATCGTACAACTCACTTGTGTGCCTTGGTGATCGGAATGAATTTGAAGACTTGCTTCATAACCAAACAATCCATCTAATCTGCGATTTAAATTTTCTAACGCGCTGCCTGTACCAGATTCTGAATGGACACTGGTTTTACCAATTTTATCAAGTTTTTCATAAGGGATACCATGACCATTATCGGATACGGAAATGACTAAACCTGTTTGAGCTTTGTGTGCTTTTACGATAATTTCGTTATTGTATTTCCTATTTTTAAAAGCATGCTTAATGGCATTCTCAACAAGTATCTGTATAGCAAAAGGCGGTACAAGTGCGCCGTAACAAGTACGATCTATGTCAAACGACACATTGAAGCGGTCCGGATATCTAGCTTGTTCTAGAGATAAATAGGATTCTACTTGTTGTAATTCTTTTTCTAAAGAAATCGTGTTATTACGCGCACCTTGTAAATTAGATCTGAAAAATTGACTGAGTTGTAAAAGTAATTCACGTGCTTTTTCACTATCAATACGTATTAATGCAGAAATGGTATTAATTGCATTAAAGAAAAAATGTGGATTAACTTGTGCTTGAAGTGATTTAATTTCAGCATCACGTATTAAGGCACTTTGTGTTTCAGCTTGACCTAATTCAAGTTGACTGGAAAATATTTCAGCAAGTCCAGTTGCTAATTGTTTATCTGAATAGTTAACATCATATTTATTTGTAAAATATAATTTTAATGTCCCGACAACATCATTCTTGACGCGTAGAGGTACTACGATTGCTGCTTCTAAAGGGCATCCTGGGTGGTTACAACCGATTTCTTCACTAGAATATGCTTCTTTTAAAGTGCCAGATTGAATGGCTCGTTTAGATAAATTAGTAATAATTGCTTTTTGGGCAACATGATGGTCGCTCGCTACGCCAACATGAGTCAAAATATCTTTACGGTTGGTAATTGCTACCGCAGATACGCGCATTAAATTAAGTATAATCTCTGCTGCTTTTTTCGCTGATTGCTCATTCAAACCAGAGCGGAAATAAGGCAATGTCTGGTTAGCAAGCTGTAACACATCATGTGTTTGTATCGCACGCGTTTCTTCCTCTTGTTTAATAGTAGATAAAATAATAGATAAAAATATTGCTGTACCGATGGAATTAATCGAAATCATAGGGATAGCGATGAGTTTTACTAATGTCCACGCATGTTCAGTATTATCAGAAAATAAAAGAATACAAAGCATTTGAATTATTTCTGTTGTACCACCAATGCACGCACCTTTGACTATCGTAGGATAACGGTTAGCACGCATCGCTTTATAGCCAAAATAGCCAGAAATTAAAGCGATGAAAATAGATGAAATCAAGTAAATATATGCATCAGCACCACCAATGTAAACACGATACATACCTGAAATGACGGCAACTGCTAATGCTACAAATGGACCACCGATAAGTCCTGATACGCCAATAGTCAAAACACGTGTATTTGCTAAAGAAGCATCAGGGTCTAGATGGTTATAAACAGTTCCATTAATTATTTCATCGCCTCGGATTTGTATACCAGTGAAGTTTGAAATCATAGAGAAGCAACCAAAAATAATAATTAATTGCCATTGTGAACGTCGTTTCTCGCGCTCATTCATCATTGTTTTAAAATGGTTGATGTTCATTAGTATATAGGCAATAAGTATGATTAAGCCCACACGTTCAAGAAGTAGTATAAATAAATTTAACATAATGCACCCTTATCATAGTTTGTCTTAATATAGTATACAGAAATTTTTTAGCTATATGTTATTGCAGAAAAGTAATTATCATTTTAAGCGATAAAATTTTAGTATAATTCGATGAATTTTAAAGAGAATATTACTCTTTGAGTTTACAAATATACATTTAACGCTGTTTTTTAGCAATATCTATAGCTAAGTGTTATTTTGTTAATATTGGGTTTTTAAATATTTTGTGAAAACGAAAGAAATTATATAATAAATAATTGTCTGATGTTTTCACAAATAAATAAAGCTTAATTTCATTTTAAAAGATTCATTTTGAAATAGATATAGACTTTTTTAGAATATGTTTAATTTGAGTTTAAAAACGTGTATATCTTTTTTGAAGTGATGCAATGCTTTTTGGGGGATATAGGAGGAAAAAAGAATATGGAGTCATCACAATCATTTGAAGGAGATAATAGGCTTCTTGTAGGTATATTTTTAGGAGTTATTACATTCTGGTTATTTGCACAATCTCTTGTAAATATCGTACCAGATCTTCAGTCATCGTTTGATACAAATTATGGCACAATTAACGTGGCAGTAAGTATCACAGCATTATTGTGTGGGCTGTTTGTTGTCGGTGCTGGTGGGCTAGCTGACCGATATGGTAGAGTTAAAATGACATATATAGGATTGATTTTAAGTATTGTCGGTTCATTACTGATTATTATTCCTGGATTTATACCATTGTTAGTAGTTGGTAGAGCCATACAAGGCTTATCTGCTGCGTGTATTATGCCATCAACGTTAGCAATCATTAACGAGTATTACATAGGAAGCCGACGTCAACGCGCCCTGAGCTATTGGTCTATTGGTTCATGGGGCGGTACAGGTATTTGTTCATTATTCGGTGGCATGGTGTCTACCTTTGTAGGTTGGAGATCAATTTTTATTATCTCTATTATTGTGGCACTCGCAGCGATGTATTTAATGAAGCATGCGCCAGAAACAAAGGCGGTTCAAACAAAAGAAACGAAACGCGCCAAATTTGATACGATTGGACTTATTATTTTAATTATTGCAATGTTGAGTGTCAATTTGATTATTACACAAGCTTCAAATTATGGTTTATTTTCACCACTCATTTTGTCATTGATGTTCATTTTTATTGTTGCAGTTATTGGATTCTTATTTTATGAAACAAGAATACACAATCCGCTGATTGATTTTAGGATATTTAAAAATAAAGGTTACACGGGTGCAACAGTATCGAACTTTTTATTAAATGCCGTTGCCGGTACTTTAATTGTAGCGAATACTTATTTTCAATCAGGCCTTCATTTTACATCATTCCAATCTGGCGCAATGACGATTACTTATCTTGTGGCTGTACTTGTAATGATTAGAGTCGGAGAAAAAATACTTCAACACATTGGACCTAAACGTCCAATGTTAATCGGTGCAGGGTTAAATGCTGTTGGTATTATTTTAATTTCACTCACATTCCTACCTACACCGATGTATATCGTTATGTGTATACTTGGTTACTTAATTTATGGTATCGGATTAGGTATGTATGCAACGCCATCTACAGACACTGCTGTTACGACAGCGCCTGATGACAAAGTAGGTGTCGCTTCTGGTGTCTATAAAATGGCGTCCTCTTTAGGTAATTCGTTTGGTGTTGCGTTGTCAGGAACAATATTTACGGTTATGACAACCACTGCGAATATACATGTAGGTGCCATGTATGGTTTGTTATTTAATGCAGCATTAGCTATTATTGCATTTTTAGCTGTTCTATTACTCGTGCCTAAACATCAATTTAATAATTAAAATAGAATGCAAACTGTGATATGAATTGATCCTGGAAGCTTATCTTTCATAGAACGTCATTGTTATTAGAGCGGGACAGAGAAATCATTTCTAGAAGATTTGATTGCTGTTCCGCTCTATTTTTATTATCAAGAAAATTTAAGAATTAATAGTTAAATAAGTGTATTGAAAAATTTTAATACTAAATGCATTGATTATGAAATTCAAAACGGTTTATAATCTAGTAAGCGCTTACATATGGGGGTGATCAATTGACTAAATTATTATGGCAAACATATGAAGACAGATTGATTTTATTAAAACGTTTAGTAAATCATCAAACTGTGACGAATACGGAAGGTGAATTAACATTTCCGAGTTTTATAAAGCAATTATTATTACAGATTCCTTATTTTGAAAAAAATCAGTCACAAATTTTACTTGAGACTACAGAAGATAATAAAGAGGCCGTTGTAGCCTTTTATAAGGCGCCCACGACAACTAAAACGATTGTGTTAATTAGTCATTTCGATACAGTAGATGTAGATGATTATGGCTCATTTCGTGAAGATGCGTTTGACCCAGATAAACTAAAATATGATTTCACACAATACAGCAGTTATTTAAGTACAGATGCTATTGAAGATTTAAAAAATGACACCTACCTCTTTGGTCGGGGCGTGATGGATATGAAGGCTGGGTTAATGTTGCATTTATCATTAATCGAATTAGCAAGTATAGAAGTATGGGATATCAATTTGATATTAGTAACTGTGCCAGATGAAGAAGTAAATTCATCAGGTATGAGAAAAGCAGTGGAAACGATAGCTTCAATAAAACAAACATTTCAATTAGACATTCAACTACATTTGAATAGTGAGCCAACGTTTCAACAAGCAAGTGCAGATGAACAACATTATATCTATTCTGGCTCTATAGGTAAAATTATGCCTGGGGTATTGTGCTACGGAAAAGAAACACATGTAGGTAACCCATTAGATGGTCTGAGTTCTAATTTTATGATGAGTTATATGAATCAAGCAATTGAGTATAACCATTTATTTAAAGAAGAATTTGAAAATGAAACGACACCATTGCCTGTTTCGCTTATGACGAAAGACATTAAACAAACGTATGATGTTCAAACGCCATTTAGGACAATGGGGTTATATAACATGTTTCTATTTAAGCAAAAGCCAGCGGATTTATATAGACAATTTATAGATACGGTCATTCGTGCGACAGAGCGTTGTGAAAGTGATTGGTTAAAAATATTAGAGAACGAAGACATTGAATTTGAAACAAAAATCAACGTCCTCACCTTTGATCAGTTAAAACAATATGCGATTAAACATTATGGCGAATCACGCATCGATAAAGAAATACAACAGGTTATCAAAGAAACGCCGGGGCTTCATATGCAGAGCATTCGTGTGACAGACCGCTTAATGCAAATTTGTCGCAATATCGCACCTGCAGTTGTGACATTTTTTGCGACACCATATTATCCTGCTGTAAATGTTTCATACGATCAAAAAATTGAGGAAACCATCGCATTAGTTAAAGAGACATTTGAAGAAAAATTTCAATGTCAGAGTAAACGTATACATTATTTTAACGGTATCAGTGATAGTAGTTATTTAAATTTTGCTGGAGATATGTCTCAAATGATAACTTACGAAAAGAACACACCGAATTTTAATGCAACGTATACGATTCCATTTGAGGCGATTAAAGAAATTAGTGCGCCGACATTACTTTGTGGTCCTATTGGCAAAGATGCGCATAAAGTGAGTGAACGATTGCATAAAAAAAGTGCTTTTGAAGAATTACCATTTGTGTTAGAGAAACTCATAAAATCATATATTTAATTTCCGATTATCATCTATGGGGTGAGTGTGATGTGGGTATTACGATATATTAAGATTATATACAAATGAGGAACCATATAATTAAATTAGAGAGGTAATGCTATGATAGAGGCGTATAAAGATTATTGGAAAAGATATATAGATTTTAAAGGTAAATCGAATCGTTTAGAATTTTGGACGCCAGTATTGGTACATATTATCAGTATTTTTATCATTGCGTTGATTGGTGCGTTTAGTTTTATTGTCGGTATATTCATTGTAGCAGCAGTATTGTCAGCTTTAATAGGGTTGTTTGGATTAGCTAACATTGTCCCGATGGCTGCAGTGACCTTGCGAAGATTTTATGATGCTGGTCGAAAACGGACAACAGCGATCATATTAATTATTCTATCTGTGGTAGTTAATATTGTCTTTGATATTATCCAAGTTGACAGTATAGCAGTCTTCTTAAACATTGTTTCAATAATTTGTACTATTATATTAGTGATAGAAACACTACTACCTTCGAAAAATGTAGAAGATGCACAATTAAAATGGTTATAAAATATAAAGCATGGAGATGGAAATCATTATGATGAAATGTGATTCCTATCTCCATGTTTTTTTTATTAATAAAAATTTGTGAAAAGCACGTTTTTTCATTTAAAAAATCTGAAAATTCATTGTTTTTAGACAGAAGAAAACTATAATATAACTGAAGGAGGGATTTTATGGAATGGCTAAAATTAATAGGTATTATAATTATCATTTTAGGGTTTTTACTTAAAATAGATACCATTGCAGTTATTTTAATTGCAGCTGTCGTGACAGGACTTGTTTCAGGTTTAGATTTATATGCCATATTAGATACATTAGGAAAAGCGTTTGTAGATAATCGTTTAGTTACATTATTTATATTGACGTTGCCGATGGTCGGACTTATTGAAAGATTTGGATTGAAGAAACAAGCCTCTAATATGATTGGCAAGGTTAAGCAAGTGACGAGTGGTCGATTACTGACGATTTATTTAATTATTAGGGAACTTGCTGGAGTAGCATCAATTCGTATAGGTGGTCATCCACAGTTCGTACGTCCATTGATAAATCCGATGGTATAGGGCGCACTAAGGACGCGTTATAATTTAAATGAAAAAGAAATTGATGCCAAAGATATTGAGAAAATAAAAGCTCAGACATCGGCAATGGAAAACTATGGTAATTTCTTTGGTCAAAATTTATTTGTTGGTGCAGCTGGTATATTATTGATGGTTGGTACTTTTCAATCCTTAGGTATTAAAGTGGACGCAGTTCAACTTGTATTAGCGTCTGTACCGATATCCATTATCGTATTTTTAATTGTATGGATAAATAATATACGGTTTGATAAATATTTATATAAGAAATATGGTACAAAGCGGGTGAATAAGGATGAGTGAAAGTATTTTAAATCATATTTTAGAAATTTTTTACATATTAATAGGTCTCCAATTACTTTATACTGCGTTTCGAATACTTAAATCTTCTAAGCATCATAAAAAGTATGGTACGGCATTATTTTGGATTTTATTAGCAATTACATTTATCGCTGGACCTTATATACCTAATGTCTTTAATGGCATATTCATATTAATGATGGGCGGATTGACTTTATTTAAACAAGTTACCATTAAAAATATTGTTCATGTTACAGAAAAAGAAGGAGATATGGGTGCACAAAAATATGGTAATAAATTATTTATACCGGCACTTATATTAGCGATTGCTGCTATTGCTGTCTCAAACTGGACGCCATTGGGTGGCGCAATTGGTTTGGGCATTTCCTCTATATTGGGACTAATTGCAGCATATATGGTGATTAAACCTAAAGTGAAATATATTTTCTATGATAGCGATCGATTAACACAACAAATTGGCACGGTGGGCATACTACCACAATTTCTTGCAGCTTTAGGTGTGCTGTTTACGGTTAGTGGTGTGGGAGATGTGATATCTAAAGGCATTTCGACAATACTACCAGAAGGTAATCATTTAATTGGTGCAACAGCCTATGTCTTAGGCATGGTGTTATTTACCATGCTTATGGGGAACGCATTTGCAGCATTTACTGTGATAACTGCAAGTATTGGTATACCATTTGTTATTGCACAAGGTGGTGATCCAGTTATTGCAGGCGCATTAGCAATGACAGGAGGATTTTGTGGCACATTATTAACGCCAATGGCAGCTAATTTTAATACGTTACCCGTAGCTTTGCTAGAAATGAAAGAAGAGTTTGGTGTGATTAAAGCGCAAGCACCCATTGCAATAATAATGATTATAGTACATATCGCTTTAATGTATGTATGGGCGTTTTAGAAAAAATAAGGTTAAGAAGGGAACATTTATATGAGAATTTTAATAACTGGTTTCGATCCATTTGGTGGAGAACGCGTTAACCCAGCATTAGAAGCTGTGAAATTATTACCTGATGAAATTGGCGCACATAAGATAGATAAGTTAGAAATACCTACTGTTTTTCACAAAAGTAAAGATGTCATTCTATCTCAAATGAAGCGTTATGAATATGATATCGTTTTGGCTATAGGACAAGCTGGTGGGAGATATGAATTAACACCTGAGCGTGTTGGGATTAATGTGGATGATGCACGCATTGCCGATAATGAAGGTAATCAACCGATTGATGAAGTGATACAAGTTGATGGAAATGCAGCATATTTTTCTAATTTGCCAGTCAAACGAATAACAGAAGCGATTAAAGCACAGGGTATTCCATCAAGGTTATCTAATACTGCTGGCACTTTTGTTTGTAATCATATTTTATATCAGCTAGGTTATTTACAAGCAACAGCGTTTCCAAAAATAAAATTTGGCTTTATTCATGTACCATTTGTTCCTGAACAAGTTACTGATAAACCAGAAAAACCGTCTATGTCATTAGAAACGATTCGAATTGGTTTATATGCTGCTTTAGAAGCAATTGTTGAATCAGGAGAAGATATAAAAGTCGCTTTAGGTGAAACACACTAAATAAAATAAACAAATAATGAGACCGAGACATGTATAGATGCCCCGGTCTCATTATTTGTTTATTGGAAAAGTAGATCAAGCAATGATTTTGCGCCGCTTTTTTAATGATCATGTTCTGTACGTGTATAATCCATGCGGACTTCATTATAGGTTTTACCAAAGTATGTTGGCTTTTTATGCTCAGTTGCTTTAAAGCCTATTTGTTCATAGAAATGAATGGCATTTGTGTTTTCTTCAACTACCCATAGCGTCACATTATCAGGATAGGATAATTCTAATGCACGTTGCGTTAAAGCGTAACCAATCATATGACGCTGATAAGCTTCTAATAGATATAATGCATAAATTTCGCTCCAGTCATCTGATTCTGAAATGGATTCTGTTTTACCATAAGTGATAAAACCTACGATTTCATTTTTAACAATTGCTACTAACGTAGGTAAGTTATGCAAGGAGGACTTCTTAATAAATTGTGCTTTATCAAGATTTTCTAGATAGTCATTTACAGATATATGGTTATAAGTGCTCAACCAACTTTCGTAATGGACATTTGCTTTGCTATGTCGATCTTCTTCAGTTAAAGCTCTGATTGTAAATTCCATAGAATGCCTCCCTTACATACTAAATTGATATTATTATAGCATCATTATTTTTGAAAAAGAAATTTTTCAATTCAAAATTGTATGTAATTAGAAATGGGAGATACATTGTATTAAAGTATAAACGATTTTATGATTTCGTTTCTTCTTTTAATTCATCTTGAAGTAATGAAGCTTCATTGCGTACAATTTTGCCATAATATGCATGTGCAAAATGCATTTGTATGATTAAGAATAAACCACCTACTGTCCAATAAAGTCCTAAAGCGGAAGCAGATTGTAACGAAATATAAGTGATAAATATGGGAGATAGTATCATTAAAACATAGTGCGTTTTTCGCTGATCTTTTGGGTAGTGAATGGCATTTACTAAAGTTTGGAAAAAATAAACCACTGCTGCAATTAAAGAAATCCATAGATTTGGCTCAGTTAAATTAAACCAAAGAAAATGTGGATGGCTGTCAATGCCTCCATCACTCGGGAATTTTAAAGTGATAATTAAACCATATAAGATAGGCAACTGAATTAATATAGGTAAACAACCAATCATATTTTTTAAAGGGTTAATATCATATTGTTTATATGTATCCATCAAAAGTTTATTTGCTTCTAGTTTTTCTTCTTGAGTTTTAGCAAGCTTTACATTTTCTTTCAATGTATCAATTTGAGGCTGTACCACTTCAGTTTTTTCACGCATCATGTGCATATTTTAACTTGCAATACCATAAAGGGGAGTAAGAGCACACGTATTAGTAAAACAATGGTAATGATTGCTAAACCATAATTTTCTCCATACAAATGGCCTAAGGCATGTAATAACTTATCGATGGGTTGTACGAATATCATATTGAAAATGCCTTGATCATGATTATGAGTTTGTTGTGACTTATTGCATGCAGTTAGGAAAAGGGGAATCGATAATAAGAATAGCCACTTTATACGCATCATTCATCCCTCCAAATTAGTGTTGATATAAATATAACTTTAACACAATTGAATGAGATTTTTAAGTATTTTTAAAGTAGTAAAAATCGGAAGCATTATATTTATCCATAAGTATAAAAATAAGGCACCACTTTAGTATAGCCTTATGACTAAATTAAAGTAGTACCTTAAGTGTGAAGTTGATATCGAGGACTTAACAACCTACACTAGAACGCAATCAGCATATAGAGATGATTTTAATGTTGTGACACTATCTATCTACGAGCGTCTAATTAAGCAAGCGTTTAAAAAAATTGATTTCTATTACATTGCTTTATTTTGATGCCCAAACAATCTCATTATAATTTATATTTTCACGAACTTGTGAAGCGATATGTGCATCCAATTTATTATTTTGTACAAGTTTATCTAAGAATGCTCTTTGCATGTACAAACCTTCAAGTTTATGCGCTTCTGTAATAGAAGCGGGTGTTTGATTGTTTTTATTTTGATTTTTTCTAATTCTGTGTAATCTATTGTAATACTGGTTTAAAACAATATTTACTTCTAATACGTTGTCACTTGTTTGTTCAGACTTTAAGCGTAATGCAACGTTGTGATTTACAATACGCATGATTTTCTTTACTTCTTGGAAATTAGATTTAAATTGTTTTATCTGTGATGTGTCTGCATGTTTTTTAGCTCTAATTCTCAAAATGAGCATCTGTAATACTACTTTGAATTTATGAAGTGCAGATGATTCCTTGTATTGTCTAGAAGTTTCTAATGCAGAACGATAATTTAAAATAGTTTGACGGTCTACTTTGTTTTGAGAAACTAAGCGTTCCAACGTCTCAGATTCTTCTTCATTGGCAATATCTTCAAGACGCTTCATTTCCTTAGCATTATTATCTTCTGGTGACATTTGCAGTAAAAAGAATAATTCATCAAAATACTCTGATATAACAGTATTATAGTTTATAGACTCATCTTCTTTAGATTTAACTTTAAAGTGTTTAATTACATTTTGAACAATAAGGACTTTGGCAGCAACATAACTCATAGAAGTTGATGCTTTGCGTTGTTCAGACGGTGTAATTAATGGGAGAACGATTTGTGCCATGACTAAACTAATAATTACCATCAAAGAAGCAATAAATAGTAAGTCATTTTTATAAGTAAACGTTTGTTGCTGTGCTAGTAAAGTGGGCAAGGTTAGTGCCATAGATAGCGAAATCGTACCGTGAATACCACACATTGTCATGATAAATGCGTAATGCACCCGTTTTGGCGGTGTTTCTTGATTGTCATTTAAATAGGATTGAATGTTATTCGGATAGTAAAATTGTTTGAATAAGATGAACACCCAAATAAAACGAAATACATAAATGGCTAGAGCGATAAGTAACGTTGTGGTAATTAAAAATTTAATATTTTCTGGTTCTTTATTAATAATTTCAGAAACGACCTTTGGCACGATGAAACCTAACACTACGAAAACAAAGCCATTAAGTACATAACTTAAGGTACTCCAAATTTGATTGTAGTTCATTTGTAACTCTGTTTGAGCACGTATCAAACGATCTCTTTCAAATCCATGAATTAAACCAGCGATGACTACTGCGATAATACCGGACGCGTGTAACATTTCAGCGACAAAATAGACTGCAAAGGGAGTCAGTAATTGAATGAAAATCATTGTATTACCATCTTTAAGCCCTTTATTCATTGATAAATAAATACGCAAACGTACAATTAACATGCCGATAACAATCCCTATTACAACCCCTAATATTGTAGAAATAATAAATTGTTCAATTGCATCAAATGCAGAGAATGCGCCTGTTACTAAAGCAGTCACTGCTATTTTGAACGAAATAATACCAGCAGCATCATTTAACAGAGACTCACCTTCAAGTATAGATAGTGCCCCTTTTGGTAGGATTTTACCTTTAGTGATTGCTTGAACTGCAACGGCATCCGTTGGACAGAGGATTGCAGCAATTGCAAATGCTGCTGGCATAGGAAGTTCCGGCCAAATCCAAGCAATAAAGTAGCCGACGCCAATAACGGTAGTAAATACAAGCGCCATAGCCATCAAAATGATAGGTTTACGATATTCTAACAGCTTAGTTCTTGATACATGTGTGCCTTCAACAAATAGTAATGGTGCGATGACAGCCATCATAAATACTTCTGAATCAAATTCAAAATGCAAGGGGATAGGAAGGACATAAAGACAGACACCTAACGCAATTTGAACAAATGCCATTGGCACTTTAGGGAATTTATTGTGAATAATTGAACTGATTATCACAGCAATAATAAAGATTAGAAAAGCTTCTAGTAATAGCATAAAGACTCCTAGTTATTTTTTTGATTATTATATCTTATCATTATATAAAAATCATAGATAGTCATATATAGAATGTCACTAAATTTAATAAGTATTTCAAAGGATTGATTAGGCGCATCATTTAATACTATTTAACGGAATATGTCATAATGGTGATGTTAAGTTAATAGAGGAATGTGATAAATATGAACATTGGTGTTATTTCGGATTTACATATTGATAGGCATAAATCTCTAAAGCCAAAGGATTATGAATACGAACTCATCAAGGCAATACAGCGTAATCAAGTAGAATTATTATTAATTGCTGGAGATATTTCGAATAATTACAAGTTAACTCAAGCTTTTATTAAATCAGTAGAAGCACAAGCTCAAATAAAAGTTTTATTTATTCCGGGCAATCATGATTTCTGGTCTGCTGATACGAATGCTACATCAGCTGAAATCTTAGAAGAGTATATGGGGATGGAAGCCTGTTTAATCGGTAAACCATACCATTTAAATGACGCTTGGGCAATAGTGGGAAATACGGGGTGGTATGATTATTCATATGCAAGTCCTGAATTTTCACTTGAACGCATTGCACGTAGAAAATACTATGGTGCAACGTGGCAAGATAAGGTGAAAATTGATTGGCCCATGGACGATAGAAAATTATCGAGAATTGCAGCAAATCAAGCCATTAAAGATATAGAAAAAGTCAAAGACAAGCAAATTATTTTAATGACCCATATTGTGACACATCCGAAGTTTGCAGTGCCGATGCCACATCGATTATTTGATTATTTCAATGCTTTTATTGGAACATCTGATTTTGATGAAATTTATAAAAAGTATCCAATCCGTTATAGTATTATGGGACATGTACATTTTAGAAATCGTTTTGATGAACAAGGTGTCACTTATATTTGTCCGTGTCTTGGATATCAACGAGAGTGGCGTTCAGATGATGTGACTCGTGAAATAGATCATGCGCTAAATATCATTCAGATTTAAAACATGCAGAAACTATAAATAGGATAATGAGTTTAATTTCATTGTCGTTTAGTAAAAAAAGAGAACTAGCGCCCGATCAACCATAAGTGATTTTATCATTTTATGTTTGATTGGGCGCTCGTTTTATTAGCAGTTTTATGATAAATGAAAACTCATGCGGCCAGGCGCATCATAACTTTGCTCTAATTTTGATTTTTTGATTTTCATCAATTGATATTTGGTTGGTATTATAGCTGGTAAGATAAATGATTTTCCTAAGTGGGACCACAAGGGATCAATATAATAATAGTGTTGAGCATCATAACCAACGAGAACGGTGACGTGAATATTAGCTACTAACTTTGTTGGTTGGTTATCTAATTTATAAGTACGACGGTAAGGTCTTTTACCCAGTACGGTATGATAAATAACAACGGGTTGTCCTTGGTCTATAATGTGACATAAATCAGTTAAGGATTGACCAGTGCTATCAACGACATGATTTGAATAGCGTCTAAGATGTGGAACGAGAGCAGTTGGAAAAATAGTCTGATGATAACCTAGTTTTATCCATAAATGATGTCCTACGTATCCTTTATATGGGTTATTTCTATGTCTCGGCCAGTGACGCATAATTTCAGTGGCTGGTATGTTAAGGTGGTTAAATTGTAAAATCATTGCTGCAGAAACACCCTCACAACCCATGATCATCGGAATTGGAAACAATTGGCTGATGGGTTTTACTGATAAAATATTTGAATTCATGATGAAAATCTCCTAGTAAATTTTACTCAACAAAAGTGTGAATGAAGTTAATTGCTATTATTATATATCTATTCATAAAGATTGCCTATTAAGATGCTTGAATTTCGAAGTAATAGTTTGTCATGGATATTCTATATATGTTTTGGTTATAATAGCAAAAAAGAGGGTGGGGAATGCGAATGAATTATATAATTGAAGAGTTGCCAACGTTATCTGTTATTGGTGAGAAAAAGATATATGCCACTGGACAAAAAGCACAAGAAAATATTTTTATGTTTTGGATGGAATTTGATGATAGTGGAAAAAAAGATCAATTACTAGAGCTAGGAAATAATCAATTGCCGGGCTTACTTGGTGTTTGCAAGCCCCATGATAGTGGAGAGATACATTATTTGATAGGCGTAACCAGTGAACATAAATATGACAAATGGCGAAACATAGAATTGGAAGGTGGCAGATACTTAGTATTTGATGCTAAAGGGCCAGTACCAGAGTCAATTAAAAAAGCGATGCAACAAATTAACAAAGATATTTTACCTAAATTGGATTATGAAATAAGACATGCACCATTTTTTGAATTATACAAAGAAGGGGCCATTAGAGAAGATGACTATGTCACAGAAATATGGTTACCTATTGTTTAATAAAATAGAAAGTAATCACAAGTGGGACAGAAATCCAAGTCTCTAATAGCGTTTTCGTAGTCCTACCTATGCAATCAATGCAAGGATGACCTGGTTAAAGGTATAACTAAGCTAACGCTCATGCTCATGCATAAATCTTGCTAGCATTTTTATGTGGCAATATATGCGTTTGCTGATGCATCAGAATGACTCGTTTCTATAAAATGAAAAAATCTTTTCTTTAAATAAGTGAGACTTTGCATTTTCAATTCAGTCATCTATTACCTAATATAAAAAGAGGCTGCGACATCTATGTTTGTCGCAGCCTCTCATTATTTGATTTTTTAATTAGAACTGTTTTTGAACGTAAATGATTTTAATGAGATTTCGAGTAATACAATGAAAATCGTCGTTATAATCAGAATGATTATATAAGGCATGACACTATATTCTCCTTTTAATCCCACAAGTGGCGACATTATACCACCTAATATAAATTGGAATAAACCAAGTAAACTTGATGCATTGCCACTACCGCCAGTTCTAGATTCCATTGCCAAAGTAAAACTTAAAGGTCCGATTCCAGTAACAGGACAAACATTTAAGAAGAAAGCAATGACTAATACCCAAAGTGGTAAGTGGAATATAAGCGTAAAGCAAATTAGAATAACGCCAGCTATTTGAATCAAGGTTAGTAGTATTAATAACAAATAACGATTTATATATTCAACTAATGTAGCGGTTAACTGACTCACTATAATTAACCCGATACCGTTAATTGCGAATAAAATACTGAATTGTTGTGGCGTCATGTCATAAATTTTTTGAGTGATAAAAGGCGCAGCTGATGAAAAACTAAATAACATCACATACGTTAACCCTTGTAGTAACATAGGTATAATGAAAGCTGGTTTCTTTAATAAGGAACCAAAATCTTTAAAAATAGCTGAAAAGTTAAGTTTTGAGAGATGTCTACTTCTTGTTTCTTCCATTTTAAAAAAGGCAAATAACAAAATTGCAAAACTTATAATGGTTAATATTAAAAATATTGCTTTCCAATTTGCGATAGTTAGTGCATATCCTCCAATTAATGGCGCAATGATACTGATAATGCCATTAACAACAAGTAGAGACGCTAAGCCTTTAGCTAACGCTTTTCCTTTATGTTGATCGCCAATGGATGCTTTAGCAATGACGATGACACCACCGCCAGTTAACCCTTGTATGAGACGAAGTGTAAGTAAGATAGACAGCGAAGTCGTGAACACGGCTATTAATGAAGCGATGACATATAATGAAATAATAATTAATGCTACTTTTTTGCGACCATAAGCGTCTGATAGTGGTCCGAAGATAAATTGTCCAACTGCAAGACCAATCATTGCAAATGAAAGAGTGAGTTGTACTTGTGAAGCCGTTGTGTCAAAAGCATTTTGTACATTTGGAAGCGATGGCACATACATATCTATCGTTAAAGGACCAAAGGTAGTCATGATTCCCAACATAATGATGATCATGATGGGTAATCGGGGATTTGAAGTTTTGTCCATATATAATACTCCTTAAAAATCGGATTAAAGTATAGTGTGAAAAAACGGATAATTTCTTAACTAGACTATTATCCCATACGTAAAGATAAATGCAATGGGAAAATTTCTTGTAGAAATGCAATGTATGTTGCATGATATCAACATTGTTATATAATACAATAGATTATGAATAAATTTAATGTAGCATATTTACAATGAATCACAATACGAATCATTTAAATCACACAATTGAGATACAAGATAGATAATGTTTGGTTATAAAGGAGTAAATGAATGAGCTTAAGTAAAACACAATATGAAGTAATTAAATTCATCATAGTAGGTGGCATAAATACGTTTAATTATTATGTGGTCTATTTAATATTATTAAAATTATTAGGTATTAATTATTTAATCAGTCATGTAAGTGGGTTTGTAGTCAGCTTTATTATTTCGTATTATTTGAACTGCTATTTTGTTTATAAAGTAAAACCTACATGGCGAAAATTTATACAATTTCCGTTGACACAGGTTGTAAACATGGGAATGCAAACAGGTTTATTATACGTATTTGTACAATGGTTTCATATATCATCGGTCATTGCACCGTTTGCTGGATTAATTATCACGATTCCAATTACCTTTGTCTTATCAAAATATATATTAAGAGACGAGTGATACAAAGTTCCTGTTATAAAAGGGAACACCAACTTTATTTAGTCTTTTTAGTTGAAGGAAACAACCAAGAAATCAATTTCTAATAATTAATTTCTTGATTGTTTCCTTTATTTTTATGCAATTTGATAGTGATTTTTAGGAAAGGCTAAATAAATAATTAAAATAATTATATTAAATAATTTTATAATAAAAAATGTTGTAAATGTTGTTTTGATGCGTCATAATATATTATCCAATATCAATTAAGGTGGAAACAGACATGACACAAAGTGAGAATTTAAAAATCGCTCAAAAAGGCGCATATCTTAGTTTAATTGTTTATATCATTCTGTCTATAGTAAAGTATTTTGTTGGTTATGTATATGACTCAGCAGCAGTAAGAGCGGATAGTTTAAATAATATGACGGATATTATCGTTTCGCTAGCTGTAATTATAGGATTGAAAATTTCAATAAAACCTGCGGATAAAAATCATCCATACGGTCATTTAAAATCAGAAAATATTTCCACACTGCTTGTTTCATTTATTATCATGTTTGTTGGTATTCAAGTTGTTATAGAAAATTTCCCTCGAATTTTTTCAGGGGCACATGCAACACCAAATGCAATCACGATTTATGTCAGTGTTATCAGTGGTGTCATCATGATCATAGTCTTCTTTATTAATCAAAAATTAGCTAAACGTACAAATAGTAGTTCTCTAAATTCTGCAGCAAAAGATAACTTGTCTGATGCTTTGGTCAGTATTGGTACGGCTATTGGCTTAGTATTTACACAAATCGGCTTTTCAATTGTGGATATCATATTAGCGACAATCTTAGGCCTACTTATAATATATACAGGCTTTGGAATTTTTAAAGAATCTATCTTCACTTTGAGCGATGGATTCAATGAGCAAGAATTAGATGCATATAAAAATTATGTCTTAGAAATAGAAGAGGTTATTGATGTTCAGTCAATTAAAGGTCGATATCATGGCAGTAGCATCTTTGTAGATGTCACTATTGTAGTGGAATCTGATTTATCTTTGGAAGAAGCACATCATATTTGTGACAAAGTAGAACATCACATGCATGAAAAAGGTATTTCTTCAGTTTATGTACATCCAGAACCTGTTTCCATACAATGAAAAATGAGCGTGTCAATATGTGACTTGACTGTAAAAGCGTTTGAGATCTAAATATTCATATTTTAACTATCAGTTATTTTGTATATAAAAATGATGTTATCAAAATCAGTTATGCTCTTACAAAGGCATTTATTGCTTTCTTGAGTAGCTTTAAATACAGGCCTAATTAGAATCAATAATGATTTGATATCATCGTAAAAAAACAGCAATTTCTATTTTATTACAATAGAAATTGCTGTTTTCATTAGTCTAAGTTATTTATTTTAAAGTCACTCTCGTGACATGATACTTACCACCAACCGTTAGCTAAACGGAAGTCAATTGCTGCATCTATTGAACCATAACGGTCTTCAGCATATTTAATCATACCTTTAGTTTGTTCTTCAACTGAGCCTTTTCCCCAAGCTTCTTTCGTTTGTCCTAAACCTCTATATCCTAATTCATTTACTGCATCAGGATTACCACTTGATTCAGGCATTACAATATTGTCCCATAATGCTTTAGTTCCACCAGCTTCGATAAATTGGCTGTATACATCGCTATTAGATTGAGATGATTGTTGTACTGGTGTTTCTGCAGCATCCGCTGTTGATGTTACGCCGTATCCAGTAGCTGCAATTGTAATTGATGCGAAAGATGCTAATAATAATTTTTTCATAGTTTAAAAATCCTCCTAATGAATGTACCTGTCTGTTTTAATATAATGAACAGGTTTGTGTTCTAATTTGTTTAAAGTACTATTTATTTAATTTACTGCCTTATTTGCTTTGCTTTTTTTCAACGATTACAACTATAACACCTAATTTTATAACGTAGGTTACAGTAAAATAAAAAGAAAGTATCTTTTGTGAATAAAGGACTACAATTATTTCAAAAGCTATTGTAAATTGTTATAATTTTAATATATCAAAGCAAAGACGACAGCATAAATGCGATTATTAAAGTATTTATGGGATATGTTATGCATATGCGAATTGTAATATTACTGTAAATATCGCAAAAAATTTAATTTCACTTAATGAAAGAAGGAATATTATGCCAAAATTAATTTTATGTAGACATGGACAAAGTGTGTGGAATGCAGAAAACCTATTTACAGGATGGGCAGATGTTGATCTATCAGAACAGGGCGAAAATGAAGCCATAACATCTGGTAAAAAATTAAAAGCACAAGGCATTGAAATCGATATAGTTTATACATCTTTACTCGAACGTGCGATTAAAACAACTTATCACTTATTAAATGAATCTAATCAATTATTTATTCCTATAATTAAATCTTGGAGATTAAATGAAAGACATTATGGTGGTTTACAAGGACTAAATAAAGATGATGCACGTAAAAAGTTTGGTGAAGATCAAGTACATATTTGGAGACGTTCATATGATGTTGCACCGCCAAAACAAGATGAAGCACAACGAGAAAGTTATTTAAATGACCGTAAATATGAACATTTGGATAGACGTGTCATGCCTGAATCTGAAAGCCTAAAAGATACGTTAGTAAGAGTGATACCGTATTGGAACGATCAAATTTCTCAACAACTTTTAGATGGTAAAACAGTGTTAGTATCAGCTCATGGTAATTCATTACGTGCATTGATTAAGTATTTAGAGAATGTTTCTGATGAAGATATCGTTGGATATGAAATTAAAACAGGTGCACCATTAATATATGAACTTACAGATGACTTACAAGTTATAGACAAATATTACTTATAATTGAAAGTAATAGTAAATAGCCTTTAAAAAGCAAACCAGTCAGAAAAAATAATTTTAATAAGAGTTTGTAGTAGTAGGGTACCAAGGATAGCTAATCAAATAGGTTATCTAAAGGAAGATAATTATTATGCATATATTTAAAAGAGTCTGAGACAAAAATAGATGTCTTAGACTCTTTTAATTGTGGAAAAAATAGTTGGATATTAAAAATAACGTGGCATGTTTAAAATGACAGCGACATGCTATGAAGATAAATTATTTACTACGCTTATGTTGTTGAATAATTTTGCGTGCGCGTTTACGTGTTTTGATATTAGGACTATTTAAATTTCTACGTGCTGTTTGTAAGTCTAATTTCATACATAAAACCTCCTTTATAGAAATTGATTATGAATTAAAAAGTACGTTTTGTAAATAGTAATTATTACGATTTACGATTAATTTTTTATCTAATAACCTAATTTGTAAAAATCACCATTTTTTTGAGTTATTTTAATGTCAGATAAACATTTTATATGTATAATGCATAAATGCGACAAATAAATATGCTAAAGACGAATGTGTAAATAGGAGATAAAAATGACTCAAAAAACAAAAATAATTATGATTCTAATGATGTTGTTTGGTGGTTTCTTTGGACTATTAAATGAAACACTGTTAACAACCGCATTACCGAGTATAATGAAAGATTTTGATATAGATTATACGCAAGTACAATGGCTTACAACTGCCTTTTTATTAACAAACGGCATTGTTGTTCCGTTATCAGCAATGATTATACAACGTTTTTCAACAAGACAAGTTTTCTTAACTGCAATTTTTATATTCTTTATCGGTACAATCATTGCAGGATTTAGTCCGAATTTTACGGTTTTATTATGTGCAAGAATTGTGCAGGCAATGGGATCAGGTATTATGATGCCATTAATGATGACTACAATTTTAGATATTTTCGAACCACATGAACGTGGTAAATACATGGGTACCTTTGGTTTAGTTATCGGTTTAGCGCCTGCCATTGGTCCAACGCTTTCAGGTTATTTAGTGGAGTATTTTGATTGGCGTTCACTATTTCATGTCGTTGCGCCGATTGCAGCGCTAACATTTCTTGGTGCGATAAAATTTGTGAAAAATGTTGGTACCAACAGGAAAGCGCCTATTGATATATTATCTATAGCCTTGTCAGTCTTAGGCTTTGGTGGTTTACTTTATGGGACAAGTTCTTTATCTCGAGATGGATGGAATGATCCTGTTGTACTGACAACAGTTATTGGCGGCTTAATATTAGTCGTGTTATTCATTTTCCGTCAAACAAGATTAGAAACCCCGTTACTTGATTTTTCAGTATTTAAAAATAGTCAATTTGCAGTGGGAATTGTTATCATGGCCTTTACGATGATTGCTATGATAGGTTCGGAAACAGTATTACCAATGTTTGTGCAAAATATTATGAAAGATACAGCATTACAGTCTGGTTTAATATTATTACCTGGTGCAATTGTGATGGGTATTATGTCTGTGGCTTCAGGTTTCCTATATGAAAAATATGGTGCAAAAATACTTGCATTTATAGGTATGCTGATTGTCGTTGTAACAAGTTCATACTTTATATTTATGGATGAAAACACATCATCAGCTATATTAGCGACAATTTACGCTATTAGAATGATTGGTATAGCACTTGGTTTAATGCCACTTATGACGCATACAATGAACCAATTGTCACGAGAGATGAATGCGCATGGCTCATCTATGACTAATACAGTTCAACAGATATCAGCTTCCATAGGGACGGCAGGTTTAATAACAATTATGAGTCAAGTAGCAAAAGACTTTTCACCTAATATGAGTGATTATAAAGGAATGGATAAAAAAGAAATGGCAATGCAAATACAACATGAAGCATTGTTAAGTGGTTATCACGCAGCATTTTGGTTTGCTGTAATCATTTCTATTATCAGTTTAATCAGTGTATTTATGCTTAAAAGTAAACGTAAAATAAATCAAGAGCAACAAGAACTCGAACAACAACAAAGCAAATAATTATTAAAAGACCGAAACTGTCTGCAGCGTGTATGTTGCCGACAGTTTTTATATTATTATCGAGCAAGACGAATTTAGTGTTTTAAATGATAGGATTATGGTATTTTTAATGTTACATCATAAGATTTATAGGAAAAGGGTGAAAGGCTTTATAGAACATTCGATGCGTTTATATGAAGAACCATTTCGGTTAGTAAGTAATAGTACAAAAACTGTAGAAGTTAGATTGAATGATGAGAAAAGACAAGCAGTGCAAATAGGCGATTTCATAGAATTTACTAATTTAGCAACAGGTGAACAAGTGAAGGTGAAAGTGGATAATGTTAAAGTGTACGATTCGTTCCAAGCATTACTACAACATTATTCAAATAAAGAAGTAGGTTTTAGTGATGAGATACAATTATCTCAAAAATTAGCATCTATCTATCAAATATATAATCAAACTGACGAACTTCATTTGGGTGCATTAGCAATTGAAATACATTTAGTTCCATAATAGAGAAATGTATTTTGTAAAAGCATAACTTAGTACATGAAAAAAGGTTTAGGACATCAAAACATGTCCTAAACCTTTTTTATTTCATAGTTACACAATGAGGCTATAATTTTCCAATTCGTTTTCCTAGTTTGTAGAGTAATGGTTTGATTGGCTTAACAAAATCTCCAATATATTCTTCAACATCTGCATTGAAGCCTTTTTTGAACTGTTGAACGCCATAATCAATGGCGTCTTCACTAAAGTCACCAGTGATCCCGTAAAAATTATAACGATCGATATTGTGATTCTTTGCAAATTTAATCATTTCCCACTGCAGCTTATAAGCACCCATATAGGCATTATAGTCTGGATTAGAACCACTAGATAAATAATATACTTCATAATCATTATAAATATAGATAGCAGCTGCTAAGTCTAAGACTGGGCCATCCGTCGTAATTGTCTTATTAGTATCATCAATTTTGCGTTGTGTACTGACAATTTGTTGATTAAGTTGTGTTTGTTTCGTTTTTTGTTTTTTAGAATTTGGACTTTCTTGTAATGCAGCTTCCACGTCTTTCATTTGATGATTTAATGTGTCTAGTTTTTGTTTAAGGCCGTTAACGTATTCGCTTAAATCAATATATGCTAATTGTATTGAAGCAAAGCCCTGGTAATCTTTTTGTAATTGTTCAAAGTATGGTTCGTCACGGAAGCTGAAGCCATGTTTTTCTTCAGCCATCTTAAATAGTTTGAAAAAACGATCGGTTTCTTCTATAGGAAGTTGACGTACTTTAACGCCCATTTCTTCAGTACGTTTGATATTACGTCGCGTTTGGTAATCCATTTCTTTAAGTAATTGTTGTTCTGATTTGTCTTTTAAATCTAAGACAGATAGCCAACGTATTTGGCTCGTTTTTGAATAACCTACAGGATAACCTTGATGTTTATAACCTAGTTTTTCTAAAGTGCTTATAAGCATTCGATTATCGTAAGATTTCTTGATTTCGCCATCAGCATTTCTCAAGTTTTCTAAGATATACGGATCAAGTAATACGTATAGGCAATTATGTTGTTTAAGATATTTTGTTAATTCGCTAAAGTAAAAATCAACTAGTGACAAATTGGTATAGTCTAAGATAGGTCCACGTTGACTATAAAAATATTTAAAGAATTTTAGCGCGCGTGCTTCTGTAAACATACCAGCAGCAATGACTTCGTCATTGTCGTCTTTAACACCTAACAAGTGTGCATTGTATTGAGCTTCATAATTAACACGTGATTGTGTGTAATGTGAAAAGTGATTTTGTGTGAATGTTTGGAATTCTTCAGGGGTAAGATTCACAAAGAACATATATTTTGCCTCCTTAAATGGCAACGTTTATTTTGAAATTGAGTTGGACAACTTATAAGTAGTATACCAAATTTACTATTAAATGCCATGTTTTACAAAAAAACAGATTGCAATATTAAAAATATTTTTATTAAATAGTGTATCACATTGGTAGGCTATATACTTTAAAAATATTATAGTACATTTTGCTAATTCAGTGTATGATATTACTTACGGTTATAATGTATATCAAAGTATTTAATTTAAAAAGAGGATTGTTTTAGGAGTGAAATAAAGTATGAAAAAGATTATAACGCTAATTGTCATCTCTACATTAATGATTGCTGGGTGTAGTAGTGGTAAATATGCAGATAAAATAGATAAAGCAGTAAATAAACAACAACATTATCAGAAAAAACTTGCAGAACAACACAAAGGTGATATTGAACGCAAATTTGACAAAAAAGATGCCAATATATATGTATATGAAAAAGGCAAATTTGTAATCATTGCCTATAAACCTATTAAGAATGATGAAGAGATTCATTATTATGCTTATGAATATAAAGATGGTAAAACAACATTTAAAAAAGATTTTAATTCAAGAGGCTATATACAGAAACATGACCCAGACTATAAAGAAGAAAATATGGATTTAGACGAATAACGAGTAAATGAAATTGAGGTGTAATAAATGAAAAAAGCATGGTTATCAATCGTGCTAGTGCTTACACTTGTATTAGCAACTGCTTGTACCAACCCAGAAGATACACATAAAGATGATAAAACAACGTCTGATGGGAAAATAAAGATTATTGAGTATGGCGATTTTAAGTGCCCATATTGTAAAAAAGTCGAAAAAAATGTAATGCCAAAATTGAAAAAGCACTATATTGATACAGATAAAGTGGACTATCAATTTGTTAATATGGCATTTTTAGGTGATGATTCTATTATTGGTTCAAGAGCAGGTCATGCTGTACAAAGGCTAGCACCAGAACAATATTTAAAATTTCAAGAATTAATGTTTAAACAACAACCTAATTCAGAAAAAGCATGGATTACAAATCAAATAGTTGATCAACAAATAGATAAACTTAAAATTAATACGACGCTTAAAAAAGAAATCAAAGACGACTATAAACAAGAAAATAGTAAATCTTGGGTAGCTGCAAAAAAGGATCAAAAGCAATATAAAGATAACCATATTGAAACAGCGCCTACTGTTTTCGTCCATGGCCAAAAAGTAGAAGATCCTTATGATTTTGAGAATTACAAAAAAATATTAGAAAAAGAGTAGAAATTTAACTAAAAGTTGTAATGAGCACAGACAAGTATAATCACATTTTTGATTTTACTTGTCTGTGTTTTTTCTCAGTATTAAATCGTAATAATTACGAAAATTTTATATTTAGTATTGTTTTTATGAGGAAGAAAGCATATAATTATAAATCGTAACAATTACTATTTAGGAGGTTTTAAAATTGAAACAAATTACATACATTAGTATTATGGTTCTGGCATTCATGGTAGTTCTAGCCGGTTGTGGAAAAGGAGAGTCCGATAATACAAAATCGAATGAAAAAATAAAAATAAATACAACTGTTTTCCCTTTGAAGTCATTTGCTGAACAAATAGGTGGTAAACACGTAGAGGTGAATTCTATTTACCCAGCTGGAACAGATTTACATAATTACGAACCTACACAAAAAGATATAATTAATGCATCAAAAGCGGACTTATTTCTATATACAGGTGACAATTTAGATCCAGTTGCTAAAAAAGTAGCAAGTACAATTAAAAAAGATGATAAAAAATTAGCACTTGAAGATAAATTAGATAAATCTCAATTGCTTACGGACCAACATAGTCATGAAGAAGAAGGACATGACCATGATGAACATCACCATCATGGCGGATACGATCCTCATGTTTGGTTAGATCCTAAATTTGATCAGACATTTGCTAAAGAGATTAAAGATGAACTAATTAAGAAGGATCCTAAACACAAGAAAACATATGAAAAAAACTATGAAAAATTAAATAAGGATTTAAAAGAAATAGATAAAGATTTGAAATCTATTACTGAAAATAAAGAAGGTAATACGATATTTATATCTCATGAATCTATTGGATATCTTGCAGAAAGATATGATTTTGTTCAAAAAGGTGTACAAAATATGAATGCTGAAGATCCTTCACAAAAATCATTGTCGAACATTGTGAAAGAAATTAAAGATTCTGGAGCTAAATATATTTTATATGAAGATAATGTATCAAATAAAGTGACAGACACAATACGTAAAGAAACAGAGGCAAAACCTTTAAAATTTTATAATATGGAATCTTTAAATAAATCGCAGCAACAAGATTATAAGTTGAGTTATCAATCATTGATGAAGAAAAATATTATAAATATGGATAAAGCATTAAGTGATTCTATTCAAACTGAAGACGATAAGGAACAAAGTAAACATGATAAAGCGATTTCTGACGGTTATTTTAAAGATAGCCAAGTTAAAGATATAACATTGGGTGATTATAAAGGCAACTGGCAATCAGTTTATCCTTACTTAAAAGATGGCACTTTGGATGAAGTTATGGAACATAAAGCAGAAGATGATGATTCCATGTCTGCTAAAGCATATAAGTCATATTATGAAAAAGGTTATAAAACAGATATAAGTCATATTACTATTTCAAACGATACAATAACGTTTGAAAAAGATGGTAAAAAAGAAACTGGGAAATATGTATATGATGGCAAAGATATTTTAAAATATGAAAAAGGTAACAGAGGTGTGAGATATACTTTTAAATTAGTAGATCAAAATAGTCATTTACCTAAATATGTACAGTTCAGTGATCATAATATTGAACCGAAAAAAGCTGCACATTTCCATATTTTTATGGGCAATAATAAAGATAAAATTTTAAAAGAATTAGATAATTGGCCAACATATTATCCAAATTCGTTAAGTAGCGAGGAAATTAAAGAGGAAATGTTAGCTCATTAAGAATGATAATTTTCAATAAAACCTTCACAATTGTTTGAATCTTCAAATGAATACTTTATTCAGAAATGGGAATAATGAATTTAGAAGAAAATATTTAAGATTTTTGTTTGATATATTTTATATACTTGGTATAATAAATGTATAAACAAAACTTATAATACTTTGGAGGTATAGTGATAATGACAAAATTTAATTTCGATGCAGCACATTCAGTAGTAGAATTTTCAGTAAAACATTTAATGATTTCAAATATTAAAGGTAGATTTACAGAGTTTGATGCAAATATTGATGGCGACATTAATGATTTAAGTACAATTAAAGGTGATTTTACAATTAATGCGAGCTCTATTGATACACGTGTAGATGATCGTGATGCGCATTTACGTAGTGGAGATTTCTTAGATGTAGAAAATAATCCAGAAATCAAATTTGAAATTACTAAAGCAGATGAAAAATCAATCACAGGTAATGTAACAATTAAAGGCGAAACGAATGAAGAAACTTTTGACTTATCATATGAAGGCCAAAGTAAAAACCCAATGAACGGTGCAACAACGGTTGGATTTATTGTTAACGGTTCTATTAACCGTGAAAAATATGGTATCACGTTCAACCAAGCACTTGAAACTGGTGGCGTAATGATTGGTAAAGATGTGAAATTCCAAGTGAGTTTAGAATTCGCATTAGAAGACTAAACTATATAAAAAACTACTAGATTATCGAGTAGGTTCAGACTGCCGACAAAGTCTTTGACTTTGTCGGCAGTTTTTTTGTGCACGCTTTCCGTTGGCACTGCCATAACCTGTAGTCTTCGGCTAGTGCTTTTCCCGTAGGAGTCGGTCCAAATAAATGCCAATACATTAAAAACATGAGAAAATCTAAATTAAAAAGCCGTAATGTTTATTACATTGAATTACGCAAACGATAAAAAAATAGACCAAACTAACACAAAATTAATGCAGTAGCTTGGTCTATATTTGAAACAAATTGTTAATCGAGTAGCTTTTTATATTTAATTATTGTCGATTGATTTTTTGTCACGATAATATTGTACAACAATATAAGCAATGAAAGATAAAGAGATAATTGTTAATACAATAGATGAAATGATTAAGAAATTTTTATTAGAGTAATCGCCGCCAGTAAATATCCGGCTTATTATGTTAGGCAGACTTAAGATTAAAATAAGACCAGCAAAATATTTTTTCTTTAATAGCAAGCAAATGGCCATTGTTAGTAATAAAAGTATTATGCCAATAATAAAATTAGTAGTTTGATTAGGTGACCAAAAAATAAATATTGGATAATGTCGTAATAAATACTCACTTAATATATAAATACCGAAGACGATAGCTGATGAAAAACCGACAGCAATATAAGTCTTTTTACTATCTCCCCATGTCATAATTAATTTTTTAATGACAAATAATATAAGTACTAAAGAACCTATAAATATAAATAGTATATAAAGCATGAGCGCTAACGTTAGTTGAAATGAGTTATCAAGCATCCTAGGAATGACTACCATAATAATCATGAAAGAAATGAAATAAAATATATATTTATAAATACCTTGTGTTAAATTTAGTTCCTTTGAAAATGTGTCGGCATAGTTTTTTATAGGTGTATTCAATAAGTCATCGACATTTTCGTTTTGTGCTTCAGCAGTGGTAATATGGTCACGTAATTCTTCTTCAATCGCGTTAACATCTTTTTCGTTTTATCACGAAATAATAATTCGATACGCAGCTTTAGTAAAAAATCTTCAGCTTTTTTAGTTAACATCGTTTACACTCCTCATCAAATTATTCATACCATTATTCAAATAATGCCAATTTGCTTTAAATTGATTTAATTCATTTTTACCAGTATCAGTAATTGAGTAATATTTATGTTTAGGTCCACCAGTCATCGATTTTTTAGAAACACTTGTAACATAACCTTTTTTATTTAAGCGTAATAATACTGGATAAATACTGCCATCACTGATTTCTGGAAATTGTTGTGATTTTAATTTGTCTAATATTTCATAGCCATATGTTTCGCCTTGTGCAATTAAACCTAAAATAGCTCCATCTAACAATCCTTTCATCATTTGATCAGATATTGACATATAATCCCTCTTTTCACTATCTTATAATAAAAGATAGTATAAATTTTGATTAATGTTTAAATTGGGTATAGTTATTAAAAAGAAGGGGTTGATAAAATGACGATAGATTTACCTAAAATAGGGAAACCAGCGACGAATGCATTACACCATATAGGGGTAAAAACATTAGAAGATATTGCTGGATATGATAGAACGACATTATTAGCAATACATGGTGTAGGACCGAAAGCAATGGATATATTGGAAGATAACTTGAAAAAACATAACATGAATTTTAAAGAGGATATTGGATTTGATGTGCCATTTCACTTAACTGGTGATTTGAAATGTGATAACGCACCTAAGAGAAGAGTCATGCTAGATTTTTTAATTGGCTCAGCACTTGTGGATAAAGACAAATTGCAAGCGATCGTTGCAGAGGACTTTAAATGGGAAGTAGTAGACGCATTTCAATTAACTGGATTTGACGCATTTTATCAAGAGCTTGAAGACCACAAAGAAACTATTGTATCCATAGATGTGAAAATGAATATAAGTCACGGTAAATCTGGTGCATTGCATGGTACGCAGATTTTGGAAAATGGTACAACGATTTATTTTGCTGATATGTTTGAATTTACAAGTCACCGTAAAGATGCCAAAGTTAAATCAATAACATCATATATAATAATGAATGAAGGAGAATCATAAATGAGTGTAAAAATTGTAGAAAATAACATCATATTTACGAGGGAATTTAAAGCTACTGCAGAACAAATTTTTAAAGCATATACAGACCAAAATTTATTTGAAAAATGGTTTCACCCACAAGGTGCCACTACAGAAGTGTATGAATCTGATGTACAAACGGGTGGGAATGCCTTTTTTGCTATACGCGCACCACAAGGTACGAGCTATACTGTAACGCAATATACCGAAGTGATACAACCCACGCTGATTGATTATAATGATTATTTTGCAGATAAAGATGGTAATATTGATCAAAAAATGGCTGGTATGCACAATACGATTCATATTGAAGATAACGATAATGGTGTAGCAAAGCTTACTTCAGTTGCTGTATTACCCGACCCTAAAGCGGCACAACAATTATTAGATATGGGTGTCGAAGAAGGTATGAATAGTACGTTTGATAACTTAGAGACATTATTAGAAACTTTATAACAGTAAAACTTCAAAAAAATGTTGTAATTGGCATAGTAATCATTTAGCGTTTTTCGATATAATAGTATTGAAAAGAGGTGTGTGTATTGAATAAACGTTACATGAAAGTACTTGGTTTGTATTCATTTAGTACATTAATTCCTACAGTATTATTAAATGAAAAAACCTTAAGTAGTCATACATTTAAATGGTTCTTACGTACATTAGCTGGATATGGTATTTTTGCCTATGGTCTACATTTTTTAAGTAAATTTAAACAATAATATTACAGTTGTTTAACCAAAAAGGGGATGGGCAGAAATCAAATTTTCTAATAGAGATTTCGTACTCCCACCTATGCAATCAAGGCAACGATGACTTGTATAAAGGTTCACCTGAACTAATGCTCATGTATATGTCTTTCTAGAAATTTCATGTGGTATATAGGCTTTGGCTTATGCATTAGAGCGTCTCGTTTCCATGGGAATGGAAAAATCATTTCTTTAAACAAGTGAGTCTTTATATTTTAATTCAGTCATCTACTGACTAATTGAAAACAGCCTGAGACATCTATTTTGTCTCAGGCTGTTTTATTTATAATATTAATTGAGGGACTCACCATTTGTTTTAATCACATTACGGTACCAATCAAAGGAAGCTTTTTTCTTACGTTCTAAAGTACCATGTCCTTCATTATCTCTATCTACATAAATGAGACCATAACGTTTTTTCATTTCTCCAGTTGTAAATGAAATAATATCAATGATTCCCCATGGTGTATAACCCATTAAAAAGTAAGTTACGTAAGCATTTTTAAAAATGATCAATGACCGATTGGATTGTATACGTGTTTAGTTTATTAATTATGGTTGTATCAACTTCACTATAAATTTCATCTAGCGCATGGCTAATATTTTTACCTACATGACAATGTTGATTGGTATCTTTATGAATTTTTGCGAAATGCATTGTTTCTGAAAAGATAAGTTGGTATAGGTCGCCTAAGTGAATCTCATTTGCGGAAGAAGATAGACTGTATCCCGAGATACCTTGACTACTTTGAATATAATGACCGTCTCTTAAATAACGACATATTTTACGAACTAGTGTGGCATTACTATTGATGCTATCTGCTATATATTGACTAGATACTGGTTCTTTTTCAGTGGCTAATAGTGTAAGAATGTGTATGGACACAGAAAATTGAGTGTTCAAGATTAAGACTCCTTTTGCTAGTGCTTGTGTAAATTTTAGTTACAAGTAGAGTTTACGATATATTATTTAAACGTGCAATGTATTAATTTAATAAAATGTTCTAAAACGACTATTAAGTATAGGTATAAACTCTTATAATAATATTGTTAGCAAAATTTGATTTTTTAAAAATTGATAAGGGGTGCGAATGATTTATGGTTGATAATGGCAAGTCTATAAACGATACATATACGTCAAAAGAAACAATTGAAAATATTAATAATCAGGTACAAATGAAAGAAGTCATGTTTAGCCAAACTCCAGGACGCTATGCACTAAAATCCATTATGTCAGGATTTCTATTAGCTATTGTTACAGTATTTATGCTAGGTATCAAAACACAATTTGCAGGAACGAATGAAGGTTTAGTGAATCTGATGGGCGCCATTTCTTTTAGTTTAGCATTGGTGTTGATTGTGTTAACTAATTCAGAATTATTAACTAGTAATTTTATGTATCTGACAGTGGGTTGGTATTATAAAATCATTGGTATGAATAAAGCGTTAGGTATTATGTTGGTTTGTTTCTTATTTAATATAATCGGTGGTTTTATACTTTTTGCATTAATGAAATTTACACCTATTATGACACCAGAAATGATCAGTAGCTTAACTAGTATGGTCGACGGCAAAACCATTGATAGTAGATGGTATGCGATTTTAGTAAAAGCGATTTTTTGTAATTTCTTTATTAATATCGGCATCTATGTATCAATTCAATTTAAAGATGGTTTATCCAAAGCATTTTTCATCGCTTGTGGAGTGATTGTATTTGTATTTATGGGATACGAGCATGTTGTGTTTAATGCTGGGTTATATTTAGGTATGGTTTTTTATGATTTCGACGCGGTAGCATGGTTACATGTATTGAAAAATATTGTCTGCGCGTTTATTGGTAATTTTATCGGGGGAGGTATTTTCGTAGGGTTAGTTTATGCATATTTGAATGGAAGAAGAGATAGTTGGCATAGTAAATCATAAAATGAGCATCTATGAAAACAGATAGTATTTCTAAAATTTAATCAATAGTACTGTAACTGATTGATTTACAAATACATAATGTATACACAATAGCTTTAACACTTGTGACGCTATAAACAGCAATTAATGTTGACGTAGATTCACGAAAACATGATAGCAAAGTGTGATTGCTTTGCCTTCACGTATGTATTAGATCTATATTCTAAAACATATCAATTGACTCGATTATAAAGAAGACATATTGTATTTATATAATTTAAAAGTAAGTTTATGAAAATCATTTTATTTTAATGACTTAATAAGCTTGGGAATGATAGGAGTGACAACATGTCTGATTACAATATAAGAATTGCAACAGAGTCAGATGCAGAAGCGCTACAACAACTTATGCATGAGGCTTTTACACCATTAAGAGAATTGGGAATTGATTGGCCATCTGTCAATGCTGATTTAGCTTTGGTAAAAGATAATCTAACAAAAAATACTACATTTGTATTAGAAGATGATAAAGAAATCATTTCAACTATAACAGTGCGTTTTCCATGGGAAAGTAAACGACGTATTTCCATATATCCATTTGTGTGGTGGTTTGCAACTAAGCCTTCATATGATGGTAAAGGGATAGGTAGTAAATTGTTAAAATATGTAGAAGAAACATTTTTACGAGATACACTTAAAGTACCAGCTGTAACTTTAGGTACCTCAGCCCGTAAACACCCGTGGCTTCTAGATATTTATAAAAAACGTGGATATGAAATTTATAATGAACATGAAAGTGAAGATGGCGATTTAGGTGTTATCATGAGAAAAGTACTTATACCAGAAAGATTTGATGAAGATGTGTTGGGAAAACCACCATTCCATTAATAAATATATGAGTCAGGGAATCCTTTTATTAGTTGAATAAGAGGATTCCTTTTTTGATGATTTTATATAAGATAAAACTGATAAACACAACAAATGATATCGAAATCGCATTTAGGTTTACTTTTAATTTTATAAAGAAATAAACCTTAATTTTTCCAATGATTAGCAATTACATTTAACTATACAAAAGTTGCTTTTTAAATGAGATTTTAATCAATTATGCATTAAAGAAATGTATTAATAATTGAAATTAATTTACTTCAATATAAAATATGTTATCTTATATATACAGTTATTTATAATTTTTGGGGAAAATTATTAACAAGGGATGTAGTTTCACAAAAAATAATTTAGAGGGATTTTTTGAAGAAAAACAATATCCAAAAAAATGGTAATTCGAGGCAAAGATTCAGTATAAGAAAATATTCTATCGGCACAGTATCTGTATTAGCGGCTACATTTTTTATTGCTAGCGGAAATGTGTCATTTGCAAGTGAATCTTCAAGTAATGAATTAAAGAATGAACAAACTTCAGCGAAAGACGAGTCAAATCGTGCAATATCGCCGTCAGTTACAAATGAAAACCTGATGTCAAATCAACGGATGACCAAACAAAAAATCTTCAAGCACAACCACAAGATGAACTTCAAAATACAAACCAATCACAAGCTAACAATGATAGCTCAAATACGCCTACAAAAGTAGAGTCTAAATCTCAACAACCACCAATTAAACAAGAAAATTCGACCGAAGATATAAAGACGGAAAAAATTCCTGAATCAAACCAAAACAATGATAATCAAGAAAAGAAAGAAGATAGCAATAAAGTAGAAGATGAAAATTCAGAAAAAACAGAATTTAATCCACCAATAGAACTAAATCAAGCAAAAGATGATGAACAGGGCACTCCTAATGCATCTGATAAGCATTCATCAGATAATAAAGTTGATACAGGTAAACTAAATGAAAACACAGAAGATAAACAATCAACGGCTGATGAAAATGATAGTGAGATAGACCATCAAGCAAGTTCATCTAATTTAAGTGATGAACAAAAAGAAAAACGTCAATCATTGGAAGTTGAAACTCAAGAAGATTCAACAGAAACATCAAATGCTAAAAATGAAAAAGTAGATGATCAAGCAGACGTAAAAGCGAATCCAACTTCATCAGAAGATAAAGCTAAACCAGAAACTGCGCCTGATATTAATTCAAAAGAAGACACAAAAAATGAGCAACAAGACCAACAAAGCCTCACAGAAGATGAAACAACACAAGAACCACAACGTATAGAAAATAATGGCGATAAGAATAATTTAAAAACAAAAACAAAATTTGATACAGAAAAAGTAGATTTAGATCCAAACGCGAAAGATAGTCCTTATAAAGCAAAAGATAAAGTTGAAAATGAAACAGCTACACCTCGAAAACGTGCTGATGCTGAAGAAGTAGAAGCGGATAAGTTACTTAAAGATTCAAAAACTGCAAAACAAGGTGAATATAAAAACAAATACCCGCTGATTTTAGTACACGGTTTCTTTGGTGGTGTAGGTGAAAATAGACCTGTTTTTTACCCTAATTATTGGGGTGGGGATAAATTCCATATCAAAGAGCAATTTGAAAAGTCAGGGTATGAAGTACATGAAGCTACAGTTGGTACTTTCAGTAGTAACCATGATAGAGCAACGGAACTTTATTATTATATCAAAGGCGGTCGTGTAGATTATGGTCAAGCACATGCTGAAAAATATGGTCATGATAGATACGGACGTACATATACTGGCGTGATGCCAGAATGGCAACCAGGTCAAAAAGTTCATTTAGTTGGACATAGTATGGGTGGCCAAATGATTCGTTTGCTTGAACACTATTTACGTTTTGGAAATCAAGAAGAAATTGATTATCAAAAAGAACATGGTGGAGAAATATCACCGCTTTTCGAGGGTAATCATGATAATATGATTTCTTCAATGACAACATTAGGTGCAACACATAATGGTACACAAGGTTCAGATAAATTAGGTGTACGTCAATTTGCCAGAGATATTATTAATACAATTGGCAAAGTAGGTGGTAATAAATTCTCAACCGTAGATTTAGGCTTTGTACAATGGGGCTTCCATCAACGTGCGAATGAAAGTTATATCGAATACTCAAAACGTATAAAGAATAGTCCTTTATGGGATACAAAGGATAATACATTAACCGACTTTACAGCCGAAGGTTCGGAACAATTAAATCAAAATACCTCACTGAACCCTAATATTGTTTATACGTCATATGCTGGGGAAGCTTCACATGCAACATTATCTGGCAAACATGTTCCAAATATTAGACAATATCCACTAATGGATTTAACAAGTCGAATCATTGGTAAAGATAAGAATCACCAATTGAGATTAAATGATGGTATTGTACCTACTATTTCAGCCTTATATCCAAATGGACAAGCCTATAAAAATGTAACAGATATTAGTTCAGCTAATGAAAAAGGTATTTGGCAAGTCTTACCAGTTAAAAAGGATTGGGATCATATGGATTTTGTTGGTATGGATCCTACAGATTATAAACGCACTGGTGAAGAATTAGAACAATTTTATACTGGTATTGTTGATCATTTAATGCGCGTAGAGGAATCCGAAAATAGAAATCTAGCTGTCTAAACTACCAATAGGCTAAATAAAGTTATTGCCCATTTCCATAAATTTTTGGAGATGGGTTTTTTAATATGCTTATATGTCCTTAATTATTAGCCTATGTGTAAGTAGGGGAAACCCAATAGATCAACATAAAGAAAAACGGTAGAGTCACCAATAAAGTGACTCTACCGTTATGATTTTTACTATAAAAATTAACTCGTGTAAACGTTCATTATCGTTAGTCTATTTGAATATTAGATGAAGAACGTTCTTCTTGTGTTTTTTTAGGTAATGTTACATTTAACATGCCATTCTCATATGAAGCTTTAATAGCATTTTCATCAACATTTTCAAATGGGTATTGACGTTTGACGTTGCTCGTACTACGTTCTTGATGAATTAGACGACCTGCTTCATCTTCCTCATTGTTTTCAATAACTTGTTTTCCTTCAATAGTTAAAACATTGTTTTCAAACTGTAAACTAATATTTTCTTTTTGAAAACCAGGGAGTTCAGCTTCCACAACATAGGCATTATCTAGTTCTTTTACGTCTGATTTAATGCTTGTACTATCTGGGAATTGCTCAAAAAACTGACGTCCAAAATCTTTAAATAAATCTCCAGGATTTCCTTCAAAAAATGAATTGTTAAATGGTCTCATATCAAAAGCCATCGTACATCTCTCCTTTAAATAATATTTTATAAAAATTTAGTCTATTGAAATTTGTGTTTTTGTTTGTTTGATTGGTAGTATAACAGATAAAATGCCATCATCCATTGTGGCTTTAATAGCATTTGTATCGATGTTTTTGAATATAAATTGTCTGCTTTGTTCATCAGTACTACGCTCTTTGATAAGATATGTCATATCATCTTGCTGTGCATCTGAATGTTTTGCAGTAATTGTTAGTGTTTTATCTTCATAATTGATTGAAATATGTTCTTTTTGATAACCAGGAAGCTCAGCTTCAACTGTGTATTGATTATCTGACTGATAAACGTTTACTTTGAATTCATGATGATCTGATAATAAACCTTCTAATAAATCTTGTGGAAGATTACTGGTATTTTGTATCATCTCTAATCACCTCTCCTTTAACCTTACAACTACAGTATAATACTATAGTCAAAGAAAGTCAAAGTCAAAGCATTAGACATAAAAAAACACCACTTGTAATAGGGCGTTCATTAAATAAATATATGTAAATAGATTTATACAACTACATATGGCAAAAATAGTGAAATACAGTGGTAGTTAAAAAAAGATAAGTAAAGTCAAAAATAATTATAAAATGTACTTCTAACTTTAACTTATCCATCGTAAATTAAATATTTTGTTGGAAATGCTTGTTAACAAAATTTTGTAATGTTTCTTTTAAGTCAATCGCTTCATCAACTTCCATATCAAATTCGTTAAAGACTTGTTTAGATATATTAGAAAGTGGTTCTTTAATATCTTTACCTTTTGTTGTAAGCGCTATTTGTAAATTGCGCTCATCATCAATTTCACGTGTTCTAGTCACGTAACCTTTTTTCTCTAGTTTTTTTAATAATGGTGTAAGTGTACCTGAATCTAGAAAAACACGTGCACCTAGTGTTTTAATATTTAATTTTTCTTCCACTCCGATTGCCAATAAAACAATGTAGCCTGTATATGTTAAATCGAATTCTTTTAAATAAGATGTATATTTCTTAATTATCTCTTTAGAAGAAACATAAAAAAGAAAACATAGTTGTCGTTCTAGCGTGTTGTCTTTTTCCTCCATTATAAATCACCCCTTATGAAAGTTAACCTTATTATGAACGTTGTCTATTGTCAAGCAACAGTTGTGCGCCTCTTTTACCCCCTCGTTATAATATTTTATATATAATACATAATGCAAAACAATATATAGAAAACCAACTCATTTGATAGGATTTATTCTTAACAAATGACAGGGCGTAATTTACTTATAATGAGTAATGAATTTAAGAAGATTTTGTTACAAAAGTGCTTTAATACTTTATTAATGAATTGTAATCAGTCATAATAATAACATTATGGATTTTAATATATACATATCGTTTTATGTATAAAAAGTTACAACAATTATGATTTATCATTGTTTATAGAAGGTTATGTTTTAATAAAAGGAGTTTAATGATGAAAACATTTTTAAAAATCATAGGGCTATTGGTCATATCATTGATTATTGCTATCGTATTTTTCTTTGGTATGAGAACGTATCAAGGTCATAAAAATTTGGACTTAGTTGACCATTATATGGACGAAAAGCATTTAACAGAAAAAATTAAAACAGAAAAGACACTTTATAGTGCTAAAAAAGGATTGTATTATAAAAAAGTAGAGTTTAAGGATGATCCTAAATACACTTATGTTGTTCAACCGATTAGTACTTATAAAGGCATATTAGTTCAAGGTTTTGATAGTGAAACGAATAAAAATGTTAAAGATGCGAAGCACAATGCATTTAAACAAGATTACAAACCTAAGGATTAGCTCATAAAATAGCTGAAGTATGAAGGCCTTTAAAATTAGGAATAACACAGAAATCAAATGATTATATGAGTTACTTCTGTAGATTATCAAGTACGCTTAAAAGTTAATATTTAAAAAAGACGAATCCATTTATTATGGATTCGTTCTTTTTTGTAAATATACTGTTTTGTTAGAATTTCTGGCTTTTAAATATATAAGAAGTATGATTTTTTATGTTACTCAAATATAAAATTAAATAGAAAAATTTCAATTCAATCGCATAATTACTATATATACTAAAAAGAGTTAAAGTTAAGAAAAACATCATGTTATTGTTAAAGCCTTTGTATTGATTGTCTTAAAGGTTTAATTATGTAACTTAAATAATAATCAAAAATAAATTATGTTATTTTAAGTGTATAAAGTTTTAAAATGTAGAAAAAATAGATGTGTAAAAAGATTTAATTTGGTATAATTAGTCGATATTATAAAAGGGGAGAAACATCATGACAATATTTAAGAAAATAAGTTTACCAATGCAAGTTATGATTGCTTTGGTATTAGGTGTCATAGTAGGGTTATTGCTCTATGGTCATAGTGACGTCGCTAATTATATTAAACCATTTGGGGACATCTTTTTAAATTTAATAAAAATGATAGTGATACCAGTAGTATTTTGTTCACTAGCTTGATCTATTTCTGATGTTGGTGAATCTAAAACAGTGGGTCGTTATGGTTTTAAAACAATTCTTTATTTTGAAATTATAACAACAATTGCTATTGGATTAGGCATTATATTTGCTAATATTTTTAAACCAGGCGCAGGCTTAGAGCCAAATAAGTTACCTAAAGGGGATATAAGTCATTATGAAAGTTCAGCAAAAGCTGCAGAACAATCTACATATGGCAACCATTTTATAGATACGATTGTCAATATTGTACCGACCAATATTTTTGGAGCTTTGACAAGTGGTGAATTGTTACCAATTATATTCTTTGCAGTATTTTTTGGTATTGCCTTATCGACAATAGGTCAAAAAGCTGAACCTGTAAAGCTCTTTTTATCAGGTACATTAGAAGCTGTTTTTTGGATGATAAACAAGATACTTAAACTTGCACCTATTGGTGTGTTTGCGTTTATTTGTACAACGATTATGACGTTTGGTGCATCAGCACTAATTCCATTGTTAAAATTATTTTTAGTTGTTATAGGCGCTATGATATTTTTTGTAGTAGTCATATTAGGCATTGTTGCAAAAATATGTGGTGTCAGTATTTTTGCTTTAATGAAAATCTTGAAAAACGAATTAATCTTAGCTTTTTCAACTTCTAGTTCTGAATCAGTGCTACCTATTATAATGCAAAAAATGGAACGCTTTGGCTCACCGAAAGACATTACCTCTTTTGTCGTACCAATCGGCTATACATTTAACTTAGATGGATCAGCATTATATCAATCAATCGCAGCATTATTTGTAGCACAAATGTATGGTATCGATATGTCCATAGAGCAGCAAATTATGTTGATGGTTACTTTGATGGTAGCGTCTAAAGGTATGGCAGGCGTACCAGGTGTTTCTATAGTCGTATTGATAACGACATTGACATCTATGGGCTTACCAGCAGAAGGACTTGCATTAATTATAGGTGTTGACCGTATATTAGATATGGTTAGAACATGCGTAAATGTCATGGGGAATGCATTGTCTACAATTGTTATAGCAAAATGAGAGAATGCTTATGATAAAGAAAAAGGACAAGCATATTTAAAATCGATTTAATTATAAAAAGCGGTTGTGGAAGGCCATTTAGTTCCTAAACTGACTTTACTTCTCACGCTTTTATAATTAATTTGAGTGAGACATATTTCTATAAATGTAAAAATAGCTATGAAAAAATCTACTACTATAGATTTCTTCATAGCTATTTTAGTATATCGAATTTGATATGTGGAATATATATTTACATACCCTTCATGCCGCCCATATCATGGATTTTCATCATTAAGCCATGTGGAATATCGTCATGATCTACAACTTCCATCTTACTATAAGTGTCATCACCGTCAGCTTTTACTAATTTAACAAAGTCTCCTTTTTTAGGTGAAAAATCAGACTTTGATGGTAACTTAACATTCTTCTCAATTTTATGATCTTTTTCACTTATGACTTTATCAGCTGTCGTAGCATCTTTCATATATCCGTAATAAGTTTCTTTTTGTCCACTTGTGAACATCATTATAATCAATACAACAGCTATAACTAACATGATTACACTTAACGATATAGCAAATACTTTACTATTTTTCAATGTGCAACGCTCCTTTTCGAACTATTTGTTTCTGTTACAAATAACATTCTATAACATTGCCATTCAAAATGAAATGATTCAGATACCTTGTTAATAATCTATAATTGTACAGATTCATTGGGATGTAAATTAAGTTAAGTTTAACATTAGTGTGATTCTAAGATGGTAAAATACGTATATATTTCAATTCATCATGATGTAAAGTGAAGTATAATGGTGAATCTGAACGAGAGAAGTGTCTTATTTCAGCTTTAGGAATTGTGGAATCTTCAATATAGCGTAATAACGATCTTTCAATATAAGTGTCATTAAATGAAGAAGGTAATGCATAATCAACAAATCCATGCTCTCTGTTCAATGTTTGAATGAACAACGTTGTTTTAGCTGGTAGATGTTTTTCTTTTAAAATGAATTTTTGAACATCTTGTGTTGATGATCTTTGATATGGTGCGTTAAACAATAAAAGATGAATAGAATGATCTTCATGCAGAATAATATAGTTTTGATGAATGGCTGTATATTTACTAATGAAAGGTTTAACAAATTGATATAAGTACATTAATGGTTCATAAATACCATGGTTATTCATTAAGGCGATATCATATTTTTCTTTACGTATTAATTCATAGCCGACGCCACTGCCTCTTTTTAACATGATAAGCATATGGCACATTAAATCTGTAATTTGTAAGGGATGTTTTCCGTCATAAAGTAAAAAACCTTTTTTAGATAGTTTCGTATAAACAAATTTTGAAGCATCAATTTGTGTTTCTTCGATGAGTTTATTATAGTATTCAAAATGACTCATTGAGTTATTGAAATGCGTACTTTTTTTGTTAAGTAATGTTTGTACGTTGTCTTGCTCAATATCGATGAAATGAAAATCAAAATTAAACCGATTTAATAATTTTGACGCATTCTTTAATGAGTGTGTCTGCTCTATGACACCTTCAACTGTGATGCCAACTTTAATATTGAGCTTCACATTGAAGTTTTTGATTTTAATATATAAACGATTAATATCTGTTAGAGATAAATGTGTCGCATCTAGTAACAATAGGAAATTATAATCACGATTTTGTTTGACGTACTCAGGTTTATATTTTAAAAATTGAAAGATACTATCTTCGATGAGATCAAACTGATTTAAGGATTTAATTCTTATGGCAATACCAACATAATTTGAAAATAAAGCATCGATAAAGTCAATCATACCTGTAAGACTTAGGTTTTCTAATGCTAAATTACGACTATTATTTATTAAAATATAGGCATTCGTTAAATCTTTAAAGCTAAGCTTTGTATTGTAGTCAGATTGCACAATATCCATCAAATTATCAACGTGTATAAAAACAGTAGGTGATTTAATAGCATCATTAAAAGTTAATTGATTTAACTCAATGTTGATTTGATTTATGGTCTGCGGTTTATCTGAGGTATAAGTATCTATAGCACTTTGATACGGGCTAATATCTTCATTAACAAGTTGAACAATCATTTTAGGATTAGATTGAACATTTTTTCTGAATTCATTTGGTGTCATTTGCATAAAATGTTTAAATTGTTGCGTATAGTTTGAATAATGATTAAAACCAAACTGTTCGGAAACCTGATAAATGGTTTGCTTATTCTGAACAAGTTCGGAAAGTGAAAGGGCAATTTTCAAGCTCGTAATATAATTTTTAAAACTCATGCCTAGATGTTTTTTGAACAGAATTGAAATATAAGATGCCGAGATATAGAATGATTTGGACACGTCTTTAGATAAAAGAGGTAGTGAAATATTAGCTTTAATAAATTCAGTAATTTTATTTAATAAACTATTTTCAGTGTCTATCGTTGGAATATAAGGCGCATCATATTCGACTCTGGCTTCTTTGTTTAATTTCGTGATAATTTCTGTCATTAGAGAAGTATCAATAGTAAATGATTGGTTTAATTGTTGCGCCATTGTCAAAATTTGATATTTTAAATATGGTTCAGAATTTAGTAATTTAAAATTATAATTGGAATTGAAAAAGTGTTTTTCTAATTTTATAAAATGTCTAATAGGTATGCATATTTCAACTACTTGTTGTGCATTCGATATTTGATATAAATCACTATGGTTAATGATAATAATGTTATTTCCAGCTGAGATTTTTCTTCCATTTAAAGTTATGTCTAAATGATTACTCAGTGAAAACAATAAGATCACTTGATTGATACAACGGCGTGTAATGGTGTTTAAATGCTCATGAATACATAAAGTTGTATTATCCATCGTAAAAGCAACTCCTGATAATAAAATAACATGCTATAAATATATTGAACAAAATACATTATATTATAAAAAGTTGAAAATTTTAATCCTTTAAATATAAATAATTTTAAATCTTACAAAGTGATTTAAAGCTAAAAATTAAATTTACCACAATTCAATTTCAAGGTTGGATAATTTTTCTGAATGAAGAGAGTTAATTTTTAAAACAAATTCAAAAATACGAAGGAGGATTCACAATGGAACATATTTATTCTGAATTTTATAGACAAACAGAAAAGATCACAGAACCTAAATTACAAGTATTAGGCGTAGTACTTCATGATGATGCTGAAAATTATACGGCTAAAGCATACATTGAGTGGTTGAAGCGCAGAATAAATAGAAATGAATTAGAGAAAGGCTGGGCATGTCTCTATGTAGACGCTAATACGTGCTATTGGTTTCATCCATCTGAATATATAGAATGGCACTGTGGTAACGCATTTGCTAATTCACATTATGTAGGTATAGAACGTTGCCAATCTAAAATAAATGGTGTTTTAGATGATGAGGCATTTATGAGAAATGAAGAAGCTAGTTTCAAAATGGCTGCACTTATATTGAACAAATATCATTTACCTATAAACCGTGAAACAGTGAGATTGCATAAGGAATTTTTTGACACTGAATGTCCTGCGCGAGCGTGGAAAATTCATTTAGGTAACGTAGAAACAAATCAGCAAACGATACAAATATTACAAGATTATTTTATTGAAAGAATTAAGTCCTATGCTAGTTGTATATCAGATGAAGAATTAAAAACAGTAGGGTAATATGTTGTAGTTGCCATAGATGTAATAATAAATAATTAAAGTGTGATATTGCGTTCTTAGTTGGAACCGGTTACAATAAGGATAAAGATTTTTGGTACCGGTTCCATTTAATGAGGAGGGATTTAATTGAATTATAAAAAGTCTGCGGAAGAACTATTAAATGCAATAGGAGGAGAAGACAATCTAGACGCAATGGCGCATTGTGCTACGCGTTTACGACTTGTTCTTAAGGATGAAAGTTTAGTTGATGAGAAAGTATTGAATGATATGGATGTCGTTAAGGGAACGTTTTCAACAGGTGGTCAATATCAAATTATTATTGGCTCTGGTACTGTGAATAAAGTGTTTAATGAATTAGAAAACATAACAGGTAAAGAAGCTTCTACAACTTCTGAAGTGAAAGCACAAGGTAATAAAAATATGAATCCATTTCAGCGATTTGTCAAAATGTTATCGGACATTTTTGTACCAATCATACCGGCAATTGTAGCTGGTGGTCTATTAATGGGTATTAATAATATTTTAACAGCACCAGGTATTTTTTATGATGGTCAATCATTAATTGACGTACATAACCAGTTTAAAGGGCTAGCTGAGATGATCAATGTCTTTGCTAATGCACCATTTACATTGTTACCTATATTAATAGGTTTTAGTGCTGCGAAGCGGTTTGGAGGCAACGCCTTTCTTGGTGCAGCTTTAGGGATGATATTGGTACATCCCGATTTAATGAGTGCCTATGATTATCCGAAAGCTGTAGAAGAAGGTAAGGCAATCCCTCACTGGAATCTCTTTGGTTTAGACATTAACCAAGTTGGTTATCAGGGGCAAGTGCTTCCTATGTTAGTGGCTGCATATATTCTTGCGACAATTGAAAAAGCACTACGTAAAGTAGTACCAACTGTCTTAGATAATTTACTTACGCCATTATTATCTATATTAGTTACTGCATTTGTTACATTTTCATTTGTAGGACCAATTACACGGACATTAGGCTATTGGTTGTCAGATGGTTTAACATGGCTGTATGAATTTGGTGGTGCGATTGGCGGTCTGATTTTCGGATTATTATATGCGCCTATTGTAATTACTGGTATGCATCATAGCTTTATTGCGATTGAAACACAGTTGATTGCAGATAGTGCTTCAACAGGTGGGTCATTTATTTTCCCAATTGCGACAATGTCGAATATTGCGCAAGGTGCAGCAGCACTAGCAGCTTTCTTTATTGTTAAAGAAAATAAAAAACTTAAAGGCGTCGCATCTGCAGCGGGTATATCAGCATTATTAGGTATTACCGAACCAGCTATGTTTGGTGTTAACTTAAAACTTAGATATCCTTTTATTGGTGCGATAGTAGGTTCAGGTATAGGAGCAGCCTATATATCTTTCTTTAAAGTGAAAGCAATCGCGTTAGGTACGGCAGGAATCCCTGGTTTTATTTCTATAAGTGGCCAACATAATGGTTGGTTACATTATGGAATAGGCATGTTAATCGCCTTTATCGTAGCATTTGGATTAACATATGGGCTATCTTATAGAAAAGGGAATAAAGCCATTTCAAAATAGCTAAAAGTTGTTATAGATTACAAGTTGAAAACATAAACTAAGAAAACGGTAATTTCTATTGAAATAAAATAGAAATTACCGTTTTCTTTATTACTCTAAAAATGAACAAACCTTTTTGATCATATATATGCTAAAGCATTCATACGAAATCATATTTAAAATGAGGATTGTGTATTTAATTACTACATTTTAATTAAGCATCATAACTTTTGTTTTCGCCATAAAAATGCGCCGACAATTGATACAATGATAAGTGAAATACAGATCACAATAATCCATGAGATGTAACTGTGATCATTGATTGGTAATGGGACGTTCATCCCAAAAAAGCTAAATACCAATGTTGGTAAAGTTAAAAATACTGTAAAAAGCGTTAATGTCTTCATGGTATTGTTCATTTCATTTGAAAGTAAGGAAGCATATGATGTTGTAATACTTTCTAAGATATCTGTATAAAGTCTTGTTGTTTCTAATGCTTGGTTATTTTCTATAACTAAATCTTCTAATATATCCTCGTCTTCATCAAAACGTTTAATGGCTGGCAACCTAAATAATTTTTTGATTATGCTTTCGTTTCCTTTTAGCGCGGCTAAAAAATAGACTAAACTTTTTTCTACTTCCATTAAATTATATAACTGTTTGTTTGTGACGTTATTTTTTAGGTCACGTTCTATACGTAGACGCGTTTTATTGAGTAATCTCAAGTTTCTGTTATAGTGATTTGAAATGGTCAATAATATATTTAATGCAAAACGACTGTGAAAATGTAAGTTAATATTTTGGCGTGCAAAATTATCAAGAAATTCATTTTCTACATTACAAACAGTAATAATCTTTTTATTACCGATAATAATACCTAAAGGAATCGTAATAAATGACAATACTTTCAAGTTTGTGTCATTAACAACAGGTAAATCTAGTATGATAAGCGAGTAGCGTGTATCCTCATCGTATTCTACACGGGCGCTTTCTTCTGAATCTAGTGGATCGCGAATGAAATCTTCAGGAATATCATAACGATTGATTAAAGTTTCTATTTCTTCCCAATTTGGATCAACAACATTTATCCATGAAGCGGTTTGATCTAATTCAGTATGAACAATTTCTTGGGTTTGTGAATGCTTGTAAGCAGTTATCATAAGACAATGATGTCCTTTCTTTGAAATTCTTTTTAATGTTAGCGAAGAAACATGATATTGACAAGCATACAATTCATTATTTTAATTGTCCGTTTGCCATTAAGCGCAATGGACCATTAAAAATAATTTTAAATAAGTAGCCAACGACAATGTCAGGTTCCTTTCTATTTGTATCTTGAACCCAGTGTTTAATAAAAGAAATCGTAGCACCAAAAACATAACTATGAAAGTAATCTAACGGTATACCAGAAATGCTATGGTCATCATTAACATTCTTAGACATATTCTCAAACTTGAGTTCTGATATTTTTTCTTCTATATGACTCTTTCGCTCTAATTTAAAAATAATTTGATAAAATTCGATATTTTTATTGATATAAACCATGATATTTTTTAGCACTTTCTCTGAAAAGACTTTAGCGAAAGCTTCAATGTTGAGCCCTTTTGTCATATCTTTGTAGAAAAGCATATCATCTGCTAAATCACTGATATACTCATCTTCTATATCTGAAAGTAAAATATATTTATCTTCATAATGTAAATAAAAAGTGCCACGGTTAATATCTGCTAATTCTGTGATATCTTGTATCGTGATTTTTTCTAAATCTTTTTTATTTAATAATTGAATGAATGCATTTTTAATTGCTTGTTTCGTTTTACGAACGCGTCGATCTTCAATCATATATTGTCAACTCCTTGTACGTTAATAGACAATTTAAGTAAAAATGTTCAAAAACGGACATAATGGTTATCATTGCATATTGTTTATTGAAACAATCTCATTATAATAAACAAAGTAGTTATTAATCAACAAGGTGTTTAAGAAGGAGGTAAGTTAATATGAATATTTTTAAAAGTAAATTATTATGGATTGCACCTATTGCAATTCTAATCATACTTGCAATTTTTTCAATTGCATTTTATCCAGCATATAATCCAAAACCTAAGGAATTACCAATAGCAATCGTTAATCATGATGAAGGTACTTCTATATAAAATAAAGATATTAATATAGGGAAAAATTTAGAGGATAAACTCTTAGATAGTGATTCTGATACAGTAAAATGGGTAAAGGTTGATAATGAAAAAGACGTTCGAAAAGGACTAGACGAACAAAAATATTATGGCGCAGCGATTTTCGAAAAAGATTTTTCAAAACATGCTATGAGTCAAACTCAAAAAGTAGTGATGGATAGCAAAAAACAAGAAATGCAAGATAAAGTTAAATCAGGTGAAATACCACCAGAACAAGCCAAACAAATGCAAAGTCAAATGGCTAAATCAGGTGCTTCTCAAGATATTAAAGTTAAACGTGCAGAGTTTAAAACGATAACTAATAAGGGTGCAAATATGCAGGCATCTCAAATTTCATCTAATGTACTAAACGGTATTGGTGACAATCTAAATAAACAAATCACGCAACAAAGTTTAGATACTTTAGAAAAGCAAGATGTAAAAGTGAGTGCTAATGAAATTGAAGGACTGACAAATCCTGTAAAAGTAGCTGATAAACAAGTGCACAAAGTGAAAGATCATCAAGGTAATGGTAATGCTTCTTTCTTAATGTTTATGCCAGTGTGGATCAGTTCAATTGTGGCATCAATCTTGTTATTCTTTGCCTTTAGAACATCTGACAATATTAAAATTTCTCACCGTTTAATTGCATCTTTAGGTCAATTAGGTGTGGGTGTACTTACAGCATTTATTGGTGGCTTTGGCTATGTTTACTTTATGTCTGCCGTCCAAGGGTTTGATTTTCCTGACATTAATAAAATAGCCGTATTTGTCTCAATTGCACTGTTAGGATTTATTGGACTTATTTTAGGCGTAATGACTTGATTAGGTATGAAATCAATACCAATATTCTTTATTGCAATGTTCTTTAGTATGCAATTAGTTATGTTCCCTAAACAAATGCTACCTAAGTTCTATCAAGATTATATTGTAAGTTGGAATCCATTTACACACTATGGTGAGTACCTAAGAGAATTACTTTATATGAATCAACCGTTAGAAATGAATGCTACAATGTGGATGTTTGTAGGATTTATCATCTTTGGTATTGTATCTTCTATTAGTGCTGCTATGATAAGAAAACATAGTGGTAAACGTACTGAAATTCCGTCATAAAAATAAATATAATAAATTTTTGAGTCTGAGACATCTATTGATGCCCAGGCTCTTTTTTTGTTTACGTAAAAAATTGGGGAAAGCACTTATCATTATGTGTCACTTCAATTGATAAAATGATGACAGTCATAAACGTAAAGCGGCATCAATAAAAATAAGCAAGTTTTAAATTTGAGTCGATACTAAAAAATCGATTCGGATTTTTAATATTAATTAAAATAATCAATAAGGTAAAGTTCGATTGCGCCAGTCTTTTAAGGAAATTTATTATCTCCTTGCAATATGATTACAAATTTATTGACTAACTGACCTTATATTTTAATATTTGTTTAACATTGACTTAACAAAAATTAGATACAATTAACATGGTTTACAAATAATTCAAAGAGGTGTAATGATGGATTCTTCAGTAATGGAGATTATTTTTACTTTTATAGGTGGTTTAGGTATATTTTTATACGGAATTAAACAAATGGGTGATGGCCTACAGGCAGCTGCGGGTGATCGTCTTAGAAACATTTTAAATACATTTACAAGAAATCCAATCATGGGTGTACTTGCCGGTATGATTGTAACGATTTTAATTCAAAGTAGCTCGGGAACTACTGTAATTACAATTGGGCTAGTAAGTGCAGGGTTTATGACCATGCGTCAAGCAATAGGAGTAGTCATGGGTGCCAATATAGGTACGACGGTTACAGCATTTATTATAGGTATAGACATTGGTGCTTATGCGCTTCCTATTTTAGCTATTGGTGCATTTTTAATATTCTTTATTCAAAAACGTAAAGTGAAAAATATAGGGATGATCCTATTTGGTTTCGGTGCATTGTTTTATGGCTTAGAACTGATGAGTGGCGCAGTTAAACCTTTAGCTGATTTAGAAGGTTTTAAACAATTGATGTTGGATATGTCTTCTAATCCAATTTATGGCCTTATCGCAGGAACAATATTGACTGTAGTTATTCAGAGTTCAAGTGCAACAATCGGTATTTTGCAAGGCTTTTTTGCAAATGACTTGATTAGTTTACATGGCGCATTACCAGTTTTACTTGGTGATAATATAGGTACGACGATCACTGCAGTATTAGCGAGTCTTGCTGGCTCACTGGCAGCTAAACGTGTTGCAGCGGTGCACGTCATGTTTAATGTTATAGGCGCATCTATATTCTTAATTATACTGCCACTGTATCAAATGGCTATTGAATGGATGCAAAGTCTGCTCAACTTAAAACCGGAAATGGTTATTGCTTTTGCACATGGTACATTCAACGTTACCAATACATTAATACAATTACCGTTTATTTTTGTACTCGCATGGGTAGTGACTAAAATTGTTCCAGGTGAAGATTTAAATGAAAAATATAAACCTAGAAATTTAGACAGAAATCTTATTAATAGAGCACCGAGCATTGCTCTCCAAGAGGCTCAAGAAGAAATTCAAAATATTGGGCACATGACATTTTCTATGCTTAAGAATGTAAATGAATATGATGATAAAAAAGAAAGAGACATCATGCATAAACACGCGGCTATAGATAATATGAATGATAATGTACGTCAATATTTAACTAAGATATCTGAAAAGAAATTATCTAAAAAAGATGCGGAAAGAATGACTGTACTTCAAGATGTAAACCGAACAATATTGAAAGTGGCAGGATTATCTGAAGCTTATTTATTAGATAAGAAAAAAGAACAAACGAATCAAGTTCAAATTTCTGAAAAAGCAGAAGCGAGTATCAATCGATTGTATGATCATGTAACGACATCTTTTGACAAAACAATCGATATGTTTGATGTCTATGACAGGGTCAAACGAGATGAAATTGTGAAAATAAGTAATGAGTCTTATCGTTTAGAGCATGATTTAAGGAAAAAACATATTAAGAGACTAAGTTCAGGTGAGTGTACACCAGAAGGTGGTTTATTATATCTTGATATGATAGGTATATTAGAACGTATCGGTTATCATTCGAGAAATATTTCAGAATCAATGATAGACATCGATGAAATTGAGACAAATGAAGAGACGGAACATGCATTAGAATGGTCACATTAAATTACGTTTAATGAGGTGAATGTGGGACTGGAATCACTTTTAGAAACTGTGATGCCGGTCTCACTTTATTAATTTTAAATTTAGTAAGCGTTTGCACTATCTTAATTAATTATTTTATCCTACAATTAGTAATAACATAAGGAAATAATGGAGGTTACAATATGAGTGTTTTCGATAAGTTTAAATTAGATAACCAAGTGGCAATTGTTACGGGTGGTGCTTCTGGATTAGGTAAAGCTATGGGTAAAGGGTTAGCCGAAGCGGGCGCAAACTTAGTCATTGCTGACATAAATTTAGAATTGGCCAAGGAGACAGCTGCTGAATTTAAAAATGAAACAGGTAACAAAGCAATCGCATGTAAAGTAGATGTTACAAGCGTATCGGATGTTGAACAAATGGTTACAGATGTCATGGATACATTTGGCCGTATTGATATTTTATTTAATAATGCAGGTATTAATGAACATGTGAAATTTGAAGATATGCCATACGATCGTTGGGTAAAAAATATGGATGTGAATATTAACAGTATGGTATTAGTCTCACAAGCAGTTGGTAAAGTGATGATAGAACAGAAAAAAGGATCAATTATTAATACATCTTCAATGTCAGGTATTATAGTGAATACGCCACAACCTCAAGCTGCCTATAATACATCGAAAGGTGCTGTCATTATGTTTACGAAAAGTTTAGCAAGTGAATGGGCTGAACATGGTATTCGTGTAAATTCTATTGCACCAGGATACATGAAGACAGAACTTACAAAAGATTATTTCGCACAAGGCGGAGATATGATTGATACATGGATGAAATTTACACCACTTGGTAGACCAGGGGTTCCAGAAGAATTACAAGGTGCTGCATTATATTTAGCGTCTGATGCTTCATCGTTTGTGACGGGAAGTGTTGTTACAATCGATGGCGGTTATACAGCGTTATAGTATAGATTATTTAAATTCATATATGTGAGTTTTGGTAAGGTCTATTCAATATACCAACCAACAATATTTATAAATAAATGAAACTATATAAGACAGGTCATTAATCAGATATGAACATGAATTAATGACCTGTCATTATTGTTATTTTAATCCTTATTAAAACGATAGGAATACTTGACAAATGTGCGAGACAGGCATAGTATTACTATTAATATAATATTCAGAAAATTGATTGGGAGGGTTTATGTATGACATCAATGAGTATTTTAGATCAAAGTCCAATAGATACTGATGAAACTGTTAGGGATGGTATCGCACGTACAGTTGAATTAGCTCAACTTGCCGATACAGAAAATTACACAAGATATTTTGTTGCAGAGCATCACAATATACCTGAAGTCGCTGGAACGAGTCCAGAAATATTAGTGACACATTTACTAAATCAAACGAAACGTATTCGAGTGGGATCGGGTGGCGTTATGTTACAACACTATAGTCCGTTTAAAGTGATTGAGCAATTTCATTTGATTAGCAATATTGCACCTGGAAGAGTGGATTTAGGTATAGGAAAGGCGCCGGGTGGTTTTCCTTTAGCAACCCAAGCATTACAATCTGAATTAAAATCTCCGCAAACAACTTTTAACGAAAAATTTCACTTATTAAATCGTTTTAATAAAAATGATTTCACAGATGAAGAAGCATATAGTCAGCTACAAACATCTATACGTAATAATGAAATTCCGTCACCAGAACTTTACTTACTTGGAGGAAGTGAAAATTCAGCACAATTTGCTGCTGACGAAAAAGTAGGTTTTGTATATGCATTTTTCATTAATTCTAATATTGACGTGTTACATCAGTCGATTAAAGCATATAAAGCACAATATCCTGAGGGAAGAGTTATCGTGGGTGTAGCTACAGTAGTAACTGAAAGTGAAGCAGATAAGGCTTTGGTAGAAGAAGGGCGCACAAATTATGCACTTCATTTTAAAGACGGTCGGAAAATTACAGTCAATACGAAACAACAATTAGACACATTTACAGAACAAAGTACGGAAACATTTGAAGTTGAAACTAAAAAAATTGAAGTATTAGATGGTTCAGCAAGCGAAGTAAAACAACAATTGCAACAATTAAATGTCGATGGATTGATAGATGAATTTATGTTACACATACCGGTTCAAAATCATGAATTACGAATGAAAACAGTTAAACAAATGTCACCTGCAAAGCATGTGATTAACGAGAAAGAAGGGATAGTATGACTAAAGGGAAAATAGATTTTGGAATTATGCTTAACGGGCCAGGTAGTCATATGCATGCTTGGAAATCGAATGAAGTGCCTGATGATGCGAGTACAAATTTTGATTTTCAATTGGAAATTGCTAAGAGAGCAGAAGCAGCAGGTTTTAGCTTTGTATTTGTTGCCGATGGTTTATATATACATGAGAAATCTATACCTCATTTTTTAGATCGACATGAACCACTTACATTGCTGGCTGCCCTTGCACCAGTTACAAAAAATATCGGTTTAGTAGGGACAATTTCAACGTCTTATAGTGAACCATTTACAGTAGCACGTCAGTTAGCAACAATAGATAGAATTAGCCATGGACGTGCAGGTTGGAATGTAGTTACATCACCACTTGCAGGTAGTGCAGATAATTATAGTAAAGGTGACCATCCGGAACACGATATTAGATATGATATTGCCGAAGAGCATATTCAAGTAGTTCAAGGTTTATGGGATTCATATGAGGACGATGCATTTACTTTTGATGTGGAAAAAGGTGAGTATTTTGATAAAGATAAAATGCATACTTTAGATTACAAAGGTAAGTATTTTCAGGTCAAAGGTCCACTAAATGCAAGCCGTTCTGAACAAGGTCAACCGGTCATTTTCCAAGCTGGTGCATCTCCGAAAGGTCAGGCTTACGCAGCTAAATATGCGGATGCAGTATTTACGTTAGGTGAATCCAAAGAAATCGCTCAAAGCAATTATGATAGTATCAAAGCGCAAGCAAAAGCATTTGGACGTAATCCTAATGAAGTGAAAGTATACCCTATATTAGCACCGATTATTGGTGAAACTGAAAATGAAGTTGAATCTCGATTTGAGGAAATAAAATCATTAGCTAATATTGATGAGGCGTTAGATTATTTAGGAAGATATTATGATCATCATGATTTTAGTCAATATGATTTAGACGCACCATTCCCAGAGCTTGGCGAAGTTGGACAAAATAGTTTCCGTGCTACTGCAGATGCGATCGCAGCTCGCGCTAAAGAACATCAGCTTACTTTACGAGAAGTTGCCTTAGAAGAGACTGTCCGCCGTTCTCCATTCATGGGCACATATGAAAAGGTTGCCGATTTAATTATTGAATGGTTTGAAGATGGTGCAGCAGATGGCTTTATATTTGGACCACATATTTATGGTGCGGTTTATGATGAATTTATCAATCATGTCTTACCGATATTAGAACAAAAAGGTTATTACACTCAGGAGTATCAAGGTGATACATTACGTGATCACATAGGTATTCCATTTAAAGAAAATAGATATAGTCAGTCACATGTAACGCAATAATTAAATATACGTACTTATATAGATAGACACATCTATGTTATATACAGTTGTGTCTATTTTTATATTATAAAAGGAGTGAATCCGTATGTCAGAATCAAGCACAACATCATATCAAAATGTCAGTAATCAAAATGTAAATCAGACTTCTGATCATATAGCAGTAAAGACTAAGAAAAAATTCGAATTACCTCACGTTCTATTAATCATGTTAATCATGATGATGTTTGCTTGTTTCTTGACCTATATTATTCCTGCAGGTGCATTTGATACTAATAAAGATGGTTCAATTATCCAAGGCACATATCATGCTATTGATCAAAATCCAGTGAATCCAATTTATGCTATAACACTCATTTTAAACGGCGGTATTCAATCAGCACAAACAGTAACCTTATTACTGTTTATCGGCGGCGCAATGGGAGGTATATTATATCTTGATTCTGTAAAAAAATTAACGAATTATATGATTTATCGCTTTGAACATGCCGGCGCATTGCCACTTATTATTGGCTTATTTTCATTAATGGCATTTATTGGTTTCTTTATTGGCGGAGATCAAATGATTGTATTTGTAACATTAGGTGTCATTTTAGTGAATCGATTGAAACTAGATCCAATCATGGCATTAGCGATTACCTTTTTACCATTGTACATGGCTTTTTCAGTATCTCCATCCGGTATGGCAAAGATAGGACAAATTGTATATCCTGAGGTTGCATTGTATTCGGGTTATGGTGGAAGAGCGATTATGTATGGCGTATTCTTAATTGTTACTTTATTGTATGTTGTTTGGTATGCAAGAAGAGTAATAAAAGATCCCAGTAAGAGTGTGATGAATACAAGTGAATGGCGACAAGATATAACTCAAACAGCGCATCATGAAATGGCTACCGAGGATAGACAAGTCAATTGGAGAGACAGTATCGTCGTTGCATTAGTTGTCTTAACGCCAATTGTCTTAGCTTTAGGAAATGGTTTGTTTAGATGGACAGAAAAATACGGAAATGGTGTATTTATTACTATTTTCGGAATAAGTTTTGTATTGGCTTATATTGTAAAAAGCAAAACGCCTAGCGAAATGGTCGATGGATTTTTAGAAGGTGCAAAGCCAATGTTGGTCGTTGCGTTTGCTATTATCATGGCGAATACGATAAGTGTTATTTTGGAAAAAGGACAAATTCTTAGCACGATTGTTCATACACTTACAACACAACTTGATGGTGCATCTTTAGGTATTGTTTCCGTAATCGTATTTTTAGTGGCAACGGTCTTTAACTTCTTAGTTCCGTCAGGTTCAGGTCTAATGAGTGTCATGGTACCGATATTACAACCGGTAACAGAAACATTAGGTGTTAATGATCAAATTTTATTAACTTCTTTATCTTTTGGTGGTGGGCTAGGTAACTTAATTACGCCTACTTTAGGTGCTACGATAGGTGCCATTGCGATTGCTAAAGCAAACTTTGGCTCATGGTTCAAATTTATGATACCATTATTCATCGTATGGCTAGTAGTTGGTTCCATCGTACTTTTTATATTTACAGCTGTTGGTTGGTCAGGTGGCGTATAACTGAAAATTGAATCATATGGGTTATAGAAATGAAAAGCGCCCTACAAAGTTTGCATTTATGCATGTCTACTTTGTAGGGCGTTTTATATGTCGCGAATTATTTAGTGATCACGTTTGTAAGATGTTGAAATTAAAAATATACCATATGCATGTGCGATTCAGTGAAACTTCATTATTGTTATTGTGCAACGGTTACTGAAAACGGGACATGTTTAAGCCATTTATGTTCTGGTTTTTCATCCGTAATGACTTCATTAATATCAGATATTTTCGCAAAGGAAAGTGTTGAAGAAACACCAAATTTACTTTTATCAATGAGAGCGATGACGTTTTCACTTTCTTGTACCATTTGTTTTTTTAATTGTACTTCAGGTAATGAAAAATCAGTTAATCCATTTTCTAACGTAAAACCATTTGCAGATAAAAAGAAATAGTCAATGTGATACATTTCTAGAATTTGAGAATCGATATTCCCAGTTATCGCGTTTGAATCTTGTGAAACAAAACCACCAACTACGAGAACGGTTAAATGTGGATTTTCTTTTAATAGTACGGCATTTTCTAGACCATTTGTAATAATTGTCAGTTCCATCGTAGTTTCTGCAAGTAATTTGGCGAGTTCATAAGTAGTCGAACTTGCATCAATCATAATACATTGTTGCGGTTTAATTTTTTTTAAGGCGGACTTACTTATTTTATATTTTTCACCGTGTTTTTGTGTTAAACGATAAGAAAAGTTAAATTTAGAGCCTATATTTTCTGTGACTTTAGCGCCACCATGTGTACGTGTTAATTTATTTTCACTTTCTAGTCTCCGTAAATCACTTCTTACTGTTGCTTCAGTAACACTTAAGTAATCAGATAGTTGTTTTACTGTTGCGCGTTTATGAGATTTAATATACGAATATATATGTTCTCTGCGTTCATCTGCATACATTTTCATGTGCTTCACATCCTCTTTAGTATCACTTTTATATTAACATAAATTCTATATAAGAAAACAAAAAGAAAACAAAACGAAAATAAATGAAAAAATATTTGTGATAAATGAAAAAGTATATTAGAATTACACATATAGATGAAAGCGTTTTCTAAAAATGATAAGGGAGCTGTTAATGATGAGTAAGAAAAATTATCCTGAAACAATGAACGCAGTAGTCGCATACGCGCCTGGAGAATATAAATATGAAACAGTTGAAACGCCAACGATAGAACATCCTAAAGAAATTGTTGTGAAAGTTGAAGCATGTGGTATATGTGCTGGTGATATAAAGGCTTATGGCGGTGCACCAAGTTTTTGGGGTGATGAAAAGCAACCTTCATACATTAAAGCACCTATGATTCCGGGACATGAATTTATAGCACGCATTGTAGAAAAAGGAGAAGATGTTACAGATTTTGAAATTGGAGATCGTGTGATTTCAGAACAAATCGTACCTTGTTGGAATTGTAGATTCTGTAACCGCGGCGAATATTGGATGTGTGAAAAACATGATCTTTATGGATTCCAAAACAATGTTAACGGTGGTATGGCGGAATATATGAAATTTACTAAAGAGGCTATTAATTACAAAGTACCAGAAGATATGCCTATTGAAAAAGCCATTTTAATTGAACCATATGCATGTAGCTTGCATGCCATTCAACGTGCCAATATTAAATTAGGTGACTTTGTTGTCCTATCTGGTGCCGGTACACTAGGTTTAGGTATGGTTGGCGCAGCTAAAAAAGCGGGTGCGGAAACATTAGTCGTCTTAGATATGAAAGATGATCGATTAGAATTAGCTAAAGCATTTGGTGCTGATATTGTTATGAACCCATCAAAAGTGGATGTTGTAAAAGAAATTAAAGATATGACAGAAGGATATGGTTGTGATACGTATATTGAAGCAACTGGCCATCCTAAGTCTGTAGAACAAGGTTTAAGTGCAATTAGAAAATTAGGTCGTTTTGTAGAATTTTCTGTTTTTGGAGATCCAGTCACGGTGGATTGGAGTATTATCTCTGACCGTAAAGAATTAGATTTAATGGGTAGTCACTTAGGACCTTATTGTTATCCATTGGTTATAGATGGTATTCAAAAAGACGACTTCCCTACAGATGGCGTTGTCACACATCAACTACCTTTAAAAGATTTTGAAGAAGGATTTGAATTGATGAAAAAAGGAGATCAATCGCTAAAAGTGGTTCTAGTACCATAAATTAATATTGTCAAACACAACGTCGTAAAAGGAGCGTTTTAAAATGAAAAAAATGATTAATAACCCAGATAATGTGATTGAGGAACTAATGTCTGGTTATCTAATTGCTTATCCAGAATATATTAGACGTTCTGAACTCCATAAGAGAGCTTTAATAGGCAAAAAGAGAAATGACAAAAGAAAAGTTAGCATATTGATAGGTGGTGGTTCTGGTCATGAACCAGCATTCTTAGGATATGTTGGTAAAGGTATGGCAGATGGTGTAGCCGTTGGAAATATTTTTGCTTCACCTTCGCCAATACCTATACAGGCAGTTACAAGAGAAATAAATCATGGCCATGGCGTACTTTATATCTATGGAAACTACGCAGGAGATTTAATGAATTTTGAAATGGCGAGTGAAATGACGGAAATTGAAGATGATATTGTGACTAAGGCAGTGATTGGTAATGATGACGTCGCTTCTTCCAAAGATATAGATGATCGCAGGGGGATTGCAGGAGAATTATTAGTTTATAAAGCGGCTGGTGCGGCTGCAGACTTTGGTTATGATTTAGAAGAAGTTAGACGTATTGCGCAATTGGCAAACGATCAAACGCGTTCAATGGGTATTGGTTTGAGTCCATGTTATTTGCCGCAAACAGGTAAACCAAGCTTTGATTTAAAAGATAATGAGATGGAAATCGGTTTAGGTCATCACGGTGAACCTGGTATTGAAAAAACAACAATTCGCACAGCTAAAGAAACGGTTCAAGTTATTATGCAAAATATTTTAAAAGAAGACATCTATCACGCTGAAGATGATGTTGTTGTCTTAATCAATGGTTTGGGCGCCACTTCACAAATGGAACTTTATATTACCAATAAAGAAGTAGATGCAATTTTAAAAGATAATCATATCAACACATACCGAACATTTATAGGGAATTTCATTACTTCAATGGAAATGGGTGGATTTTCAATTACATTGATGAAAGTTGATGATACATTGAAGCGCTGTATAGATCATCCTATAGATTGTCCAAATTTCAAAGTCATTTAGGAGGAGCGCATTATGACATTAACAAATGAATCATTTAAAGCGTATATTTTAGCTTTAACCGAACTTTTTGAAAATAAAAAAGACGAACTTTGCGAATTGGATAGAAAAATTGGTGACGGTGACCATGGCGTAACGATGGATATCGGTTATCAAGCTGTTAAAGAAACAATTCAAAATGAATTGGCAGACCAAGATGATATTTCAAAAATTAGTGTAGCAGTTGGTAAGCGTTTCTTAGATGCTGTCGGTTCATCTGTCGGACCATTGTACGCTTCTGGCTATTTAAAAGGTGCCGTTGCTGTTAAAAATGAGACATCTTTAGATGATGAAGGTCTCTATCAATATTGGATTGCTTTTTGTAAAGGAATCCAGGATAGAGGTAAAGCTAAAATAGGCGATAAAACGATGATAGATACACTTGAACCTTTTTACAAATCATTAGAACATGCACAACAATCAGGGGAATCGTTTGCTGATGCATTTCAAGTAGCGTTAGGTGAAGCAAAACATGGTATGGAAAGTACTAAAGATATTGTATCGAATAAAGGAAGATCAAAACGTTTGGGATATCGTTCCCAAGGACATGTAGATCCTGGCGCAATGTCTGCCTATTTGATGCTAGATACATTTAAAGCATTTATATAAGGTATGAAGAAAATTTAAGGAGGAATTTTAATGAAAATAGCAATTGGTGCAGACCATAATGGATATGATTTAAAAGAAGCGGTCAAAGCGCATGTTGAGCATTTAGGACATGTAGTTGAAGATTTTGGTTGTCATCAATGTGCTGAAACGGACTACCCTGATGTAGCGGCTGAAGTTGGAAAAAGCATTCAACAAGGTGAAAACGAACGCGGTATTTTGATTTGTGGTACGGGTATTGGTGTAGCAATTACTGCAAACAAAATAAAAGGCATACGTGCAGCATTAGCACACGATTATTATTCTGCAGAACGTGCACAATTAAGCAATAATGCACAGATTTTAACTATGGGGGCACAAATTATAGGTGTTGAAGTTGCTAAAAAAAATGTTGAAGCTTATCTTAATGTGAGTTGGGAAGGTGGTTCACAGCGCAAAGTTGATAAGATCGATAAAGTGGAAGAAAGTGAAAATAAGTAAAACATAACTGGATTAATAATATAAAGGCTAAGCATCCTATACTAGCGCTAAAAATAGGATGCTTAGTTTTTAATTTGTAGTTATGTGATAAACAAGACGTGGTTATATATAAGGTAAAGCAAAGACGTCGTAGTATTTCTATATGTTTGAAGAATTGTCACTGTAATTTTAAGATAATTGTCATATAATATGCTTGAGGAGGATTATCTATGCGTAGAGTATTATATGCTTTTTTAATTTATACAGTTTTAGGCTTACTCAGTGGTTTCTATTATCGTGAATTGACGCTTGCACATCATTTCACTGGTGATACACAACTCGTTGTAGTACATACTCATACCCTTATATTAGGGATGTTTATGCATTTGATTTTATTGCCTGTTGTAAAAGTATTTAAACTAAGTAGTTATTATTTATTTAATTGGTTCTTTATTGTTTATAATATTGGCGTATTAACGACAATAGGTATGATGTTTACAAAAGGTACATACCAAGTCATTGGATTGACTGTGCCTGAATCTTTTGCGGGATATGCAGGTATAGGTCATACGATTTTAACTGCTGGCTTTATACTATTATTCTTCTTATTAAGAAATGCAATAGTGAAAGACCCAAGGGATTAATTAAAAAGCTGCTAACAATGCGTAAACCATTGTTGGCAGCTTTTGCTTTTTTATAAATAATTTTTATCTACAGTACTAGTAAAAATGAAACGAGATGTACTATATTATTTTTTTGATTTTAATGCTTTATAAAAAATATCACGTTGTTTTTCTAAAGAAATAGGGTCATTATACTGTGTTTCTGTAACATCAAATTTAATCACCTGATTATCTTTAACTGCTAGTAGATTATTCCAATAATTAGTGTTTTCGAACGGTGCAGGTTGATCACCATTTGTCGCAATAACTGCAAAATCGCCTATATAATCTTTGAAATTTTCAGGATTAATAGGTGTGGCAAATTTGTCTTGAGTTGCTTTTTCTAGCGCTTTAGGTTGCTTCATACCATAACCATCATATAAGATTTCTGTGCCTCTACCTAAATGATCACTAAATGCCATAGTACCTTTTGGAGTTTGTTGCAATACTGACACAGTCTTGCCTTTAATTAATGGTGACAATTCTTTTTTATCGTCGGCCATTTGTTTATCCCAGTCTTTAATCCATTGTTTAGCTTTCGACTCTTCATTGACTAAAGCGGCAAGTTTTTTTGCATGGTCTTTATAAGTAGATTTTTCTGAATCAAAAGCTACGGTTGGAGCAATTTTCTGTAATTTTTTAATATTTTTATCTTGTATTGTCGTTACGATAAGGTCCGGTTTTTGTTTAGTAACTTGTTCAACACTGGTATTATCAATACGCTTAATGCCTTTTGTAGCATCATTTAATACTTTGTTTTTCTCTACAAATTCTGGTACGGCAATCGGCTTATGGCCAAATTTTACCAATGCGCCGATATAAGTTGGGTGTAAAACAGCAATTCTTTTAGGGTTTTTAGGAATTTTAACTTCTTTAGCTGTATCATCCTTAAAAGATTTTTCAGTGGATTTATTTTCACTATCGTTCTTTTTACTTGAATCTTGTGTGCTGCAAGCGCCTACAAATAATGTCAAACAAATTAAAATTAATAACAATTTCTTCACAGATTAACAGCTCCTAAATTTTAAGAATTTTGAAAATTAAAAGGTTTTCATTGATAATCGTTATCAATTATAGCATAATGTAGGAAAGACACAAGCTGAATTTTGGGAGGATGCTTTATGGATGATGTTATTATAATTGGCGGAGGTCCTGCAGGATTATTTGCTAGTTTCTATTCAGGCTTAAGGGGTATGCGTGTGCGTATTATAGATATCCAGGATAAACTTGGTGGTAAAATGCATGTATATCCAGAAAAGATTATTTGGGATATTGGTGGGTTAGCTCCAAAACCTTGTTTTGAAGTAATTCAAGATACAGTTAAGCAAGGTTTGCATTTTGAACCAGAAGTAAATTTAGAAGAACGTGTGATTGATATCAGGAAAATAGAACAACAACACTTTGAAGTTGAAACTGATAAAGGTAATGTATTTTCTAGTAAATCAGTTATTATTGCGATTGGTGGCGGCATCATTAATCCGAAGCAACTCGATATTAAGGATGCAGAGAGATACAAATTGACAAATTTACATTACGTCGTTCAGTCATTAAAAAAATTCAAAGACAAACATGTATTGATTTCAGGAGCTGGCAATTCAGCATTGGATTGGGCAAATGATTTAAGTGGCTATGCTAAAAGTGTAACGCTAATATATAGAAAAGCTGATATTAAAGGTTATGAAGTCATGAAAGAAAAATTGGAACAATTAAACGTTAAAAAATTACCGAATACACATATACATCAATTAATTGGTGATGAAACGCAAACGCAGATTGAGCAAGTCATCTTAGAGAATATTGAAACTGGGGAACATACTGTAAAATCATTTGATGATGTCATCATTAGTCATGGCTTTGATAGAGAGAATACATTACTTGAACAATCTTCTGCTAAAGTAGATATGTTTAATGAATATAGCATTAAGGGCTTTGGTAATACTGCTACAAGCATCGATGGTCTATATGCATGTGGTGACATTATTTATCATGAAGCTAAAGCACATTTAATTGCAAGTGCATTTAGTGACGCTGCGAATGCAGCTAACCTAGCTAAACTTTATATAGAACCAAAAGCAAAAGCAGAAGGCTATGTTTCTAGCCATAATGAGATTTTCAAAGAATCTAATAAGGTAGTTATGAAAAAATATTTATAGCTTACAGCACATGATGCTTTTTAAACGACAGCGGAAAAACCGTTGTCGATTTTTTTATACAAAAATCATTATTTATATGAAGGATAGTTTGAGAATTATTACGGACTATATCATAATATAGAAAACATAAGTTATAGGAGATGTGGCACGATGATAGAGATAAAGCATGAAGCACCTAGTGTAGTTGATTATAGAAATTTGCGAAAAGTAGCAGGGTTAAGTGAGAAATCACAAAAAGCTGCGGAAAAGGGCATTAGCAATGCATGTTTTAATGTGACCATATATCATGGAACAGACTTGATAGGTATGGGACGTGTCATAGGTGATGGTGGTACAGCATTTCAAATTATTGATATTGCTGTAAACCCTGAGTTTCAAGGACAAGGTTATGGTAAAACGATTATGTCGCATATCATGTCATATGTAGAAAATGAAGCTGAAGAAGGTACTTATGTTAGTTTAATGGCTGATTATCCAGCAGATCAATTATACGCACAATATGGATTTATCACTACAGAACCTCATTCTTGTGGTATGTATATCAAATTTTAAGCATAGTATGGCAATAAAAAAGGGTGAGTCGCATTATGGCGATTCACCCTTATGTGTGTCAGTTTATAAATTATTTTGATTCATGAATATTTGCATCTGTGGCATTTGTTCTAGAACGTAAATCAGCTTCAATTTCTTCTAAACTACGACCACGTGTTTCAGGTAAGTATTTGATGACAAATATTAGTGCACAAATCCCGATCACTGCAAAAATTAAAAATACTTGTTCTACAGGTAAGACTTCAGTCAATATTGGGAAGAATTGAGCAACTAATAAACTTCCGATTGACAATACTAATGCTGCGGCACCCGTTGCGGCACCACGTGCACGCATAGGGAATAACTCTGGTAACATTACCCATAATACAGGTCCCCAAGTAAAACCAAAGAATATAATGAATAACGTTAAACAAGCCACGATAATCCAAGCAGAAGATTGAATACCAATTGTCCAAATTAATACGGCCATAATAAGTAATGAAGCAACCATGCCAATATTACCAATGACTAATAAGCGTTTACGATCAATTTTATCAATAATCATAATTGCAACAATCGTAATGATAACGTTCACAGTACCAATACCAACAGTACCTAAAATAGAAGTAGCATCGCCTAATCCTGCTTTACTAAAGATAGAAGGTGCATAATATATAATGGCGTTAATACCGATAATCTGTTGTAGCAAAGCAAATATACAACCAATAATCAGTGTTGGACGTAACCATGGTGATTTTAAAACATTCCATGTACTTTCAGAGATACTATTAATTTCTTTCATATCTGCGATTTCTTTATCGATTTCGCTGTCTTTAAATGTTAATTTCATAACATCACGTGCTGCTTTTTCACTTCTATGTTCAAGTAACCATCTAGGACTTTCAGGCATAAATGCGACACCAATTAATAAAATAAGTGACGGTACAACTGCAAGACCTAACATCCATCTCCAACCTTCGATAGGTGTGAAAGCATAGTTGATTAAATATGAAGATAAGATACCAATCGTAATCATTAATTGGTTTAAAGAACTTAAAGAACCACGTTGTTCCGTAGGTGCCATTTCAGATAAATAAACTGGAACAATGGCAGTAGAGCCACCAACAGCCAATCCGATAACTAAACGACCTATAACTAATACGGGCATTGAAGGTGCTAATGCTAAGATAAGTGCACCAACAATATAAACAATAGCTATCACAAATACCACACGTCTACGGCCAAGTCTGTCAGATAATGGCCCACTTGCACCAGAACCAAAGATGGCACCGACAAGCATAGATGCAACAACCAATCCTTCTGTAACACTATTCAATGGTATATCATCTTTTATAAATAATAGAGCACCCGATATTACTCCCATGTCGTAACCATAGAGTAAACCTCCCAATGCACCAAGGAAAAAGATGAGTTTTTTATCTACTTTAATTCCCATAAAAACCCTCCTGATAAGTTTCGATATCAATAAGTATACGCTTTCATATTTTGGTTGTAAATATTAAAATATAAGATTTTTATTTATTCATATCTATTTATATTAGATATCATTTTATTCATATACGAATAAAAAAGGGACGCGTTTAAATCGATAAAAAAATAAACCTTAATTTCCTTTTTAAAAGAAAATTAAGGTTTATTTTAAGGATTAAGGATTAAGGATTAAGGATTAAGCATTAAAATCAATGACGATTCTACCTGAATTATTATCTTCAAGTACTTGTTTAATATTATCTTCAATATCATTAAAGTGGATTACTTTTTTAATATCATGTAAGTTATCTGGTTTTAAATCTTTAGCTAAACGGCGCCAGATATGTTTGCGTTGTCTCATTTCAGTATAAACTGAATCAATACCTATAATACTTACGCCTCTCAAGATAAATGGAAATACTGAGCTATCAAATTTTGCACCTGCTGTCATACCAATAACAGCAACCATACCATTGTAATCCAATTGTTTCACGATTTGTGATAAACTCTCTCCGCCAACTGGGTCAATGACACCTTGCCAAGTTCGTTTGCCAAGTGCTTTTTGATCGCTATTAGCAATGCGGGAAATAACTTCTTTAGCTCCAAGCGTTTTTAGTTTGTCCTCTGCACCTTTTTTGCCAGTACTAGCAATAACATCAAATCCAATTGAATCTAACATCATAATCGCTAATGTACCAACACCTCCGGTAGCACCACGTACGAGTATATCTTTCTTTTCGATAGAAAGTCCGTTATGTTCTAACTTTTCAATAGCTAATCCAGCTGTATATCCAGCTGTACCATAAATCATTGCTTCTTCTAATGTTAAATCCTTTGGTAATGGTACAATCCATTCTTCTTTAACACGTGCATATTCACTAAAACCACCAAAATGGCTAGTCCCTAAGTCATAACCCGTAACGATGACTTCATCGCCTTTTTCGAAAGCATGTGTATCTGAATGTTCTACAACACCAGCTAAATCAATACCTGGAATCATTGGATAAGAAGAAACAATTTTTGAATTTTCTACTGTAGCAAGCGCATCTTTATAATTGATTCCAGAATATTTTACTTTAATAAGTACATCGCCTTCTGGTAGAGCATCTACTGAAATATCTTTATATTGATTCACGACTTTGCCGTCTTGTTCATCGACTACAAAGGCTTTGAATGTGTTAGTCATTACTGAATGGCACTCCCTTATGTATAAAAATTACGAACAATTAAAAAACAAGACCTACTTTATCATGTAATTGAATATTACACAATAAGCCAAACCTAGAGTATTTATAAGAAAGCGTTTTAATTTAAAAAAACTTTTAAATTACATAAAATTCGTAGATTTATTCTATATAGAGTGAATAAGTTAGAACTGAGTCAGGTGCTTTTTAAAATAGTAACCTGTCTTCGACTTTAGTATAATGACAATAAAATATAATGTGGGGTGAAAGCGGAATGGATCAATCTATAGAAATGGTTAAACTAGATGAAGTTAAAGTATTAAGAGAATTAAGTATCACTACGTTTAGGACGACGTTTGAGCATGGTGAATATACAGATGAAGATTTCGACGCATACTTTGATGAGGCTTATGCAAAAGATCAATTACTACAAGAGTTAAAAGATGACAATTCATTCATTTATTTCTATAAGGAAAATCGTGACATTGTTGGATATTTTAAATTAAACATTAATGAAGCACAAACTGAACCAAAGGGGGATGCGTATCTTGAGATTCAACGTATCTACTTTTTACCACATGCCCAAGGTGGTGGGCGGGGCAAACAAGTAATTGAGTTTGCCACTGCGAAAGCGCGTGAATTAAATAAAAAGAAAATATGGTTAGGCGTGTGGGAACATAATGCACAGGCTTTTAATTTTTATAAAAAGCAAGGATTGTCGGTGACAGGTGAACATCAATTTTATACAGGGAATGTTGTAGATACCGACTTGATAATGGAGAGAGACATCTGACCTAGGTATGTTAATTTAACATGTGTAATGATTTAAATTGTCGAAGATGTGTAATCTATCAATATAAACTTAAAAATTGTTTTGATTTTGTTAAATTTATATTTTCTTTTGAAAAAATTTTGATGAAAGATGTTTATTTTTGAATTTATAGTGAATAACATAATAATTCTCATCAACCCTAAATGATAGCGTGATACATACTAAGTAACCTTTGTGTCATGAGTATTATAAATTCAAGGAGGTTTTCATATATGAAAAAATTATTAGCAGGGTTTTTGACTTTATCATTAGCACTAGCTGCTTGTTCAAATGGTAGTGATGATGACAGCAGTAAAAAGGATGATAGTTCAAAAGACAATCAATCTTCTGATGATAAGTCCAAAGATTCTAAGAACGATGACAAAAAGAACAATGATTCTGATAAAGACAAAGATAACAATTCAGATTCAGACAAAAATTCAGATAGTAAATCTGATGACAGTAGTTCAAGTGATCGCAATAATGGAGATGATGAAAACAGCTCGGATAATGCGTCAGGTTCAGATAGTTCATCAAGTAACAATGACAGTAACGCAAATAGTGATGGCTCAAGTTCAAATGCTGATGGAGATAATGCATCAGGAAACAATGACAATGCTAACAATGCCACATCTTCAGAAAGTAATGGCAACGAGAATGGTGCTATGAATGATGCTAATGGTAGTAATTCAAATGATAATGCAAGTGCAGATGCAAATAATGGTGCTTCTAGTGCCAACACATCGCAATACGTAGCGCCGTATCAAGGTCAAAATGCAGTGCCAGTAGCACAAAATATTACATCTGGTACACCTGATTCACAAGCTGCATTACAAAACTTACCGAATTTCCAAAATGCTTTAGATAATGCTACAACTGAAGTGAATGGTTTAAATGGACAATCTAATCCATATAATGATTATGCAATTGAAGGTAGCGAAGGAAATTATAGCTATATCTTCAGTTTCCAAAATCAAGCGCAACCTGGAACATATACAATAGCTACAGTTGATCAACAAGGTACTGTTAGAGTAGTGGACCCTGCTTATCAACAATAATATTGAATTTAGGTTTAGAAAAAGTGAGCCAGTCTTTTAATGAAGTCTGGCTCACTTTTTTGTTTGTTATTTAGTTATGACATAGTCTCAATTACTTAGATTTAATACATTTATGAATGATGTGAGAAATTGTTTCAAAGGCATGATTATCTTTATTAATAAATTCAGTATGATGAACATCTTTCATTTGATGACTGATTAAATCATTTAACAATGCTTTTGAATCACTATAACGTACAGTTGATAATGCGTGCATCACGTCATCATATACACCACGTTCTGTTACATATTTTTCATGATCTGGTGTATATTGACATACAACTTTATCTATCGATAGGGCATCAAATATAATCGATGAATAATCAGTCAATACAATATCAGATACTAACAATAAATCTTGAACTTCAATATGCGTAGGTGCAATGATTGCATTTTCAGGCATATAATCTGATTGATCTTCAATATGTCCTTTGAATATCACATTATATTTGTTAAGTAACCCGTCACTTATAGGCAATAAATCAACTTCATCAAAATGTGAGTGCCAAGTTGGAACATATAATAGTGTTTCTTTGTCAGGATCCAATTTAAGTTCTTGTTTGATGAAAGAAATATAATGTTTATCAGATTGTTTGTCCATTAAATATCTAACTCTTGGATAGCCACAATTTAAAATATGAGTTTGTTGTTGTGGAAAAGCAGATTTAAAGTGTTCAATAATTGGGGCACAGTCACTGATAAAATAATCTTGCTGTAACCATTTATTATATTTACGTGCTCGATAATTATAAATGTTAAGATTTTGCGTTGGTTCCATACTGTCTAAAAACAATTTTTTTATTGGTGTGCCATGCCATAGTTGGATAATGGTACCATTTGGTTTTAAATTGTCTGGAATATAGCTTTCCAAAATAACAACCTGGGCACTTTCTATGAGAGACTTGGCTTTAGGGTCATCTGGTTTTATAAAATTGGGTCCATTTACATCATTCGTAATGAAATATATGGGTAACTTAGAAAAATGTTTTGCAAAGTGATTGAACAAATAGCGAGAATTACCTCTGAAACCATAATCAAAACCTAAGAATACAATATGGTCTTTAATGTTTGATTTATCTTTTTCATATATGTAGCTCATATTTTGGTGTTTCTTTACAAAGTGATTTTGAATCATTTTAAATAACCAATGTGGTAATTTAAAATGCGTGCGATTTAAACATTTGTCAGTAAAACGCATTTGATCAGGAGCTAATATTTCGTTGTTTTTAAAGGGCAACGGGTGATTATGCGTATAAGCTAATTTGTTTAAATTGAATTTTGTAGTATTTAATGGCGTTAGATTTTTAATATCATGCCAAATGCGCCTACTTGTTATAAATTCAGAATTAAAGTTAAAAACGACATGACTATCTGTAATGACATCATCTTGCATTAAAGATATCAGAGCCAAATCGAATATATTATTAATATCGTAATTATTTAAGATAGATTGTGTTGTTTCTATATGATATATCACATTTGGAAAATGATTAATATTTTCTATCCAATCATTAAATGTAATGTCTGATTTACCGAAGTATGTGCAATCGTTGATATATTGATTTTTCACTGTATAGTCCGCTACAATCGTACACGGTTTTAATGATACAGCCTCAAGCATGGGTTGATATATGTCTATGCTGTCATTTATTAAGACAAAGTGTGTACAGTCTTCGTGTCTAGCTTTCTCCAGCTCAGATTCTAAATCATGAACTGCAGTAATTTCAATTTGTTTTATCATGAATATCCCTCTACTTAATAGTTAATAATCTTATTTTACCATGTTGCGTACGTGAGACAAAAGATATCCGTGAATAAAAAACCCCGAGCAAAACTCACTATATTTAAATTTATTCTTTACAGCAATGTAAATTAAATGTAATTATAGGGTATAAGTTGTCGCATTTAAAAATAATATTTTAAATTTTTATTGAATTTGGTAGAAAAAATGCTATAATTTAATTGTGAAAAAATTCACAATAAGGAATCGTTTTTATACACAATCATAAATATATGTAGAAAGTAGAAGTGAGTCAAAATGTTTGTAGATACGTTTAACCCCTTTGATAACGTCCTGTTATCATCAATTGTTGCAGCAGTGCCGATTGTTTTATTTCTTTTATGTTTAACTATTTTTAAAATGAAAGGCATTTATGCATCAATCACAACTGTTGTTGTTACAGTTATTATTGCTATCGTCTTCTTTAAACTACCTGTAAATATTGCATCAGGTGCTGTTGTAGAAGGATTTTTCCAAGGGATTATACCCATTGGTTATATCGTTGTAATGGCAGTTTTACTTTATAAGATTACGAATGAAACTGGTCAATTCGATACGATTCAAGATAGTATATCGAGCATTTCTCAGGACCAACGTATTCAATTGCTATTAATTGGATTCGCATTTAATGGATTTTTAGAAGGTGCTGCTGGATTTGGTGTACCTATCGCTATTTGTGCTTTATTACTTACACAATTAGGATTTGCGCCATTGCAAGCTGCCATGTTGTGTTTGATTGCAAACGCTTCAGCAGGTGCTTTTGGTGCCATTGGTTTACCAGTTACAGTTATAGACACATTAGGTTTACACGATAGTGTGACAGGTATGGCAGTTTCTTCTATGTCTGCTTTAACACTTGTGCTTATGAATATGCTTATTCCATTTTTATTAATATGGATTATAGACGGATTTAAAGGTATTAAAGAAACACTACCAGCGATACTTGTAGTTGCGATTACTTTCACTGTTTTACAAGCAATCATTACGGTGTTTATAGGCCCAGAATTAGCAGATATCATACCACCATTAGGTGCAATGATGGCACTTGCAATATTTTCTAAAAAATTCCAGCCAAAACATATCTTTAGAATTAATAAAGATGAAGAACCTCCAAAAATCAGCAAACATCAACCTAAAGAGATTATTTATGCATGGAGTCCGTTCGTCATTTTAACAGTAGTTGTAATGATTTGGAGTGCATCTTTCTTTAAAGCGTTGTTTGTTCCAGGTGGTGCGCTAGAATCATTCGTGTTCAACATTGCACTACCAGGTACATATAGTGAAATCGCTAATAAGGCGATCACATTACCGTTAAACATCATAGGTCAAACAGGAACAGCTATTTTAATCGTTATTGTTATTACAATTTTGATGTCCAATAAAGTACATTTTAAAGATGGTGTGCGTTTATTCAAGAACGCATTTAAAGAGTTATGGTTACCAATCATTACGATTTGTTTTATTTTAGTTATTTCTAAATTAATGACTTATGCAGGTTTGAGTAATGCAGTAGGTGAGGGAATTGCGAAAACAGGTAGTATTTTCCCATTATTATCACCAATTTTAGGTTGGATTGGTGTATTCTTAACTGGTTCAGTTACGAATAACAATACTTTATTTGCGCCAATTCAAGCCGCGGTAGCAAGCAATATTGGTGCAAGTGGTGCGTTACTTGTTTCTGCAAATACCGTGGGTGGTGTTGCAGCAAAATTAATTTCACCTCAATCAATCGCTATTGCAACAGCCTCTGTACAACAAGTAGGTAAAGAATCAGAATTACTTAAAATGACACTTCGTTATAGTGTGGCTTTACTGGTTTTCGTATGTATTTGGACTTTCTTATTAAATATATTTATATAGAAAAAACAGATATTAATTTCAAATGGATTTATTTTTAATAGCTTATTATAAAACAAACGCCTACAAAGTAGTCATATGTATGTCTACTTTGTAGGCGTTTTTGCATTGTGTAAGGTGAAAATCCTATGATTGTCGGTTTATCTAATGTCTAAGTATCAAGCATATGTCTAAAAGAAAGATAGATTGCATTTGGCTCATAATTCTCAACCGTTTGATAACCATTTTCGATAATAACTTGATCTTTAAATTCTTGGTTAATGAGACGGCGTAGTTTGTTTGCTAAAGCGTCTACATTGCCATGTTCAATTAAATAGCCATTTACATTATTTTGAATAATTGATTCAGGACCAGCATTTCCGTCAAAGCTTACTACGACACTGCCTTGATTCATTGCTTCTAATATAACCATGCCAAACCCTTCATTGCGGGATGGAATAACTGTCAGTTCACTTTTAGCTAATTTTTCATTTAATTGATGTGTTGCGCCTTGAAGAAAAACAATATCCTCTAAGTTATTTTTACGGATCAACTTGGATAAGTTGTTTCGTTCTTTACCATCACCATATATGTGGACCTGATATCCAAATTGTCTCATATTTTCTTGAATTAGATTAATACTGTCAATCAGTAAATCAAAGCCTTTTTCGTATTCTAAACGTCCGGCGGCACTAATATTTTTAACTTTTTGTTCTTGTAAGCGTGTTTCATTGATAATATTTGGGATTACAAAAGTAGGGATGTGTATGTAATCTTGATATTTTACTTTATCAGTTTCAGTTAATGTTGTTAATTTGTCTAGATTTTTATAGGCATTAATGATTTCTTGTTGATATGCTTCTGGATGCGCATCAAAATTCATGTGCTCCATACCAATTTTTTCACATTTCATAGGCGCATGTTGAGCGATAAGTATATTAAAACTTGCGCGTGTCCCAATTAGGACATCGGTATTAACATGTTTAATTGCTTTAATCATTTTCTTTTCTATATAATGTGAAAATTGATTAAGACCAGGTTCGTGTTGGGAAATATACTTGGGTTTCGATAAGGATGTCCATTTAGTAATACGATTAAATAAGATATCTTTAAAATTAAAGGGATGTAATTGGTAGTTAACTAAGGGCTTAACTTTAATGGATGGATTGATATCAAAATAAGGTGATGTGTCTCCTTTAAAAACGGAAATAATTTCCACGTGATGTCCTTTTTCAGCTAGAACATTAGCGATTTGGGAAATCGATTTTACCGTTCCACCCATCGCATAAAAATTATGCATAAAAAAAGTGATTGATTTCATAAAAACCTCCAAGCGTACTTTACTTAAATTGAAATCCATTATATCACGAAATGTGTGGTGGATTTCTATATTTTCTTTGTTTATAAAACGTTGTGATAAATAAAGTATACCTCGTTTTAATAAGTATAATCATCAAAATATGATATATTCTAGTTAACACTTATTAACAAAATTTGTGTAAAATTACTGAAACCCCTTTTTTCATGCGATAATTACGTATATAATTAGAGAGGTATGAAGTAATTGTGTTATTGCGTTAAATACATAAATGGCAATAAGACGAATTTTTTATTTTTAAGTTATAGAAAACGCTTTACTAAATTAGTGAACGTATTATAAAAGTAAAGATAACGTTTCTATTAAACACATATAAAAGGGGGACTGTATTTGTTATGAGTACACAACATAGCAAAACAGATGTCATCTTAATTGGTGGCGGTATCATGAGCGCAACACTAGGGACGATTTTAAAAGAAATCGCTCCTGAGAAAGAAATTAAGATGTATGAAAGGTTATCAACACCTGCTGAAGAAAGTTCGAATGCGTGGAATAATGCGGGCACAGGGCACTCTGCATTATGTGAATTAAATTATACGAGCGAAAATAAAGACGGCACAATTGATATCAAAAAAGCGGTTAAAATCAATGAACAATTTCAAGTTTCCAAACAGTTTTGGAGCTATCTAGTGAAACAAGGGCAACTCGATCATCCAGAAGCATTTATTAAACCAGTGCCTCACATGAGCTTTGTTCAAGGGATTAAAAATGTAGACTTTTTGAAAAGACGTGTAGAAAAACTAAATAAAAACATTTTATTTAGTAATATGGAAATCACGGACAATAAAGATAAGATAACTGAATGGACGCCTTTAATTATGGAAGGACGTACCTCTAATATCCCCATGGCGATTAGTTATGATAAAACAGGTACAGACGTTAACTTCAGTGCATTGACTAAAAAATTATTTGAAAATTTAGAAGATAAAGATGTAGCATTAAATTATAAACACGAAGTTGAAGACATTAAACAGCGTAAAGACGGTGTTTGGGAAGTGAAAGTTAAAAATCTTGATACAAACACTATAGAAATTGTAGAAAGCGACTTTGTATTTATCGGTGCAGGTGGCGCAAGTTTACCATTATTACAAAAAACAGGTATCAAAGAATCTAAACATATAGGAGGATTCCCAGTTAGTGGGCTCTTCTTAGTGTGTAGAGATGAAGCGATTACCAAAAAACATTTAGCTAAAGTATACGGTAAGGCACCAGTCGGCGCGCCGCCAATGTCTGTACCACATTTAGATACACGCTATATAGATGGTAAACGCACAATTTTATTTGGACCTTTTGCTGGTTTTTCACCGAAGTTTTTAAAAACAGGTTCAAATATGGATTTAATCAAGTCTGTTAAACCTAATAACATAATTACCATGCTTTCTGCGGGAATTAAAGAGATGAATTTAACGAAATATCTTATTTCACAACTTACCTTATCCAACGAAGAACGTATGGAAGATTTACGTCAATTTGTACCGAACGCAAAGAGTGAGGATTGGGAAGTTGTTGTTGCAGGACAAAGAGTACAAGTAATCAAAGATACTGATCAAGGTAAAGGTACCTTACAATTCGGTACAGAAGTCATCACTTCTGAAGATGGCTCATTATCTGCATTACTTGGTGCTTCACCTGGCGCTTCTACGGCGGTAGATATTATGTTAGATTTATTGAAACGTTGCTATAAAGATGAATTTGAAGGTTGGGAAGAAAAAATTAAAGAAATGGTTCCTTCTTTCGGTATGAAATTATCTGAGAATGAAGCACTTTATACGCAATTAAACAAAGAGATTACGAAATATCTTAAAATTAACTAGAGTTATTGGTGATTAAGGACGACAAATAAATAAGCCGTGAACTAATGAAGTAGAAATTGTGCATTGTATATCTTTTATTCATGTTAAATTAGGCCGAGACATCAAAATGTGTCTCGGCCTAATTCATTGTATGGGTTGTAAATGTAGGGCATCGTTTTATCGAATTAACTTATTGTCTTAGGCACCTTTTTGAATGTGATTGTAAAGGTCGTTCCAGCATTTTTTTCACTATCTACCGTTATTGTGCCATGGTGCAGTTCAAATATTGCTTTTGCTATCGCTAAACCGAGGCCATTACTATTATCATGATTACTTGACTTGTAGAATCGTTCAAATATACGAGCTTGTGTTTCGGCTGACATGCCTTGGCCGTCATCTGTAATTGTACATGTAATTGTCTCTAAGTTTTGTGAAAGTGTGACGTCAACCATGCCACCCGTTGTTGAGTATTTTATCGCATTGGTAATCAAATTTTGAAAGGCTTGATGTAATAAACGTTCGTTACCATTCATACTAATTGTTTCTAAGTCTGACATTATAATTAAATCTTTTTCATTGGCAGAAAATTGCTCATGTCTAATTATTTTTTTAATCAACTGATTTAATTGAATATCATCATCAAAGTCTAAATGCGCGCCATTATCTATTTCTGATAACAGTAACAATGCTTTTGTTAATTCACTAAGTTGTGTTGTGACTTCATATATTTCTTCAATATATTGCTCACGTGCATTATCCGTTTTAGCAAACTTTAATAAATCAAGTAGATGATGAATATGAGTTAGCGGTGTTTTAATTTCATGCGATACATTTTGAACAAAATGTTGTCTCATATCGTCTAATTGTTTGAGAGATAGGCGCATTTTATCAAAACGATATTGTAATGTACCAAATTCATCTTTACGTGTTACATGAATGACCTCATCAAAGTTACCATGCATCAATCGTTCTGTAGCACGTTTCAACTGTTGTATCGGTTTGATAATCGCATAAGTAGATGAAATAACCAATATAATTGAGAAAAGTAGTAATAATGTGATTAGAATCGCAAGAAATATTCTAAATTCACTAAAGGTTTTGCCAATGTCAGGACGCATAAAAACAGCATATGTATGTCCTTTAGATTGATAAGCTATACCAACGGTATTTTTCGTTGTATTCTCAAAAAAACCAGTGATAATAGGGTTATAGGGTAAATTTTTAATACCATGATAATCCTTACCATGTAATACAGATTCAGCTGTTTTTTTGCTAATATTATCTTTTCTGAATTCAGTGCCATAATATGTACGATGGCCATCTTCAGAAATTGTCATCACTTGATAATTCATCTCTCCCAAGTGTTTGAAAAAGGGTGCAGATGCTTCAATCCTTGATTCTTTTTGATATTGAATTGAATCCTTTAATGTGCGCATGATTTTAGCGTCGTTATTTTCTTTTAAGTAGTTATGATAAATAATATTAGTACAGAGAAAACTAGCAACTGCAGAGAATATCATAACAGTGATTGTGTAAATGGCTATTCGTGTATAGAGTGATTTAAACATGATCATCCACCTTATAGCCCAATCCTCTTACAGTATGAATCGTTACAGAAGCATCTATTTTTTCAAGTCGTTTTCTCAAACGCTTAATATGAACATCCACTGTACGTTCATCACCTTCATAATCAAAGCCCCATATTTTTTCAATTAATGCATCACGATTAAAGACTTGTCTTGGATTAGAAGCAAGTAAAAAAAGTAACTGAAATTCTTTATTAGGTAAATTCATTGATTTTGATGAAGATTGAATTTCTAAATAGGATTGGTTTAATGTCAGATTACCGATTGAAACTTCGTTATTTATATTAACATTATAACGTTTAAGTACCGCTTTAATTCTGAACATCAATTCCTTAACTTCAAAAGGTTTTGTAACATAATCGTCTGTACCTGTTAAATAAGCTTGTTCTTTATCACTTAAAGCATCCCGTGCAGTTAACATAATGACCGGGATATCGAAATCTTCTTTAAGTATTTTACATAATTCAAATCCACTCATTTTTCCCATCATCACATCTACAATTGCAATATCAACTTGATGTGTTTCAAGATAAGATAAAGCATTTTCTGCACTAGATTGGACAATTGTTTCGAAATGCTCTCGTTCAATATATTTCGAAACATATTCTAATATTTTTGGGTCATCATCGACAATTAGACAGGTTGTCATACGCAAGGTCTCCTTATTAAGTATTATGATTATTATAAATGTAACACTTCGACGATACAATTTATAATAATGAAATAATTTAGATGCGTTCATATTGAGTTCACATTGATAGCATAAACTCCAAATATAAGTTTTAAAGAAGGAGTTGAAAATGATGAAATTAGCATGGCAAGAAATCAAATATTATAAGTTTCGCTATATTTTAATCATGCTCATCATATTATTGTTAGGTATTATGGTGTTATTTATAAGTGGATTAGCTCAAGGATTAGCAAGAGAAAATATCTCAATGTTAGACAACATGAAATCCGAAAAGTATGTTTTACAAGATAATAAGCAACCACAAATTGAGAAGTCGATTATTAAACCAGAACAACAAAATAAAATTGAAGATATTACAGGTCAAGAACCATTAAAAATGGCACCTCAAACATTAAAGATTGATAAAAATGAAGAAGACGTCTTAATGATCAATACGGTTAAAAACGAAAAACCTGAATTAAAAGCAGGGCATTATCCTACTAAAGACAATGAAGTGGCAATTAATAATAAACTTACTGCTGATGGTATTAACGTAGGAGATAAAATTAAACTTAAAGATGGTAAAGCATTAAAAGTATCAGGTGTACTCAATGATACGATGTATTCACATAGTTCAGTTGTGATGATGAGTGATAATGGATTTAACACATTGAATAAACAAGCTAGCACTATTTATCCAGTTAAAGATTTATCAAAATCAGAGCAAGAGAAAGTGAATGATATTTCTGGCGTGAAAGTATTTACAGAAAATGACATAACAAGTGAAATTCCAAGTTATCAAGCAGAACAAGCGCCATTAAATATGATGATTGTAAGTTTGTTTGTTATTTCAGCGATTGTACTTAGTGCATTCTTCTATGTTATGACAATTCAAAAAATACCAGAAATTGGAATATTAAAAGCGATTGGTATGAAAACAAAACACTTATTAAGCGCATTAATTATTCAAATATTAATTACGACGATGATAGGCGTGATTATATCAGTTGCTATTATTACGGGATTGTCATTCTTAATGCCAGTATCTATGCCATTCCATGTTACAACATCAAATCTACTGTTAGTTGTAGGTGTATTTATTATTGTTGCTATAATTGGAGCAATATTATCATTTATCAAATTATTTAAAGTAGATCCTATCGAAGCAATTGGAGGTGGAGAATAATGAGTTTACAAGTTAAAGATATTAAAAAATCATTTGGTAATGGCCAATCAGAAACCCCTGTATTAAAAGGTATCAATTTCAATGTGAATGAAGGCGAATTTGTTATTCTTAATGGTGCATCTGGATCTGGTAAAACGACATTATTAACTATTTTAGGTGGTTTACTTTCACAAAGTAGTGGAGATATTTTGTATAATAATCAACCTTTATTTACTAGAGATAGAAAGGCTTCAGAATTAAGGTTAAATGAGATTGGCTTTATCTTTCAATCGTCTCACTTAGTACCATATTTAAAAGTAAAAGCACAATTGACAACGATTGGTAAAGAGGCAGGAATGACTATGCAAGAAGCTAATCAAAGGGCAGAAACTTTACTAAAACAAATAGGACTAAACCATCGCTTGACTGCCTTTCCTCATATGCTGTCTGGTGGGGAGAAACAACGTGTGGCAATTGTGAGAGCACTAATGAATCATCCTAAAATTATCTTAGCTGATGAACCGACTGCAAGTTTAGATGCGGAACGTGCGACGGAAGTTATTGAAATGATCAAAAATCAAATTAAAAGTAAAAAAATGATTGGCATCATGATTACTCATGATAAACGTTTATTTGAATATGCTGACAAAGTCATTGAATTAGATGATGGCGTTATTACCAATGCCTAAATGATAGATGTGTTATTTTAGATACAATGCAATAGGGCGTTAAGATAAAACGGAATGTATACTTAAAGTATTTAATTTATTACATCCGCAAATAGTATAAATAAAAATCTGAGACATTTAGTGATGTCTCAGATTTTTTTATTCACTCAATGACGCGTAGCGATACAGTGGACATATTTAAAATATGTTATAAAGGGATACTTGGAATAAACCAATATGTGATTATGCATATGAAAAATAAAGCTGCAAAATAAACCGTTAATAATAATTTATATTGATACATTAATGCTAAGAAATCACGAATTAATGCAATTTCAAAAAAATGATAAGGTGTATGACTTCCAACTCCAGTTAATTTTAAATTGAATTTTTGTCCAAAGCGTAAAGCACGCATAATATGAAATTGACTTGTGACACAGACAATTTTAGGGACACATTCGAAGTGGCTCTCAATGAGTGATTTAGAGAATTGGATATTCTCTGACGTACTTGTGGATTGATCTTCTAACATAATATGATTTGATTCAACCCCATGATGTATTAAATAGCGCTTCATGGCTAGCGCTTCGGAGATGGGTTCATCGGGCCCTTGTCCGCCGCTCACAATAAACTTAGCATTTGGTTGTTGCACATATAAAGTTAAAGCACGATCCAAACGGCTAGCTAACATAGGCGTTACATTTTCTGTAAATATACCAGCACCTAGGACAAGTATGACATCGAAGTCAGGTTTATTATTCAGATTTAAAAAGTTCGACGAACACATCATGTAGCAAATAAAAGTGAAAAGCGCGCTAAAAGATATAGCTGAAATCCATAGAAAGATAACGTTAATACCAATAGGAATCAAACTAATGTAAAAGCATGCAAGCGTGAAAACAACGAGCTTAAAAGCCACATAATAGAGACGTTTTAAGAAAAGGGCACTCATGCGATTTTGCATTAAATGCTTATGTTTGATGTGTAATAATAGAGCGCCTAAGGACATGACAACAAGAATATCTATAGGTAGCGTATGCTCACCAATATGTATAATAATGACAACATAACCTAATATTACCTGGGAAATATAGATTGAGAGATGTGCCGAATATTTGAAGTTAAAAAACATACACAAATATGTAAATAATATCATAATACATAAAGCCAAAGTTAACATACCCATGCCTCACTTCCGATTTTTATAGTATATTAAATGTAGTGTAATCTTTCGAAATAAGCAAATTTAATTATTAATACTAAGGTAACCAAGTAAAAACATGAATTAATATAAGTATAAGTTGCGAGTTTTAACTTTTATACATAATAAAATATTGATATCATTAACATAATATAAAAAAAACAAAATTAAATGATTTTTAATGGAACATTGAGGTGGCAGGTATGGTAAAAAATTTAGGTAATCATATTGAGTTTATGGGAGAATTCATTGATGATGTGAATACATTGATGGCGAAGTTACTGAAAGCATTGAGAGAAGAATATAAAATTTCAAAAGAACAAGCTAACGTGATTTTGATGTTAGAAAATGAAAAAGCAATGACTTTGACAGCAATTACAGAGAAACAAGGGGTTAATAAAGCAGCAGTTAGTCGAAGAATAAAAAAATTGATACAAGCTGAAGTTGTAGAATGGGATAAAGCCGAAGCGCATACAGATCAGCGTTTAAAATATATTAAGTTAACGGAAAAAGGTAAGCAATTCAATCGAGAAAGTAAATCTATCATCAACGATATCGTAAGTGACATGTTGCATGATTTATCAGATGAAGAAATCGAACAGGCGAGATATGTGCTCGAGATTATTGATCGTCGACTAAAGAATTTTAATTTAAAAAACCACACATAAATTTAGTTGACGTAACATACGATGAGTAAAAAGCAATCTTAAATATTGATCATTGACGTTATTGCGTCAATGCTAGTTTAATCGTGTTATTGGACTAACGATGTATATCATTTTTAGCATGCGTTACATATAATAAGGTAAGTAGAATAAAATAGGCAATTTATGTTTGCATATTGGATTAATTAAAGTAGCAACAGCAAGCTTACATATGGTTTCATTTTAATGTGTGTTAAAATAATGTGATGATGTATGAATTTAGAGATAAAGAGGTGATAAAATGCGAAAATGTCCTAAATGTGGGGGGAATATGAGAGATAAACAAAGTAAGTGTGGCCATTGTGGTTATGAAGTCACTGACAATCACTCAGAACAACTCACGCGTTCATTAAAAGATAATAAAAAAAGCGCAAATATAAAAGCACGTAAAATTATCCCCTGGGGAATTGCATTCTTTATCATTATCTTACTTATTATTATTTTCTTCTTATTAAAAAACTTCAATTCGCCTGAAGCACAATCAGAGTTGCTTATAAATGCAGTCGATAATAATGATACACAAAAGCTTTCTACAATCCTAAGTACACAAAACAATAGTGTGGATGAGACAGAAGCAACCGCTTATATTAAATATATAAAAAATGAGGTTGGGATGGACAACTTTGTAAAAGATGTGAATCAAAAAATCAAGAAGTTAAATGAGAGCGAGACCAAAGAAGCGGATTTTGTCACTGCTAAAAATGGAGAAAATGTATTGAGAGTTAGTAAAAATGGAAGACGTTATTTAATTTTTGATAACATGAGTTTTACGGCTCCTACTAAAGAAGCTATCGTCAAACCTAAATATGATGCGACATATAAATTTAAATCTGATGATAAACAAAAAACAGTCACTGCTGAAAAAAATAAAACGACAGCAATAGGTAAATTTATTCCAGGTGATTACTTACTAGAAACTAAAAAAGAAACGGCTAATGGCCAATTTGATGGTCAGTTAAAGTTTAATTTTAATAATAGTAATAATGAAACGATAGATGTCAGCGAAGATTTTAACGAGGCATATATTCAAGTTGAATTAAGTGGCGCATCAGAAATAGATAAAGACACTGTAAAAGTAAAAATCAACGATAAAACTTACGATTATGCTAAAGCAAAAGAGATTGGTCCATATCCAAAAACAAATGATATTACTGTTTCTGCTGAAGGCGAAGCTAAGAAGAAAACATTTAAGTCAGCTGAAACGACAGTGAAAACAGATAATCTAAAAGATAAAACAAAAGTAACATTAAATTTTGATGATGATGAAATACAATCCTATGTAGATAAAAAAGAAAAAGAAGAGAATAGCTTTAGAAATAAGGTGACTAATTTTTTCGGTAATTTCACTACAGCGATGAATAGTGCACATAGTCAAAGTGATTTTTCTTTAGTATCATCTTATTTGAAGAAAAACACAGATAACTATAAGTCGACTAAAAGTGATGTGAATTCAAACCGTTTATTCTTTATACAACAACCACAAATAACAGAAATCATTAAACAAGGTAATACATTTTATGTAACTGGACAAGCTTTGAAAGAGAATGGTCAATATGGAGAAGTTGACTATCAATTACAAGGTGATGGAGATGCAGATAATTTAAAAGTAGTTAAATATTCAGAGTAATTAATAAAGGTATTTAATTGGTCTATATTATTGTAAGACCATATAATATTAAATAATTGGAATGAGGAAGAACGAGGTGCTTTTAACCTCGTTCTTTTTGTATAGAGAAATGAATATACAAGCAAGTATTTAAAAGTGGTAAGGTTAAAGCTATAATGGTGTTAATATGTATAAAATGATAAGAATAGAATTATTTTTAGGAGAACTTAAATGACTAATAAACAAACGCAGCACAAACAATCATTACTGTTTGTCATTATTTTAGGGGCTTTAACAGCAATCGGCGCTTTATCTATTGATATGTTCTTGCCTGGCTTACCTCAAATACAATCAGATTTTAGTACAACAACTTCAAATTCACAATTAACATTATCTCTATTTATGATTGGTCTCGCTTTAGGTAATTTATTTGTTGGTCCAATCTCTGATGCGATAGGTAGAAAAACGCCACTTGTTGTAGCCATGTCATTATTTACATTGGCAAGTATAGGTATTATTTTCGTCGATAATATTTGGCTCATGATTGCTCTAAGATTTGTTCAAGGTTTCTGTGGCGGTGCAGGTGCAGTCATATCACGCGCGATATCTAGTGATTTATATAGTGGAAAGCAATTAACAAAATTCTTAGCTTTACTTATGCTAGTGAATGGTGTGGCGCCGGTCATAGCACCTGCTCTAGGTGGCGTTATATTATCGTTCGCTACTTGGCGTATGGTCTTTGTTATTTTAACGTTGTTCGGTGTTTCAATGGTCATTGGCTCACTATTTAAAGTACCAGAATCTTTGGAATTAGAAGAACGAGACAGTCCACATCTTGGTAGTATATTTAAAAATTTCAAGCAATTATTAATTACACCTAGATTTGTATTACCGATGTTGATTCAAGGTGTAACATTTATTATGTTGTTTAGTTACATATCTGCTTCGCCATTTATTACGCAAAGTATTTATCAAATGTCGGCGCAACAATTTAGTATTATGTTTGCAGTCATAGGTATCAGTTTGATTATTTCTAGCCAATTGACTGGTAAAATGGTTGATTATATAGATCGACTAACTTTGTTAAGAATTTTAACCATAATACAAATTATTGGTGTAGCAGTCGTATCGATGACGCTAGTCATGCATTTATCAATGTGGTTGTTATTTATTGGTTTTGTTATTCTCGTAGCACCAGTTACTGGTGTGGCGACATTAGGCTTTTCAATTGCAATGGATGAACGCACTGGTGGTAACGGCAGTGCATCTAGTTTATTAGGATTAGTTCAATCCTTATTAGGTGGACTTGTTTCGCCTTTAGTCGGCATGATGGGTGAAGACAGTTATATACCATATATTACGATTATTATGATAGCTGGTATTTTGCTCATTATTTTGCAATGTATCAATTATTTTGTGTTTAAGTATGTACCATCTAAAAATAGTATTGAATAATTAAAGCGGTCGAGACACGTATCATGTCTCGACCGCTTTAATTATTTTAAAATGTTATGCTTATGCGCAATGACTCATATGATATTAGCGTCTAAGTTTTATAGCGTTTGCTAGTAAAATTTGTGCCAGTTCATCAGGTGTTTCGATACACTCTTCACGTATCCAAAAGTATATAATACCAATTTGTCCGCCAATAGCATACGTGACAAATTGTTTTTTCTTCAATACTGTCGTGTAATCGACAAGCATATTCGTATACGTCTCTTTAGTGATTTTTACATAATCCGTAAATAAATCTCGATTAGGGTGTGAGACAAATATGGCATGGAAAAATCCATAGTGACGTTTAATATAAGTTAATATGACTTTGAAAAATTGATAGAGTTTAAAATGATTAATTTCATTTTTATCGAAACTGAAGTATAGTGCATTTAATAATTTTTTATATTTTTGAAGATGATATGTTTGAATCGTAGATAAAAGATTATACTTATCTACAAAGTAATCGTAGAAGGTCGTTCGATTAATGCCACTATAAGCACAGATCATTTTAATAGTAATGTCTTCAAAAGGATGTTCTTCTAGCAAAGTAATCATATTTCGAATAATTTTTTCTTTAGCTTTCTGTTTCATTTTATCTCCTTCAAAAATTGCATACAATAACTTACCCGACACATTTTATAGAAGTGTCGGTGTTTTTTTAAATGTTATGTATCTATAATATATAAAGTGAATTTTAAAAGCAAATAGGAGGAAAGAGTAATGAAAAAAATGGTATTAATCAACATCGTTACCATTGTAGTTCTTGTGATTATAGGAGTAGTCGGTTTCCATTTTTATAATCAAGCTACAGGATTTGTAAGTACTGATAATGCGAAAGTAGATGGAGAACAAATTAAAATATCTGCACCAGCATCAGGTGAAATCAAATCATTCGATGTAAAAAACAATGAAAAATTAAATAAAGGTGATAAAGTTGCAGAAATTGCAGCTAAAGGTGAAGATGGCCAATCACAAAACATGGACGTTAAAATGCCACAAGATGGTACAATCGTAAAAACAGATGGTATGGAAGGTTCAATGGCGCAAGCAGGGACTCCAATTGCTTATGCTTATAATTTAGATGATTCTTACATTACTGCAAATGTTGATGAAAAAGATATTGCAGATGTTGAAGAAGGCAAAGATGTAAATGTAAAACTTGACGGCGAAGACGCTGAACTTAAAGGTAAAGTAGAAGAAGTTGGTAAAGCTACAGCTTCAAGTTTCTCAATGATGCCTTCATCAAACACTGATGGTAATTATACAAAAGTATCTCAAGTTGTACCTGTGAAAATTTCACTCGATTCAAAACCATCTAAAAATGTTGTTCCAGGAATGAACGCTGAAGTTAAAATTCATAAAAATTAAGGGGGGTCTTTAAATGACAATGACCTTCATTATAATTTACGTAGTCATAGCGCTCATTTTAGTTGGGTTACTTAATGTTTTTCTAACTAAAAGAAAACATAATAAAGTAAATCAACAAGTGGAACAAACAAAGCATGAAAGTCATGTTTCTAATGAAATTTATCAATCTAAATTTAAAGTGAACGATACGGAAGATTCTCAGGAATCATCCAAGGAGTCAAAAGCAACGAACGAAGATGATCGTGAAAATAAAGATGAGAATGATGAATTAAACACATTTTCTACTGATACCAATGATACAGAAGTAGAACAACAAGATGATTCAGATCATGAAGCGATCAATCCTAATTCAGAAGAAGCTAAAGTAAATGAAAAATTAAAAGAAAAGCATAGTACATTTATGTTTGGTAAAGGTACGACCCAAGGCAAAGTATTAATTGCGATGATCTTTGGTATGTTTATAGCTATATTAAACCAAACTTTACTTAATGTAGCGTTACCGATGATAAACACAGATTTCAATATTTCAGCTAATACGGGTCAATGGCTAATGACAGGATTTATGCTAGTAAATGGTATCTTAATTCCAGTCAGCGCCTACTTATTTAATAAATATTCGTATCGTAAGCTATTCTTAGTTGCGATGACATTATTTACGATTGGTTCTTTAGTCTGTGGACTGTCTGAATCATTTACAATCATGATGGTAGGCCGTGTATTACAAGCTATTGGTGCCGGTATATTAATGCCGTTAGGTACAAATGTATTTATGACAATTTTCCCACCTGAAAGACGTGGGGCAGCGATGGGTACGCTTGGTATCGCTATGATTTTAGCACCAGCGATTGGTCCAACATTATCTGGTTATATTGTTGAAAATTATCATTGGAATGTTATGTTCTATGGTATGTTCATCATTGGTTTGGTATCTTTAGCCATTGCTTATATTTGGTTTAGAGTATATCAAGTAACAACAAATCCAAAAGCCGATGTACCAGGAATTATCTTTAGTACGATTGGTTTCGGCGCGTTACTTTACGGATTCAGTGAAGCAGGTAACAATAGTTGGAGTTCACCTATCGTAGTCATTTCCTTAATATTAGGTGTTATCTTTATTATTGCATTTGTCATCAGAGAACTTACAATGCGTGTGCCTATGTTAAGTATGGAAGTATTAAAATACTCAGGATTTACGTTAACAACAGTCATCAATATGATCGTTACAATGAGTTTATTTGGTGGTATGATTCTTTTACCACTTTACTTGCAAAACTTAAGAGGCTTTACCCCAATTCAATCAGGTCTGTTATTACTACCTGGTGCCTTGATTATGGGTGTTATGGGTCCAATTGCTGGTAAATTATTAGACACAATTGGTATCAAACCATTGGCATTAGTAGGTACTGCAATCATGACTTATGCTACTTGGGAATTAACGAAATTAAATATGAATACGACTTATGGTCATTTAATGCTTATTTATATTATTCGTTCTTTTGGTATGAGTTTTATTATGATGCCAATTATGACAGCTGGTATGAATGCATTACCACAGAGATTAATTGCACATGGTAATGCCTTATCAAATACATTAAGACAACTTGCAGGTTCAATTGGTACGGCGTTATTAGTGACAGTGATGTCTACACAAACAACGCAATATGCTGCAGGTTACGCACAAGATTTAGATAAAACGAACCCATTTATTAAAGATCGTTTACAAGAAATGGCGCAAGCGTTAGGCGGCGAACAAATGGCAACTTCACAAGTGCTAGAATTTGTTCAAAAACTAGCTTCTATCAATGGTGTCAATAGTGCATTCTTAATTGCAACAGCGCTAAGTGCACTTGCATTTATTTTAAGTTTATTCTTAAAAGGTAAAGATCACTATATGTCTAAAGAAAATTAAATCATATTTTTTGATTAACATAAAAGCCGCCTCCAACTTAAATGTTGGAAGCGGCTTTTTCTTTTACAGTATGTTTTTAAATAGATGACGATAAGCTTATTTACGCACTATACGATTTCTGAAAAACATGCTAATTAATACGAGCGCGATACTACATCCTAACAATGTAAAAGCATTATGAATTGCATCAGCTTCAGTTAAGATTTGGGTAGGTTTAACTGAAATATAATATTGATTCATTGAGTCTGAAATTCTAGAAGCAATATTTTTAATTAGATAAGAAAAACCAAATGTAATGACTAACATAATCGCGATGACAAACATATTTACTACTTTTAATACGGTTCTGTTAAATAGTAAAGTAAAGAAAGTTAAGACTAAACTTAAAATACAGGCGATAAAGAACACGTAAAATACTAGGATTAATCGATCGATACTCGTTTGTAAATTATCGATTGAGGCGACATTAATATTTAAGTTAGAAATATCATTTATAGTAGTTTGGAAATTAGTGAGTTTATGAAAATTGATTGTCTCTTGCGCGAAGACTAAATTAAAAATAGGTTCCTTAAACATGCTATAACCCGTTATGGCCATTAAAATAAGGACAATAATCTGGATAAGCATACTTACCCAAGACTTTTTCTTTTTTTTCAAAACGCATCCCACGTTGCATGGGTTCACTTGTTAGGGTATGTTCAAAATCTTTAAATTGATGGTTCTGTTCTGCCATAGGATACTCCTTTCATTACTGTAGAATGCTACATCTAAATATTTTATGACTTTTGTTTCTATTTTGTTATAATATGCAATAACTGTGATAACTAGTTATTGATAGATTCGATTATTAGGGAACTCAAATTATATTATAACTGTATTTTTTTGTCATTGTATTAATTTTACCATACTATGAATTTTGATTAGTAAGTAAAATGAAACATTCTAAATACTTGGAGAATAAACTTAGATTGGATGGATTATAAATGAAATCAAGACTGACAACTAAATTTGTGAATAAGTACCTCTTACCTCATAGATCTATTATTTTTAGTTCAGATGAAGCTTTTGAGCAATTTTTAAATGATCGCGAGAAAATTAATGAAAAAAAACATAAACAACCTGAAACATTGAATGTTAAATCTGATTTAGATAAACAAATGCTAGGGGATATTCAAGTCTTTAGATTTCGTTTTAGACATAGCCACGAAAGAAAATTACTCTATATACACGGTGGTTATAATACATTGCAGCCATCTGCTTTTCATTGGAGATTTATGGATAAGCTTTCATTAAGTACATTAAGTGAAGTTGTCATGCCAATCTATCCAAAGACACCTGAGTTTCATATAGATGATACTTATAATGCTATATTTGAGATGTACAATAAATTGCTAACTGAAGTGGATAGTGATGCTATTGTCATTATGGGAGATGGCACTGGTGCTGCTTTAGCACTAAGTTTTGTGCAACAACTGAAGGAAAAACAACGCCCTTTACCAAGTAAATTATATTTGTTTTCACCGTTACTAGATGCCCAATTGGATAATGAAGGTATCACGGAATCACTAGATAAAAAAGATGTCATCGTTGATAAAGATGGCGTACAACGCATTTTAAACGTATGGTCTCATAATCTGCCATTAGACGATGCACGTGTGTCACCAATTTATGGAGAACTGACAGATTTGCCACCGATATATATGTTTGGCGGTGCATACGAAATTTACCTCCCAGACATGCAAAGATTTGCACATATTTTAGCAGATAAATCACAAGAAATACATTTTTATGAATATAAAAGAATGATTCATGCTTTCCCCTTATTACCTATAAGAGAGTCTCATAAAGTGGTTAAGCAAATCGTAGAAACGTTAAAAGATGAATGAACAGATAACTAAATATTTTAAAACAAGCTGAAACATGGATGTCAAAGCTTGTTTTTTTATAATCATTAATAAAATGCTATATGGCTAGAAATAGCGAATCTAAATGCATATATTGTTGTCATACAACGACCTGTGATTAGGTTGTGATTATAGTTTTATAGCTTTACGCTACATTAGGTTTGTTGCGCATGTCATTAAAATGTTTGGTTTAATATCGTTGTGTGAACTGTGTCGATAATTAATTTTTGACCCATTAATGAATAATGATGTGCAAGTACTACATCATAGTCTTCGGTGGGTAGCGCAAGGCTTTTAAACTTAGCTGCAGATGATTCGAATGATTTGATGACTTGAGTGCTAAATTCCGTAAAATTAAGCTTGAAAGCTGCATCGTCAGAATCATTTTTTAATATTGAATCTATGGCATCAATCGCTTTCTTCTGACCTTGTAAATAACTGATATCTAAACCACGTTTAATTAATTTATTGTCTGGTCCGTTTAATACAAGTTGCTTACTTTGATTTAATTCGCTTAATTCATATTTAGTATCATCGAATAAATCATACAATTGTGATGCTACTGCTGAATGTATATGATTTGTCATAGTAATATCTAAACTCCTTTTCTTGAAATCCGAATACGATGGCCTAATTGTTTTGGCCATTCAATTAATTGTTGATTATCATAATAATTGATAATTGCTTGTGCAAATTGTTCTGGGAAAGGTGCAGTTTTATTAGTTGCACGATTAATACCTAACATGAGTGCTTCATTCGTAGCAACTTTTGAACCATGTTCATTTGTCATTATGGAAAAGAAATGGACGCTTTTTTCATTATAATCATATAAATAGATGGTAATGTGATAGCGTTCGTTTTTCTTTAATTCAGAAAGGTAGGCCGTGTGTTCTTCAACTGTAAATAGTGTATAGTTTAAGGCTTCACGCTCTTCCAAGGATAATCCGTGTTGATAATTGAATTGGTTAATGGCATCGCTAAAGACCATATTATAATGAGCATCATGCATGTGACCATTGTGATCAATCATATCTTCGTTCACTTGCTGAATCACTGTGAAAGGATTTTTCATGAATACAACTCCTCAAAGTTTGAAAATATATAATTAAAGTTTAACATGTTTTAAAGTATGCTTAACGAAATAAATCTAAAACATACACACATACTATTTCATGGTAAAATAAAGGAAACGATTTCGGGAGGGGAATAATGAGTATAACGATTAAATATCAAACTTCTGAACAACCTTTCGTTCAGGTAGCTCACTATAATGAAATACCAAAAGAAGCTACGCTGATTTGGTATGATTTTAATGACCCAACGGAAATTGAAAACGAAGTATTACAATCACAATTTAAATTTAATAAACTTGAAATTGAAGATACGATAAAAGGGACACCGAGAGCAAAATATAAGGCCTATGAAACATATCAATATCTCGTCTTTCATAGTATGGATACCCCTTTTAATAGGGATAAAGCGTTAAATTTGTTTATCAAAGATAATATTTTGATTACATACCATCACAAACCATTTTCAATATTAGAAGATGTAGAACAAATGATTAAACATCAATTTAATAAAGATTTAGATACGTCTGATGTGGCACTGTATATTTTAGATAAATTGGTAGATGATTATTTTAAACACATTTATGACATCGAAGATAAAGTGTTTGAATTCGAAGACCAAAATTTAAACAGTCAATCCATTAAAGGTATCATGGAAGATGTATTTAAAATTCGTGGTGACATTATTAAATTGAAACGCATTATATACCCTATGAACGAATTAATAGATAATATTAAAGAAAGTAAGCTATTACTTGTAGATAGTAAAAATCATATGTATATTCAACATATAGAGGATCATATTATTAAACAACAAAGTATTTTAAAAACTGCACAAGAAGTGACAACTGAAATAAGAGATAATTATTCGTCCTATACCTCATTTAAAATGAATAGTGTGATGCAAATACTGACCCTAGTATCTGTGATATTCTTACCATTAACGTTAATTACAGGTATATATGGCATGAACTTTATCAATATGCCTGAGTTAAAGTGGCATTATGGTTACTATATTGTATTAGGTATTATGTTGGCGATCAGTGCAGGATGTATTTATTATTTTAAAAAAGAAAAATGGTTTTAGTATGTAATTTAAGACATTATTTAATATATCAAAGCATTATAAAATGATTGAAAGTAGGAGCAAAAGATGAGCGATAATAAAAGAGAACAAAGAAAAAATGAACATGTAGAAATTGCGATGGCACAAGGAGATGCCACGATTTCTGATTTTGACGAAATACGATTTGTACATCATTCAATTCCTAGTGTCGATGTCGATGATATTGATTTAACAAGTCAGTTAAAAGACTTCACACTAGATCAACCTTTATATATCAATGCTATGACTGGTGGTAGTGAATGGACGAAGCAAATCAATGAAAAATTGGCTGTAATAGCACGTGAAACTGGTATCGCTATGGCAGTTGGTTCTACACATGCTGCATTAAGAAATAGTAAAATGGCATCATCTTTCAGTATTGTCAGAGATACGAATCCGAATGGTATTATTTTCAGTAATGTTGGTGCAGATGTCCCTGTAGATAAAGCGGTTGAATCTGTAAAATTACTCGATGCTCAAGCACTGCAGGTTCATGTGAACGCTCCACAAGAACTTGTAATGCCAGAAGGTAATAGAACGTTTTCTACTTGGATGGAAAACTTAGCACAAATCGTCTCACGCGTAGACGTGCCAGTGATTGTAAAAGAAGTAGGATTTGGTATGAGTAAGGAAACTATTAAGAGCCTCAATGAAATCGGTGTACGCTACGTCGATGTTAGCGGTAGAGGTGGCACAAATTTCGTGGATATTGAGAATGAAAGACGCACATACAAAGATATGGATTATTTAGGATTATGGGGACAAACAACAGTTGAATCACTGTTAGAAAGTGCTTCATATCAACAAGATATGGATATTTTAGCCAGTGGTGGTGTAAGAACACCTTTAGATGCAGTTAAATGTTTGGCATTGGGTGCAAGCGCAGTCGGGATGTCACGCCCATTTTTAAATCAAGTTGAAAACTATGGTATTACTGAAACACTTAATTATACTGAACAATTTACAGATCATATGAAGAAGATTATGACCATGCTTGATGTCAAAACAATAAAAGATTTAAAACAAACGCAAATGGTATTTAGTCCTAAATTACAGTCATGGATTGAACAAAGAGGTTTAGACATCAGATAATTTGAAAAGTTCAAAATAATAGAATAAAACGAAATTAAGCAAGCCACGGCAAAAATGCTCGGCTTGCTTAAATGTGTGATAAGAGATTGGAGTATAAATGACAAGTACTTATACAAACACTTAAATTACTTGCTACAAACTGTCGACAAAATCTTTGATTTTGTTGGCAGTTTTTTACCCATAATTTTCACGGATACTGTCTTAGCATATAATCTTCAACAAGTACTATACTCACAATTTCGGCATAAATCACTATCAATGTAATAGTATATAAAATAAACATGATTGGTATTTATTGTATTAAATAAAGCAAATAATAAAAGCGCTCAATACAAAATAATTGTCATTTCTAAAAATATTTCAAAAAAGCTTAATAAGTGCTACTAAAATTTATTTGTAAGTTATCTATTTAAAGGCATTGATAAATATAGTCACTATTGGTACACCAAGTAGGTCAATTAAGAATGCGCCGACAATTGGTACTACGAGATATGCTTTAGGAGATGCGCCATATTTTTTAGTGATAACATCTAAGTTTGCCATAGCATTTGGAGTTGCACCTAAACCATGACCAATAAAACCGCCTACCATAACTGCAGCATCGTAATTCTTGCCTAAGCCACGGAATAATACGATGACCGAGAACAGAATAATAAATAAAACTTGAACTAGTACGATGATGATTAACGGTATTGCTAATTGATATATTTCAGTAAGTTGAATACTCATTAAAGCAATGGATAAGAATAGGCTAAGTGATACATCACTGATACGATCAATGATTTTCATATCAATTATTTTTAGATTATTGTATTCTGAGATATTTCTGATTATGACAGCGACAAACATTGCACCAACATAAATAGGGATATTGATACCTGTTAAATCGGTAAATGTGTTTCCTAAATAGGATCCAATGGCCATACAAATAGCTACAATTGTAAATTGTAGTAAAAATACGGTAGTAGGCGCCATTCGATTGTGTAAGTATTCGTTTCTATCACTTTCAGAATAATCTTGCGTAGTTTCTTCTGCTTGTTCAGGCTTTAAGTTATATTTATTAATTAAAAATTTCACTACAGGGCCACCAATTAACCCACCTGCGACAAGACCCAGTGTTGCTGCGGCTAATGCTGCCGTTAATGCTGAATCGACACCTATGCCTTGTAACGTTTGTCCATATGCAGCTGCATTGCCATGACCGCCTTCCATTGACATAGAACCCGCAGTTAAGCCAAGTAATGGCGAAATATTGAGTACTTTTGCTAACGAAACACTTATTAAATTCTGACAAATTGCTAATATGCCACAGAAGATAAAGTAAAATATAAGTATTTTACCACCCAATTTTAGTAGTTTAAGCGAAGCGCCTAAGCCAATCGTTGTGAAAAATGCGAGCATAAAGAAATTCTGTATAAATTCTGAATCTAATTTGATTGTTAACAAACTTGCTGACTTCAAAATTGCGACAACAATTGCAAATAATAGTCCTCCGATTACCGGCGCTGGTATACATAATCTTTTCAAAATATTTACATGATTGACGATGTATACACCAAGTAAGTATAAAATACTTGCAAGTGCTAAAGTGGTAATTGCATCTAACTCTAGCATTAATAGACCCCCTTTATTTCATTAACTTTATGTAATTATTTAAATATGATTTCATATTAAGTAAACGTTTACAAAAATATACAAGCATCATTATACATTCTTTAAAACTAGAATGATAGTTTGACCTATAATAAAACAATAGTTGCCAATTTAAACAACCTATATAGTAATGGAGAAAAAACATTGATCAGTACCTTGCAATGTACAGTAGTGTGTTATATTTTTAGCGTAAACTACTGAAAAATTTAGATGATACAGAACGACAGGATATTATTAATGAATATGACACGCATTTTTATAGTGGATTACAAGAAGGAAAAACCGAAGAACAAATCGCTGATGAATTAGGCAATCCGAGACAATTAGCGAAAGAATTAAATGCAAATGCTGCGATAGTCAAGGCTGAAAAAAGTAATAAATTAGGGGATGTGGGTCATGCTACATTAGCTGTTATGGGTTTAAGTATATTAAACTTTTTCGTCATAACGATTCCTTTTATCATATTATTAAGTGTGGTTATTTCATTAATCATTACGACGATATCTCTCATACTCTCACCGATAGGTATTATAATTAAAGGTGCTATAGAAGGGTTTGAAGCAGTTGTCTTATTAGATGTTTTTGTGACAGGCACGATGTTTGGTTTAGGACTCATACTATTCGTCATTACTTATCTTATTACAAAAGGATTTTATGTACTTTGTGTTAAATATCTAAAATGGAATATCCATGTAGTGAAAGGAAGTGCTACGAGATGAAAAAATCATTGATATGGATATTTGTTATTGGTTTAGTCATAACAGTGATTTGTGCAGTAGGTGCAGTTCAACAATTTAAAATTGAACATAAAAAAGCAAATCAAATTACAACGAATTTTAATGAAACTTATAATAATAAAAGTATTAAAGGATTAGATTTAGATTTAAAACATAGTAATGTGAAAATAAAAGAAGGTAAAACGTTTAAGGTATTATCAAAAGGTTCTAATGAAAAAATCAAGATTCATGCAAAAGTTAAAAATGGCAACTTAACGGTAAGTGACCACAAAGGACAATCAAATGTGGATATTTCGTTTTTAGACATGCGATATAATGATATGACTATATATGTTCCTCGAGATTTAGAAAATTTAAAGGTACATTCAGATGATGGTAGTACAACTTTAAATGATATCAATGCGGATAAAGCACAGTTGAATACAGATGTAATGGATTTGACCATCAATGATAGTAAGTTCAATCAATTGGTTGCGTCTGGTGATACATCAGACATTAAACTGAACAAAACGCAATTTCAACACGGTGGTTTCAAAACGGATACCGGTGATATTTTAATGAAAGATACACCAGCGGATAAACCTATGCAAATTAAAACAGATACTGGTAATGTAGAGTTAATATATGGTAAGGATAAACCTAAAAACAGTCAAATTGAGTATAGTAGTGATACTGGTAATTTAAATATTGAAGACAAACAATTTGAAAATAAAAAAGTCGGTAACGGCCATCATGTGATCATGATTAAGACAGATACGGGTGATGCGTTAATTAAATAAATAATATGCTTATTTTAAAGGGATAATGTCAATTCAATGACATTGTTCCTTTTTTGATTTACTATATATCGTATGAAAATACTAGGTTATAAGGAGTATATATATGGAACAGTCGTTACGAAGTGAAAAACAATATGGGGCGTTAGCCTTATTGCCGTTGCTGATATTCTTAATTTTATATATTGGCGTAGGGATTACTTTCACGATAATGGGTAAAGAGGATGCGTTCGATCAGTTACCGAGACATGTGGCAATCATGATAGGTATTGTGATTGCGTGGACTTGCTATGATAGGAAAACAGCATTCACAAAAAAAGTACAAATTTTTACTGAACATGCTGGTAATTCAGGCATAGTAAATTTAGGATTAATCTTACTACTCGCGGGTGCATTTTCTACTGTAACTTCAGAAATGGGTGGCAAGGCTGCGATGGTTAATATGGGTCTGTCTGTTATTCCACCAAGTTTACTCATCCCCGGCATATTTATCATGAGTGGTTTTGCGGCCTTAACATTAGGGACTTCAACTGGTGCACAGGCAGCATTCATTCCTGTTGGTGTTGCAGTCGCACAAGCTGCAGATTTAAGTGTTGCAGCGGCGGGTGCAGCGGTGATCGCAGGTGCATATTTTGGAGATAATTTATCTATTATATCTGATACGACGATCGCAGCAACAAATGGTGTCGGTGCGAAAATGAAAGATAAATTTAAGATGAATGTCTTAATTGCTTTACCGGCAGCTATTATTACAGCTATTTTTTATGCTGTTGTAGGAGGAACAGGTAAAGTAGAAGGAGATTTAAGTTTTAATTTTATCAATATTTTGCCTTATATTTTCGTCTTGATAGCAGCGATTGCTGGTCTTGATGTAATACTTGTATTAATTATTGGTATCGTTATGGCTGGCGTACTTGGCATGGTGCAAGGTCAAATGGGCGTATTTCAATTTACAAAAGCAATAGGTGATGGTATGGAAAGTATGTTCACTATTTTCCTCGTTGCTTTCTTAGTATCAGGTCTTGTGGCATTAATTCGTTACTACGGTGGTATAGATTGGATTATTACAGCTATGAAGACAAAAGCAAAAGGGCGCAAGAGTGCTGAGTATGTTATCAGTTTAATGTCTGGGGTGCTTTCAGCAGCTTTATCACACAATACATTGGCTATTATTATTTCTGCGCCAATTGCAAAAGAAATCGGTGACGAGTATAAAGTACCACCAAAACGTATGGCAAGTTTACTAGATATTTTCGCGTGTTGTGCATTAATGGTATTACCTCATGACTCAGGGATGTTAATGGTAGAACAATACGGTGATGTATCTTACTTAGAAGTTTTAAAATATTCATTTTATCCTGTGATTTTTGTAATTTGTACAATCATTACAATTCAATTTGGACTATTGGATCGAGATAAAAAGCAAAAATAGCATAAATATATCTGTCTCTCATTAGACACTTACTTTATGTTTTGGAAAAGAACTATATAAGTAAAGGACATTCAATATGCGTTTTAAAAACATATTCTGAATGTCCTTTATTTTTTTATATGCGCCAAGTATATTCTGGTTGTCGCATGTCTGATTTCTTCATTCGTGAAATATATGGGTTTCCTTTTACAGTGAATCTTAATGGCTTGTGTGTCCATTCCCCTTTGTTAGGTATGCCAATACGGCCACTTGCTTCAATTTCTTTAGGATACTTACGATTTTTTGTATCAATTTTTAGCCGACCTTCATTCAATTTGGATCCGTCTAAATGTCTAGGTATGTTAAACGCCTTAGTCCATTTACCTGGGCCATTAGTCAGTTCGAAACCGTTCTTTCCTCGATTAATAGCCATTAACTCTATACCTTCTTCGGGTTCTATTGCCCTAATTAATACCCCTTCAGGTTGGCCTTCCAATTGGGTAACGAAATTAATGAGTAGATGTGTATGCATGACATGGGCATAAATAGTGCCGCCTTGTTTATACAATGATTCAACTTTAGGTGTTCTCTTTCCGTTATAACCATGGGCAGCACGATCTTTTGTTCCTATATATGCCTCTGTTTCTACAATATAACCTGTAAAGGTTTGTAGTTCATCGTGGTAGATGATTCTTACGCCGAGTAAGTCTTTAGCAATTGTTACGGTATCGCGTTGTAAAAAATCCATTAGATGCCCTCCACTTTTAATTATATGAAATTAAATTTTTTTAGATGTTTTTAAAATATTTGTAAAATTGTGTTACTATGTACATGATTATTTGTTACACTAATTATTATAAGATTAATAGGAATTAGCATATGCTTTTGGTTAAAGTCTAGTATATGACAAAACTTATTGAAAACAAAATGAATATGAAATGAGGGGAAAGTATGGAACGAAGCATTGGATTTGGTCAGGCACTCAAATTATTTTGGAAAAACTATGTTAATTTCAAAGGCCGTTCACGTCGTAGCGAGTACTGGTTCATGGCATTATGGAACATCATCTTTATGATGCCAGCATTGATTTTGTATATCATCGGTTTAATAATGACTGTATCAGGCGCAGCATCAAGTTCTGAAGAATTGGTTGCTATAGGAGTTATATTATTATTCTTATCGATTTGTTACGCATTAATATACAGTTTGGCAACATTAATTCCAGGATGGGCACTTTTAATCAGAAGATTTCATGATACGGGAAGAACCATGCTCATGCCATTAATATATCTAGGTGTTATTGTTATAAGTTATCCGGTGCTATTTGTAGTGAATATTCAAGATCCTGAATATAATAATCCAGTATATATCATATTTTTTGCTATTATTTTCCTTGTCTATATAGCACTTGGCATCTACATGCTAGTGATTTGTTGTCTTGATAGTGAAAGAAAAACGAATAAATATGGTGCTAGTCATAAATATGGCAATCATATTAAATCATCTACTAACACATATGCAAATCAAGACGCACCTATACACGAAGACACAAATGTGAAACACGTGAATAGTGAAGAGAATGCTTTCAGTGAAGAAGTTAACACTAGTGATGAGAACGCTACTAAAAAAGACGATAATTTTAAATATTAAATGCCATAAATTATAAAGAGGGTTGTTTCATATAATTGAAACAGCCCTCTTTATAATTTAATTAATATAAGATAATTGTGGATATTCTTTACCAAGCAAATCATGCAAGGCTTTATAACGATCAAATAAAAGCGCATACTGTTTAACTTTTTTAGCTTCTGGTTGTTTACGATAATAAACAGGTTGCTTCATATGTTTGACAGTTTCTTTTAAGGTTGGATAAGCGCCACCAACATTTGCACCCAACATAGCTGCACCAAGCGCTGTAGCGTTACTTGAATCAATAACGACCACTTCTTTATTTAGCACATTAGCATAAATATCAACTAAAAGTTCACTTTTTATAGGAATACCACCGGCAGCATATACTGTTTCTACGGGAATGTGGTTGTTTTCAAATTGTTGCATAATCATTTTTGTTCCGAACGCTGTAGACTCTAAATAAGCTTTGTGTATCATTTCAAATGGTGTTTGCAGTGTTAAACCAAAGATACTACCTGTTAGCTTACTATCACTTAAGATACTACGGTTACCATTATGCCAATCGAGTACGGTTACATGCTGTTTATCTATTGATATATCAGCAGCCAGTTTCTCTAAGTATCCAAGGATAGAAAGGCCTTGTTTTTCAGCTTGGTCTACATAAGATTTTGGTGCGAGGCTGGCAGAATAATTAAATAAATCACCAACAGCAGCTTGTCCAGCTTCATATGCATAAAGACCTGGAATGATAGCATCTTTAACTGAACCAGTAATTGCAGGTATGGGTTCTTGTTTTGGATCGAGCATCAGATGGCATGTACTTGTACCGATAACAGGCGTGAATTCACCTTGTTCAATTGCGCCGACACCGAGTACACCGGAGTGCGCATCAATGATATACGGAGAAATTTGTACTTGTTCTGTAAGGCCCCATAGATTTTGATAATATGGGCTCAAACTACCAGCGCTTTCACCGATATTGACTACGGGTGATTCGCATTTTGTTTTAACAATTTCTGGTAATTCCTGATCGATAGCTTCAAAAAAGGAATAATTGAAGCCATCTGTTTCGTTATAAAAGCCTTTAAATCCAATGCCACAATTAGAGCGAATATTTTTATCAGTTAATAAACTGACTAAATAATCTCCAGCTTCCATGATATAGGCACTACGTTCTAAAACTTCTGGTGCTTTGTTTTTAACTTCTAATATTTTAGGAATCATCCATTCACTGTTTACGTTATGACCATAAAAATTTAACCAGGATGGGTTTACCTTATCACTTACTTGTTTCATGTAGGTTGCTTCATCTTGAGCGCCATGATGCTTCCACAGTTTCACATAAGCATGCGGTTGATCTTCTAAATCTGGATGTAAATGTAAAGGTTTGAAGTCATCATCTAAGAACACGATGGTACAACTGGTGAAATCTATACCAATGCCAATGATGGACTTAGGATCAACTTGACTATCTTTTAAGACGTACTGAACGCCTTCCTCCAATATAGAAGTGTAGTCTGCTGCATGTTGTAAAAAATAATTGTGCGGTAATTCGGTACCATTTAATGATTCTGAAATGGTGCCATGTGGATATTCTTTTATATATGTAGAAATAATTTCACCATTTGTTGTATCTACTAAAAATACGCGCCCTGAAGCGGTACCATAGTCGATGCCGATACTATATGTCATGATTGCATTGCCCCCTAATCAGTTTGTGGAATAAGCCTAGAGACTTCATTTATCTTTATGATAGTGCTTACATATTATAATGTAAAGTTAAGATCATTGTGATATTGGATTATTGAGAAATACAGTCTTATTAATATAAATATGTGTGATTTATTTAAAAATGTATATTTCAAAAGACAAATGGTATCATCAGAGTAGAGGATTTATATAAGAAGGGTGGCGAAATCGTATGTCATTAATAATTGACCATGTAACAAAAAAGTATAAAAATTTTACTGCTGTAAACGATATGTCACTTTCCTTAGAAAAAGGAAAGATGCTAGGATTTTTAGGAAGAAATGGCGCTGGGAAAACAACCACATTTAGAATGATATTAGGATTGACACCCATTACAAAGGGAAGCATCACATATAATGATAAAGTAATCGATCGCTCGTTATATAATCGTATTGGTTATTTACCAGAAGAACGTGGCTTACATCCTAAGATGAAAGTAGAAGACGAATTACGTTATTTAGCTACATTAAAAGGCATGGCATCTAAAGATATTACAAAAGCAATTGATTACTGGTTAAAACGATTTGATATTACAGAAAATAGAGAAAAGAAAATCGAATCACTTTCTAAAGGGAATCAACAGAAAATTCAATTACTAGCAAGTATGCTACATGATCCTGAGTTGCTTATTCTTGATGAACCATTTAGTGGTTTGGATCCAGTGAATGTTGAATTGCTAAAGTCGGCGGTTCAAGACTTAAACAATGCAGGTACGACAATTATATATAGCTCTCATAGAATGGAACATGTTGAGGAACTATGCGATAACGTATGTATTTTAAATAAGGGAGAGCTTGTTGTATCGGGTCCAATTGATGAAGTGAAAACGAATCATGGCAACAAACGTGTAGTCATTGAAACAGATCACGAAATGCCAGAAATTGATAAAGTAGATGGCGTCCTAGAGGTAGACAGAAATAAGAGAGAGATTAAAGTAATGATAGAGACAGAATCCGTCGCAGAACAAATTTATGACATAGTGAAACAATATGGCTTTGTGAAACGATTCCAGGTAGTAGAACCTTCACTAAATGAAATATTTATAGACAAAGTAGGTGACGTTAATGGATAAATTTTTAGCAACATTTTCACTGACGTACAAGAACAAAGTCAAGACGAAATCATTTATGATTTTTACTGGATTGGTTATTGTCTTAATGCTCTTAGCATCTAATATGAATAAGATTATTGATTTGTTTGATGATGGTCCTGATAAAGTCGGTGTTGTTTCATCTGACAATGAAATTTATAAAGTAATAAAAAGTCAAGGTGATCAACTGGACGAGGGGGCTACATTTAAAAAAGTTTCAGAGAAGCAAGCTAAAACGCAAGTTCAAAACGAAAAATTAGATAAAGCATACATTATCAAAATGACAGATGATAATAAACTTTCTGGAAAAATTTTAAGTAAAGATACAGTTTCAGAACAACAAAAACAAAAATTAAAAGCTTCTTTATCAACAATTCAAACACAACTCGTCGCAGCGAACTTGAATTTGTCCCAAGGGGAACTGAAACAATTGCAATCACAAAGTAAAGTTACGTCAGAAGTCATTGCTGATAAAGCAAGCAATTCAAATTTAAGTGAAGCGCAAAAAGGCTTTAACACAATAATGGTATACGCAGGACTGATGTTGATATTCTTTATTGTCTTTAATTATGCAAGTCAAGTAGCGATGGAAATTGCTACAGAAAAAACGTCACGCGTTATCGAAATGATTATTACGAGTGTGAGTCCAGTCACACATATTTTAGCTAAGATTTCCGGTGTGATTGCTGTGGCATTTACACAGATTATCATATTTGTAGCGGCAGGCTTAATATGTTTCTTCGTATTTGATATAAGTGATATGTTGAAAGGATTTAAAATTGAACCAAACGAGTTAACGATGCAAATATCTATTGTAGGTATCGTTTCACTAATTATTGGTATCCTTTCATATATTATATTAGCAGCTATTTTGGGATCCATTACGGCACGTATTGAAGATATCAACCAAGCGTTGATGCCGATGACACTATTCAGTATGATTGCATTTTATATCTCGTTATTCAGTGTGATGAATCCAGATACAATGCTTACAAAAATCACTAGTTTTATCCCGCTATTGTCTCCGTTCGTAATGTTTGTACGTTCAGCGTCACCTGATGTTGCAGTTTGGGAGATTGTTGTGAGTGTTATTTTATCCATTATTACCATTTTTATTTTATTATGGATTGCTGTAAGAAGTTACAAAAATACGATTTTGAGTTTTGATAAAGGCTTTATGAATGCAATGAAACGTATTTTTAAAAGAAGTTAAACGCATGAATACCTAATAGAGTGAGATAGAAAATTATTTTTTCTAAGCAAATGGCGTTGCGTGATCTCTAGATAACATGACTAGATTGTGAAATGGGCTGAGGCATGATAGACGTCTTAGCTCGTTTTTTTGTTATTAATTCATATAATTATTGATTGGAAGATGATGAATTTGTTGGGAATTAGGTAAAAATAGAAAAATGTATAACAATTTTCTATATAGTTTGATAGAATTTATGATTAGTATAGATAAATATTTGAATAAATTGTTACAATATAAGTGAGTAATATGAAGATATAAAAAATGATTGAATGTATTCAAATGTTACATAATTATTTTTAATTAAACATCTAAGCATATTTTATGATTGAGGGACCATAAATATATGTTTTAGAGATCATTTGTGTGCACCAATTCAGTGTTTTAATGATGAAATTATGATTATCTTATATTCGTAAACGAAATCTATATTAGATAATTGCCTTCATACTTGTTCAAAACCCCTTGAATCAAGTATAACGAAGGCGACATTTATGATTGAATTTTATTCATGGAAAAACCTATTATTAAAGTGTAGGTTTGAAAGGGAGTCATTAATGATGTTTGCAAAAGTAGAAAGTCAAAGCAATGGTATCGATTTGATTAAAATTGATAATGAAGAAACAAAAATTGTTTTTACAAATTATGGTGCGAGAATTGTATCGTGGAAATACGACGATAATAATATTGTACTGGGTAATGTCGTTGAAGCAGATGAGTTTTATGAATCGAATCCTTATAATTTTGGTGCAACCGTAGGTCGATATGGCGGAAGAATTGCAAATGCAACATTTGAGTTAGATAGTAAAAAATATGAGTTAGATGCCAATAATGGTGTACATAATATTCATGGTGGACCCAATGGTATAGACAAACGTTTCTTTGATTATAAAATTGAAGAACAAGTCGGACAAGTGAAGGTTATTTTTACTACTACAATTCAAAGTGCAGATGATCACTTTCCAGGTGATATTGATTTAGAAGTGATTCACACTTATAATGTCGACCATAAGTGGACGATAGAATATAAAGCGAAATCAACTGAAAAAACATTGTTTAATCCGATGAATCATGTATATTTTAACTTGAACAGAGACAACAATGTGATTGATAATCACAGCATTTCAAGTTCAAAATTGGATATGTATTTATTAGGGGAAGACAATATCGTGAAAAGTATGGAACCTTTAAGTTTGGTAAATACCTTCCAAGAACAAAATATCCAGTTCAAAGATATTTTTGATAGTGAAGACGCAATTGTTAAAGAACAAATGCAACGCTTTGGTGGTATTGATCATCCATTTGATATTGGTGGTAATGAAATGACTGTGGAAAATAAACATTTTATATTAAAAGTAAACACAGATATGCCAAACATTGTCATTTACACATTTAATGATACAACTGGTTGGAATAGTGATTTTAATATTTATAAAGCGCACTCAGGTTTTACACTAGAAACGCAATGTATTCCAAACGATATTAATTTATTAGGCGATCAAGCACCATCCATTTTAGAAGCTAATGAGCCTTTTTACTCTAAAACGTCATATAAAATTTCTGAAAAGCAACTATAAAAATGAACGAGTCAATACTTATGACACCATTTGGGAGAGTGGTTAATCATTAAGTATAGACTATATGAAAGGCGGGTATCTTAAATGAGATACCCGCCTTTCATTTCATTTTAATTTAATTACAGCAAACGCTATTATTTTTGAGCACGTTTTAAGAAGCGTTCAAATTTGCTAATCCTGTCGCTTGTTAAATATGGATTTTTTAAAACATAGGTTAAGCGATTAATATTTTTATTATCATTGTAATAGATGTCATTGAGCTCATACACAGAAAGACGTGTTGATGCATCCGCAGATTTGATAAGTTTTAAATGATCGGAGTCGTGTACGTAGCCTTCTTGTAACACACGAAAATAGAAGCCAGTTTTACAAGAAGATGACATTCTCTTAATCAAATCAGGGATTTTATACTTTTCTTGTATTTTCCAACAAGGTTCTCTGATTTCTGAAACTTCTAAAATAGCTTCACCAAGCTGGAATTGATCACCAAAATAGACATGCGCTTCATCTAAATCAGTTGCTGTTAAATTTTCACCAAACATCGCATAGGGTGGTAACGCTGGTAGGTCATGTTTCCAAAGTTCATAATTTTTCTTACTGTACAGGCAAACGGCTTTATTTGGCCCGCCATGTCCTTTATATTCTTGTTCATCTTCAGCAAATCCAGTATGTGTAAGCCACATTTTTCCTGAATATTTTTCTTTATTTAATGCAGAACGCATAGGTCTTTTGGTACTATATGGTAAATCTTGTATTTTGCCAGTAGAAATGGCTTCTAATTTATAAATCATATTTTTGTACCTCCAACAATAGATTGATTATTATTTTAAAACAATGTGTTAATTATGCAAGTATATGTATAAATTTATTTTGAAAATCAGTTTTCTGTCTAGGTATTTTAATAAATCTCATGTACAATAAAGATAAAAGTACAGTATAAAAGGGGAAGCATGATGGATAAGAAACAGTTAAAAATGAGTACATTTAATGATGCATTAGACCAGATTAAAGATGGTATGATTGTTGGTATTGGCTCTGGATCAACGATTGAATTGCTTGTCCCAAAAATAGCAGAGAAACTGGAACAAGAACAAATAAAAATCACAGGTGTCTGTACCTCTAATAAAACGGCATTTATAGCCAAAGAGTTAGGTATCCATATCATTGATGTGAATGATGTGGATCATATCGATATTGCAATAGATGGCGCAGATGAAATTGATAACGACTTAAACTTAATTAAAGGCGGTGGAGGCGCGCTATTTAGAGAAAAAGTAATAGATGCCATGGCCGAAAGATTTGTTGTCTTAGCTGACGATAGTAAATGTGTAGACTATCTTGGACAAACGTTTAAGTTGCCTGTTGAAGTGGACAAATTTAATTGGTTACTTGTAGCTAAACGAATTAAAGCATATGATGAATTAAAAGTAACACGTAGAATGGTTGATGATGTGCCATTTATTACAGATAACGGTAATTATATCTTAGATGTTGTATTAAATGAAGGTATCAACGCAGCAGGTATGCATGAATTTTTGATTCACCTTATCGGTGTACTAGAAACAGGTTATTTTTTAAATGTTGCAGACCAAGCCATTATTGGTACAACGAATGGAGTAAAGATTAAAAATAAAGCATCATTGATAGATTAAAAAAGACATTGTGCTTATTCATTCGAGCACAATGTCTTTTTGTATCGTTTGAAAATATCATATCGCTACATGCTACAGTAATTAAACAAAAAACAAATACTAAAGCTATCAGTCATGAAACATAGCTTAGCATTGGTTTTTAAAATTCATAAAATCAGTTGAATCATTTTATATTGAGTATGATTAGCTACGGTGTCCACGTTTACTTTTCAAATCAAAAGGTGAGCGTTCGTAATCAGCATTAGATGAATCAGCTGTATCTAAAGGTTGATTATCTTGTTGCGTTACATCGTCACTTTCTGAACTCAAATGTCTTGAAGATTCATCACTTTCTTCATCGATTGTTGTACGTGCATCAGATACGACAGATGACTGTCGATTTGAAGTATAGCGAGAATTTACTTTCACTTCATCTTGGTCTGATTCTGGATGTGCCTTCTCAGTAGATGCTTCTACTGCACTATTCGCACGTGAATCTGAGTGTTTAGCGTCCACTTTCGTTGAATCATTTGATGAGGGACTTGGTGTATTCTCTGAGATTATATTCGCTCGACTGTCGTCCTCATGTGCAGTATCTTCTGTCGAATTGTATTGATTATCTTGGTCTGATGCATTTGATTCGTGATGACGATCAGTTGGATCTTCCTTATCTTGAACTTCTGAAGATGTCTCAGCTGTAGCGGCATTTACATTCGCTGAATGATGCGTTTCGTCGGTTTCTGACACGTTATATTCATCACCAACATCAGTAAGATCTTCATCGGTGTCATTAACGTGATCAAGATAATTATTTTCCTCTACTTCGTCTAAATTACGTTTTGTAAAGAAATAAAGGATTGTACGAATAATTAAACTAATTAAAATATAAAGTATAGCAACGGCTGCAGTTGATAAGGCGATGACTTTCATAGCAAATACTTCGCCTAATTCTTCATTAAATAAGAATACAAGTCCAAATGACATTGCGAAATGGAATAAAGTTGCAATGTATATTGTACGGCCTTTCGTTGCACGTATTAATTCCCCAATAATCATTGAAAAAGCAAATGAATATAGGAAACTATATATTGCAAAGTCAAAACTAAAGGCGATGTTTACATTCCATATTGCATACATAAAACCAACAATAATAGACGCGAAGAACGTGTTCATCTTAGTTTCAACAATATGTTGTAGATAAGAACGGAAACCGAGTTCTACTAAAAAAGCCATGACAATTTGTCCTATAATAATAGATGAAATTGAAACAGATAAATCTTTTGTTTGTAAAAGAACAAAACTATCAGAAAAAATATTAAAGCATACCATAGCTATAATAAAAATAATTAATGGTAAAATAAGCGCTAAAATTGCACGCTCAATCACTTTTAAGCTAATAGTCAATTTTAAACTAGCTAATTGAGTACCTCTGTGTGAAAATATAGCAATACAGATAAAAGCTGCTATGAATGGTGCAAGTGTACTCATATCAAAGACGAAATCTTTAAATGGAACGGAACTCTGTAAATCTTTAAGTATAATAGGTAATGCATAAGCAACAATAAAGAAGATAAAAATCATCATTGCCCATTGAAAACCTGGTATACGTTTTGTATTCATTTATGTAACCTCCAATAGGGTTCAAAAAAATCATTTGTACCTAATTATACATATTTATGAGATAGAAATAAATTAAATTCCCGATTTATCATTGAAATGTAATAGTTTGAGTTAATCTAACATGAAATTGAAATATTTATTACGAATTTTTAAATTTATAATGATGCGAATTGGGTAAATATTATTATAAATTGAATTGAGGAAAATGTAAGCGTATACTTTTAAATGACCGTAAGTATTTAAAGGAGGAGAATTATGTATAAATTAGCACAACGTGATCTTTGGACTGGAAGAATTGATAGTGAAACAGATGAATCACAATTTAGGCACTTTCAAACTATAAATTTTCGCAATATTGAAGATGATGACAATGAATCACGTCATGGTGTAGGTATACTAGGGTACGCGGTAGATAAAGGTGTTGAATTGAATAAAGGGCGTATTGGTGCAAAAGAAGGCCCGAATGCAATTAAAAAAACGTTTGCCAATTTACCAGTTATTAGACAATGTAATGTAATGACTATGGCAACGTTGAACACAATCATGATAGATTAGAAGAAACGCAACAAGAATTTGCGCATTACGTTGCCAAATCTATAAAAAAACATAATCAAACATTCTTACTTGGTGGTGGTCACGATATTGCATATGCACAATATCTAGGCACGAGAGAGGCATATCCTGACGCTTCTATTGGTGTCATTAATATTGATGCACACTTTGATACACGAGAAGAATCAGGTTCAACATCTGGCACGAGTTTTAGACAAATACTAGAAGAAGATGAAAACACAGATTATCTTGTATTAGGTATACAACAGGGTGGCAATACTCGAGCACTTTTTGACTATGCAGAAACTAAAGGCATCGGTTATGTTTATTCAGAAGAATTGCTTCACCAAATTTCTCCTCCAATCAAAGATAAGGTGGAACGTTTTGTACATGATCATGATGTCATCATGTTTACAATATGTATGGATGTTATTGACAGCGCGTTTGCACCAGGTGTGAGTGCTAATGGTGTGCTTGGATTATCACCACACATCGTACTTGAATTAGCTAAACGCATCATTCCGAATGAAAAAGTCCCAACAATTAGCATTGCTGAAACAAATCCTAAGTATGATGTAGATAACAGAACTGCAAAATTATCAGCTAATTTCTTATATCATTTTATTCTTTAAAATTCCAATAGTTAACACATTGTTCGATGAAAGAAAGCACACGTGATGAGTGCTTTCTTTTTTTTAGGTAGTTAATATATATAGAACGACCTAACTTAGGTTGAATATCTAAGACATCTAAATCCTTAGCATTAAATGATTGATAATAAACTCTAGGTATCACAGCATATCCCAAACCTCTATGCACAAAGTTCGTGGCAGCTTCAAATCGATCCGCTTCAATAATGATATTAGGATGCAAGTTCATACGGTTAAAGTAGTCATCTAGATGTTTACGAACTTGGGATCCTTTGGTTGGCAATATTAATGGCAAGGATGCAATAGAAGTAGTATGTGAATGTGGAAAAGCATTTTTAGGAGTGATCAACACATAGGACTCCTCATAGAGCGGTATAGATTCAATATCATCATGCTTCATTTGTTCGTTAGTGAAAGCAACATGATTCTCAAAGTTAACGAGCAATTCAAAAATTTTATTTTGATCATGAATTTCAGATACAAGGTAAGTTTGATCTGGAAATTGTTTAGCATGTGTCGATAATACTTGAGAAAGCCATTGGTTTGTCGATTCTAAAATAGATATTTTAATTTTAGGTACATGTCCCATATTGAGATCGTACATTTTTTCGATAGTTTGATGATATTGATGTATCAGTTGTCGTGCGTAATTGTAAAAATGAATGCCTTTTTCAGTAATTTTAATATCTTTAGTCGTACGCATAAATAGATCATAACCTAGATCAGCTTCCATTTTTTTAATTGTTGTCGTCAGAGAAGGTTGACTAATATGTAAAAAGTTAGCGGCTTTAGTAAAGCTATTATATTTAACAACAGCAACAAAGTATTCTAATTGTATGATTTTCATAAGGAAAGCTCCTTTAATTAGTTATTTATAGTTTAAAGCTATCAATAATTAGTTTATTTATATTGGTAGTCTATATAATAACACATTATACTGGTTCATATAGAGAAAGGTGTGCTTTTGTGTAAGTATCGTGCTTACATTGCTTATTACCATACCATTTGTACTATGGTTTTTTTAGTTATTGTTAAACAAAGGATATGTTTATTAAAAACAAGGAGTGATTTTTCATGAGAAAAATAGAAGCAAAAAGAGGGTTAGACATTGAATGTAAAGGTTGGGAACAAGAAGCGGTACTGAGAATGTTATATAACAACCTTGACCCGGAAGTAGCTGAACGCCCTGAAGACTTAGTTGTTTATGGAGGTATAGGTAAAGCTGCACGTAATTGGGAAGCATTTGAAGCCATTGAAGATACATTACGTTCATTAGAAGCAGATGAAACAATGTTAGTGCAGTCTGGTAAACCCGTTGCTGTATTTAAAACACATGAAGAAGCGCCACGTGTATTAATATCTAATTCAGTATTAGTTCCAGAATGGGCAAATTGGGATCATTTCAATGAATTAGATAAAAAAGGTTTAATGATGTATGGTCAAATGACAGCTGGTAGTTGGATCTATATTGGTTCACAAGGTATTGTTCAAGGTACTTATGAAACATTTGGAGAACTTGCGAATCAACATTTTAATGGCAAATTAAATGGCACGGTCACTTTGACAGCTGGTCTAGGCGGTATGGGTGGTGCGCAACCACTAGCCGTTACAATGAACGGTGGCGTTGTTATCGGCGTAGACGTCGATGAAACACGCATAGATAAACGTATTGAGACGCGTTATTGTGACGTTAAAACACACGACTTAGACGAAGCGTTACGTTTAGCTGATGAAGCTCGTGAAAAGGGTGAACCATTATCAATTGGTTTAGTCGGTAATGCGGTTGACACACATAAAGCAATCTTAGATAAAGGTTTTAAAATTGATATTGTGACAGACCAAACAAGTGCACATGATCCGCTAAATGGTTATGTACCTCAAGGGTATTCATTAGAAGAAGCGAAAGCAATACGCCAAAAAGATCCGAAACAATATGTTAAAGAAGCACAAACTTCTATGAGAAAACATGTAGAACTCATGCTTGAATTTCAAAAAAATGGTGCTGTTGCATTTGATTATGGTAATAATATCAGACAGGTTGCATTTAATGATGGATTAGAAAATGCATTTGATTTCCCTGGATTTGTGCCTGCTTATATTCGTCCATTGTTCTGTGAAGGTAAAGGCCCATTCCGTTTTGCAGCATTAAGTGGAAATCCGAAAGATATTGAGCGTGCAGATGAAGAAATGAGAAAGATTTTCCCAGATAATGAAAAATTAATTCGTTGGTTAGATTTAGCGCAAGAAAAAATCGCCTTCCAAGGTTTACCGTCACGTATTGCGTGGTTAGGTTATGAAGAGCGTGCGAAAATGGGCTTAGCATTGAATAAATTAGTAAGAGATGGTGAAATTTCTGCACCAATTGTCATTGGTCGTGATCATCTTGATTCTGGTTCTGTCGCTAGTCCAAACCGTGAAACTGAAGGTATGAAAGATGGTTCTGATGCTGTTGGCGATTGGGCAATCTTAAACGCATTAATTAATACAGCAGCAGGCGGTTCATGGATTTCATTCCACCATGGCGGCGGCGTTGGTATGGGTTACTCTTTACATGCAGGTATGGTTGTTGTAGCAGATGGATCAGAACGTGCTGATAGAAGATTAGGACGTGTATTAACGACAGATCCGGGTATGGGTGTTGTGAGACATGCGGATGCTGGATATGAATCTGCGATTAAAGTTGCAAAAGAAAAAGGTATCAAAATCCCAATGATTACAGGTAAAGGAGACAAATAATGAACGATTTAATTATTCAAAACATTAAAGAACTAATTTTACCAAAATCTACTGAACGTCCATTAAAAGGAAAAGAGTTAGGCGAACTTAACATTACTGAAAATGGAACGGTTGTCGTTAAAAACGGCAAAATTGTCTACGCAGGAGAGCACTCAGATGCCTATGAAGCAACTGAAACAATTGATGCAACAGATAAAGTGGTTTCACCAGCTTTGGTTGAAGCACATACACATCTTGTTCATGGTGGTTCACGTGAACATGAAATGTCACTTAAAAGACAAGGTGTTTCTTATTTAGAAATTCTTGAACAAGGTGGCGGCATTTTATCTACAGTTGAAGCTACACGTAAAGCTACTGAAGAAGCATTATTTAAAAAGGCAGAAAAGAATTTGTTGACGATGATGGAACATGGCGTTTTAGCTGTTGAGAGTAAAAGTGGCTATGGTCTAGATAAAGAAAATGAACTAAAACAATTACGTGTATCTAATCGTTTGGCTGAAAAATATAACTTAGACATGAAACACACATTCCTTGGTCCGCATGCCGTACCTAAAGATGCTGAGTCTAATCAAGATTTTCTTCAAGAGATGATTGATTTATTACCAGAAGTTAAGGCGTATGCTGATTTTGCAGATATATTCTGTGAAACTGGTGTGTTTACGGTTGAAGAATCGAAAAAATATATGGAAGCGGCAAAAGCATTAGGTTTTGATGTGAAAATCCATGCAGATGAAATTGATCCATTGGGGGGGTTAGAGTTAGCTATCGACGAAAATGCAATCTCTGCAGATCATCTTGTAGCATCAAGTACAGAAGGTAAAGAAAAACTAAAAAATAGTGACACTGTCGCGGTGTTATTGCCTGGTACGACTTTCTATTTAGGCAAGGAATCTTATGCAGATGCGCGAGGTATGTTAGACAATGATGGCGCAATCGCGATTGCGACAGATTTTAACCCAGGTAGTTGTGTCACAAACAACTTACAACTTGTGATGTCGATTGCTGCCTTGAAATTGAAATTATCTCCAAATGAAATTTGGAACGCAGTGACTGTTAATGCGGCTAAAGCCATTGACATTGATGCTGGTACCATTAATCAAGGAGATAAAGCTAATATTGTTATTTGGGATGCGCCTAACCATGAATATATTCCATATCACTATGGTATTAACCACGCTGAAAAAGTCATTAAAGATGGTAAAGTGTTGATTGATAATCGTATCAAATTAGAACAATAATTTGAATAGTTAAAGCTGAGTCAAATTGACTTGGCTTTTTTTGTATTATTTTAGGCAGAGTTGATTAAATATTTCGACAATTATGATACCATATGGTTAAAGCAATTTGGAGGTGACAATGAATGTGCGTCACATAAGTTATTTTAATCAGTGGCACGGGGCATTAGTCACCAATATGCTTGCAGGTGTTTTGTTGGCACTCGCGTTACTACCCGGTGCAATTGCTTTTTCCTTTATTGCAGGTGTAAGTCCAACCATAGGTATGCTAAGTACTGGACTTATGATGTTAGTTATAAGTTTGACCGGCAATCGAACATTAATGGTGTCAGCACCAAGTAGTGGTGTTTCTTTAGTTGTCGCACCGCTTATGTCTAGCCACGGTATGCCCGCTGTAATATTGGCTACGTTAATTATGGGAATAATACAAATTTTGATGGGTATTTGCCGAATCAATAAATTATTAGATTATATTCCCACAGGTGTTGTTATAGGTTTTATGAATGCATTAGGTGTATTGTTATTTACATCGCAACTAAAAAATATACTAAATATTTCAAATGCGACCTATGTCATAGCGGTGGCATCTTTTTTAATTATTTGGTTAGCACAAAGATATATCAGATTTATGCCGGCACCATTGATTGCGATTATTATTTTAACGATATGTGCATGGTGGCTTAAACCAGATATTGTCTATGTACACCATTTAGCATCATTGCATATTCATGTACCGATGCTGTCATTTCCAGATGCAATGTATGATATGCATATCGTTGGTATTTCAAGCATGTATGGAGTGACAATGGCAATTGTTGCTGTTGTACAAACGACATTAACAGCGCGGATGATGGATGCAGTTACTGCCACTAAAAGTGATAAAAATAAAGAAACGATAGGGCAAGGTGTTGCCAATACAATTGTCGCTTTATTTGGTGGCTATGGTGGTAGCGCACTTGTGGGTCAATCGCGATTTAATGCAACGATGGGAGCTACATCGAGGGTATCAACATTGATCACGGGTGCTTTTTTACTCATTAGCTTATTCGTTTTTGGAGATATTATCGGTCAAATACCAATGGCAGTGCTAGCAACTGTATTAATAACGATTTCCCTTAATACATTTGATAGGAGAACGATTTCATTTATTAAGGTATCTCCAATAAAGCATGGGGCGATCGTTGTACTTACAATGTTGATTATTTTAAGTACGAATAACCTAGCGGCCGGGGTTGTGCTTGTTAGTTTACTATACTATTTGATTCAAGGGTTTAATAAAAGGAAAGGACGTGACATATAATGCCACAATACGAAGACTACATAAATTGGAGAAGAACATTTCATCAATATCCAGAGCTATCAGATGCAGAATATGAAACAACAAAACGTATCAAACGCATCTTAGCATCATATGATATTAAAGTTTTAGATTTACCATTAGAAACAGGACTAGTTGCAGAGGTTGGACAAGGTGATCAATTCGTTGCAGTTAGAACAGATATTGATGCACTACCAATAGATGAGCAAGTGAAACATGAATTCACTTCGACCAATGAAGGTGCGATGCATGCATGTGGACATGATATTCACATGGCTAGTGTGCTAGGGGTCGCAGTGAGATTAAAAGAAATAGAAAATCAACTCAACGGACGCGTGCGCATTATTTTTCAAGCTGCAGAAGAATTGGGCTATGGCGCAGTGAAAGTTGCTAATACAGGTGCAATTGACGGTGCGAAAGCCGTGTTAAGTTATCATAATTATCCAACGTTAGATATTGGAGAATTTGCGGTTAAATCGGGGGTTATCACATCTTCTGTAGACCGTTTCGAATTTAAAATTAAAGGTAAAGGTGCGCATGCTGCTAAACCAGAACAAGGTAAAGACCCAATGATTGTATTGGGACAGTTGATTAATAGTGTTCAGTCTATTGTGAGTAGAAATTTATCAGCATTTGATAATGCAGTTGTTACAATTGGAGAAGTATCATGTGGGAATACATGGAATGTTATTGCAGACGAAGCCTATGTGCAAGGTACTGTGAGAAGTTTTGATGAAGATAAACGTGTACTGATTGAAGAAAGATTAAGAGCCATTGGAAGCGGACTTGCTGAAGTATTTGGCGTAGACATTGAAACGTCTTATCACCGCTTGCCCGGTGCTGTGGTTAATGATGAGCAATTAACAAATGATGCAATAGCAATTGCCAAAGAAGTTGGATACAATGTCAGTGTTATGGATAAACCGTTGACGATTGGCGAAGATTTTTCTGGTTTTTCTAATAAGTATCCAAGTGTATTTGTCTTTATTGGTTCTAATAGTGAATATGATTTGCATCATCCAAAATATGACCCAGATGAACGTATTTTAGAAAAAGTACCTGACTATTTTGTTACTTTTGTACAAAAATTATTGAATGAAAATTAAGGCAATATACTTAAATTATGTATTAGACAATAGAAATGTTGGGTATTTAATAACTAGTTCATAATTTAAGGAGTGTTCATAATGGCAGGTCAAGATCCAAGAACTAAATTTTCAAATAAAGATTTTCCAAAACAAGAACAACCAGTTCCAGGTTTACAAAGTAAGTTAGATCCAAAGCCTGATTGCGGTGAAACATCCTATACTGGTTATGGTCGTTTAAATGATTATAAAATGTTAGTTACTGGTGGAGACTCAGCTATAGGCAGAGCAGCAGCTATTGCTTACGCTAAGGAAGGCGCTGATGTAGCAATTAATTATCTTCCAGCAGAACAACAAGATGCAGAAGAAGTACAACAAGTCATTGAAGCAGCAGGAAGAAAAGCTGTCTTAATTCCAGGTGACATTAGAGATGAACAATTTAATTACGATTTAGTTGAAACAGCTTACAACGAACTTGGCGGGTTAGACAATGTAACCATCGTCGCCGGTCATCAACAATATAGAGAAAGCATAAAAGGTTTTGACACAGCTTCGTTTTCAGAAACATTTGAGACGAATGTTTATCCAATATTTTGGACAGTTCAAAAAGCAGTAGATTATTTACAAGCTGGTGCAACCATTACGCTGACCTCTTCAGTTCAAGGTTACAATCCAAGCCCAATTTTACATGATTATGCTGCTTCAAAAGCTGCGATTATTTCATTAACGAAAAGTCTATCCGAAGAACTCGGTGCGAAAGGCATTCGTGTGAATTGTGTTGCGCCAGGACCATTTTGGTCACCATTACAAATTTCTGGCGGTCAACCGCAATCTAAAATTCCGAGCTTTGGACAAAAGGAAGTCTTGGGCAGAGCAGGTCAACCTGTAGAATTATCAGGCACATATGTACACTTGGCAGCTGAAGAATCCAGTTATACAACAGGTCAAGTATATGGTGTGACAGGTGGTACTCAGTTAGACTAGGTTATATGAAACGTCACAGCTAATGTGGAGATGATTCAATCACATTAAAGTTGTATCATCTAAACCCTGTGACTTCTAGATTGATAAGCGAATATTACAATGAGTCATATAGCCGACGTTATATGGGCGAGATTGAGAAATCAAATTCAATGTTTGGTTTCTGTCTCGCTTTTTTATTATTTTTAAAAGGAGTATAAATGTGGATGAAACAATATAACGCAAACACATTAACGAAACAACAGAATTATAAATTATTAAGTGGTAGTGTTATTCCAAGACCAGTTGCATTTGTGACAACACAGGATAAAGATGGGAATTTAAATGCTGCACCGTTCAGTTTTTTTAATGTTGTATGCAGCGCACCTCCTATGATTATGATTTCTACTGCACGTTCACAAGGAAAGCGCAAAGATACATCGTTAAATATTGAAGAAACAGGCTCATTTGTAGTTCATATTACAGATGAAATGACTGTAGAACAAAAAAATAAAACGGCTGCACCTATAGACAGAACACTAAATGAATTAGAAAGAACGCAGTTGACATGTGTGAAATCAGAAGTCGTGCCTGTACCAGGTGTGGAACAAGCCAAAATTCGAATGGAATGCAAACTAAATCAAATCGTTACATTAGGCGATGCTCAAGAAGGATCAGATTTAATCATTGGTGAGGTTGTGATGTATCACATTGATGAGGCAGTTTACTTTGATGATAGTAAAATAGATGCACAAGCATTAGCGCCTGTGGCACGTTTAGCTGGAAATGATTATGCAGCATTAGGACAATCATTTACGATTAATCGACCAACAGAGTAATTTATAAATGATAAGACTGAAGTCATTAGCTCATCAGCTAATTGTTAAGATTTGTTAAAGTTTAAGCAAGAATTTAAAACAGTAATTGACGAAACTAATTTAATATTGTACTGTGAAAAATAAATTAAATAACTTATCAAGAGAAGTGGAGGGACTGGCCTGTGGATACTTCGGCAACATGATTATGCGTGTGCCAATTCCAGTAGCATCATTTATGCTAGAAGATAAGAATAAATGTACAAAGTTTACTCTTTCTTCAATTGGAAAGAGTTTTTTATTTGAGTAAGTTTATTTAATGGTAGAAAAATTGATGTTCTGTTTGAACTTAAAGGAAAGTTGGTTTTGTATGGAGGAGACAAAGAAAGGTAATGCATGGGCACTGATACCTTTAATTATTTTTGTGGGTATGTTTTTAGGTGTTGGTATCATTACCGGCGATTTCACTACAATGCCCCTAAATGTTGCGATACTAGTAGCGACAATTGTGGGACTTGTATTAAATAGAAAAGAATCATTTCAAAAGAAAGTTGAAATTTTTACTAAGGGTGCAGGACATTCCAATATTATACTAATGATGCTCATTTTCTTATTAGCAGGAGCGTTTTCGCAAACAACTGAAGATATGGGTGGCGTAAAATCTACAGTGAATTTGGGACTATCTTTGATTCCTGAGAATTTAATCATTGTAGGTTTATTCGTGATATGTATGTTCGTGTCACTTTCTATGGGTACATCCGTGGGCACTGTAGCAGCTATAGCGCCTGTTGGCTTTGGACTAAGCCAACAGGCGGATGTCTCTGCAGCCATCACTATGGCGACGGTCGTAGGTGGGGCGATGTTTGGTGATAATTTATCAATGATTTCAGATACAACGATAGCTGCGGTAAGAACTCAAAAAACAAAAATGAGTGATAAGTTTAAGGTGAATATCAAAATCGTGTTACCTGGTGCCATATTTACTGTCATTGTACTTTGGTTTTTAACAAATGGAGCACAAATTGATGCATCTAAGAGCTACGATTATGATCTTATAAAAGTAGTACCTTATTTATTTGTACTCATACTCGCATTATTCGGCGTCAACGTTATTATTGTACTTATTGGCGGTATTATACTTTCAGCAATTATAGGTTTATTTTATGGTACCTTTGATTGGATTGGGTTATTAAGCTCTATTTCTAAAGGGATTATTGGCATGGAGGATATTGCCATTATTGCACTATTAATTGGTGGTCTAGTGGCATTGATACAACACAATGGTGGTATTACATGGTTACTTAATTTTGTGCGTAATAGAGTGAAATCTAAGCGTGGCGCAGAACTAGGAATTGCTGGCTTAGTGAGTGTGGCCGATATTTCAACTGCTAATAATACGATTTCTATATTAATGGCAGGGCCATTAGCTAAAGACATTTCAGATGAATATGGTGTAGATCCGCGTAAATCAGCAAGTATTCTAGATATGTTTGCAAGCTGTTTCCAAGGACTATTACCGTATAGTCCACAGCTTATTGCAGCAGCAGGTGTGGCATCTATATCACCGTTTGAATTGGTACCGTATGCGATTTATCCGATGATATTAGGGATTTGTGGTCTGATTGCTATCGCCTTTAGATTGCCGAGATTGGACAAGAAATAAACCCTAACAATCATGTGAAGTGAATATTTCATATGTATGGATGATTAACAGTCGTCATGCAAAATTGTTAAGTTTAATATAAATTGAGAGAGTGCGGAATCTTATGTATCATTTGATTTCTGACTCTCTTTTTTAAGTATAGACTAACGGCGTAGTACACGATGCTTTATTAAGTTTAATCCTAATTGTTAAAGATTTAAGAATGCAAAATTTTGACGTTTACTGACTATTAACGATAAAATAAAGTTGTTGAAAGTTTGATAAAATCATACAAACCACTCATATTTCGCATGATTATAGTTTAGAAGTCTTGTATAATGCGTTAGAATAGAAATAAGAGTGAAAGTAGGTGAACAATCCATCGTGGCTAAATATAATGTAGAGAATGAAAATGTTGAGATACGTCTTGAACGATTATTTAAAGTTGAACCAGAATTGTTATATCAAGCGTGGACAGATGAACGTTTTCTTAAACAATGGTTTATGACAACAGAAAGAACAAATAAATCAATCCAAGTAGATGCTGAACAAAATGGAAACTATACGATTATTGATGTAAGAAAAGGCAAAGAAAATAAAATTCAAGGATCATATCGTACGTTAACGCCTTTTGAATATATTGTAATGACCATAGGTATGCCAGAGCTAAGTGATTCTGAAGATACGATAGAAGTTGAAATATTCGAAAGAGAACCTGGCATCACACAAATGATTTTCAATTATACTGCGTATGTTCCTAGAGAACGTAGACTTACAACATTAGAATATAAGCAAAAGAAAAAAGAATACCATGATTCTACTGCACATGGTTTTGAAATGTTATTTGATAAACTACAAATTGCATTAGAAACATTTGAAGCGGAATTATAATTATAAAAAACGACAAAATATCATTTTAATACAAATAAAAAAAGGACTTACAAGCATGCTAAATGAATGATGTGCACCCCAAAAGTTGGACTAAAAATCTAACTTTTAGGGGTGTATTTTTTATGGGCAAACATTACAAATATGAATTTAAATTAAAGGTAGTTCAAGAATATTTGAATAGTTTATTAGGTTATAGAGCATTAACAAAGAAATATGAAATATCGAATAAAAGTTTAATCGAAAGGTGGGTTACACAATATAAAGAATTTGGACCCGAAGGGTTAAGTAAACGATTGAAAATAAAGTGTTTCAAAGTATGTCAAGAAAGGGAAATTGTCTCGAAAATTCAGTTATGGAAAACTTTTTTGGATTATTGAAGCAAGAAATGTTTTATGGAGAAAAATTTGATCATTTTTATCAATTGGAGCTAGCTATTCAAAACTATATTATTTTTTATAATGATGAAAGAATTAAATCAAAATTCAAAGGCTTGTCTCCTAAAAATTTTAGGAAACAAACCTTTGAAATATTACACTAAACCAAAGTACAACTTTTGGGGTTCAGTACAAAATGAATTGATTGCTTGTAAGTCCTTTTTTTAGTGTGTGTTGAGTTCGCCTTTTTCTTGGCGTTCATTATATTTCCGTAGCAATGTTTCGAAAAAGATATGATAACTGATAAAGCTAGAGTAATCTATACCATCTACGAGATAAAACGTATTACTCGAAACATAGATATTATAATTTGCTTTTTGTGCTAGCGTGTTATCTTTCAATGTAGTTACTGAGAAAAAGTATTTTTGACGCAGTTGCAGTAAATTAGTGATATCTGAAAGTTGCGTTGTTTCTCCGGAAAGCGAAATGATAAAAAAGATATCTTTCGGTGTTGCTTTATTTAAGACCATTTTAAATTCATGAACATCATGTAGGACAATAATATTCTTATGAATTGTTAATAAAATCCGTTGTGCTTCTTGAGCAACATTCATCTGAGCTAAACCTGTACCGTATAGATAGACCGTTTCGGCTTGGTTAATTTTATCGGTAATCAGTTCATAATCAATGCGCTCTAAATAAGTGAACGTATTTTCAATTTCTTGTTTAAATCCTTCAATAGAGTCGGAAGGCAGCTGATGTGATTGTTCTGTTTCAAATTTTAAATAAGATTTAAAATCACTGTATCCGTCAAACCCAAGCTTACGTGTAAAACGATGGATCGTCGCATTGGATGCATGGGTACTCGCAGCTAATTCTTGTATTTTCATCGTTTTACATTGATTAATATGTGTATTAATAAAATGTGCTATATGTAAATCATTTTCGTTTAATTTATTAAAGTTATTATTGACGCGTTCATCTAAAAACAATGGTAATCACCTCACACTTAATGAAAATATTTTCAACTTTTGAAAATATAATCTGATTATACAAAATTATTCCAAATGACGTCAAACTATTGTTTTTATGTAAGCGTTTCCTTTAATATTAAGCATAAGCAATGAATACGATTGAATATAATAAAAAAGTATAGATGTTTAAAATTTTGAAAATTGAACTGATAGGAAATGAGGGAACACAGTTATGAACGCAATTAAAAGGTTTGGTAGTGCAATGATCGTACCTGTATTAATGTTTGCTTTCTTTGGTATTGTACTTGGGTTTGCAACACTATTTAAAAATCCATCAATTATGGGGAGTATTGCAGAAGAAGGAACGAATTGGTTTAAGATTTGGTCTGTGATTGAATCAGGTGGTTGGACGATATTTAATCACATGGAAATCGTCTTTGTAGTAGGTTTACCTTTATCATTAGCTAAGAAAGCACCGGGACACGCTGCCTTAGCTGCCTTAATGGGTTACTTAATGTTTAATACATTTATCAATGCAATACTTACGCAATGGCCACATACATTTGGCGCAAATTTGGAAAAAGGCGTTGAAAATGTAACAGGCCTTAAAGCGATTGCTGGTATAGAAACGCTCGATACAAACATATTAGGCGGTATTATCATCTCCAGTATCATAACTTGGATACATAATCGCTATTACAGTAAACGTCTTCCTGAAATGTTAGGGGTATTCCAAGGATTGACCTTTGTTGTTACGATTTCATTCTTTGTTATGTTGCCAGTTGCATTAATTACTTGTATTATTTGGCCAACTGTACAAGGAGGCATTTCATCATTACAAGGATTTATCATAGGTTCAGGTTATATTGGTGTATGGTTGTACCATTTCTTAGAGAGAGTGCTCATTCCAACTGGCCTACATCATTTCATTTATGCACCAATTGAAGTCGGCCCAGTAGTAGTTAATCACGGTTTGAAAGCCGAATGGTTCGAACATGTCAATGAGTTTGCTAAGAGTACGAAACCATTAAAAGAACAATTTCCTTATGGCTTTATGCTACAAGGTAATGGTAAAGTATTTGGTGCTATTGGTATTGCTTTAGCAATGTACTCTACGACACCTAAAGAGAATAAAAAGAAAATTGCAGCATTACTTATACCAGCAACATTAACTGCAGTCGTTGTAGGTATTACGGAACCATTAGAATTTACATTCTTATTTATTGCACCTTATTTATTTGTATTACATGCATTATTAGCTGCTACAATGGATACATTAATGTATGGATTTGGTCTTGTCGGTAATTTTGGCGGGGGACTTTTAGACTTCTTCGCAACAAACTGGATTCCTTTAGCACAAAACCATTGGCTAACATACGTATTCCAAATAATTATTGGTCTTGTATTTACAGCAATATATTACTTCTTATTTAGATTTTTAATTTTAAAATTCAATATTCCACTTCCTGGTCGTAAAAAAGATGAAGAAGATGTGAAATTGTATAGTAAACATGATTATAAAGATAAAAAAGGAGAAACAAAAACAACTGCATCTACTGGAAATGAGTATGAAGATAAAGCAATTTATTATTTAGAGGGCTTAGGTGGTAAGGAAAATATTAAAGATGTTACTAATTGTACGACACGTTTGAGATTGACTGTTAATGATCCAGAGAAAGTAGAAGATAGTGGGTATTTTACGCATAACCAAATGTCGCATGGATTAGTTAAGAGTGGTAAGAACGTACAAGTCGTTGTAGGTATGTCTGTGCCACAAGTAAGAGAGGCTTTTGAAAATATAGTGAATGAATCGCAGTAAAGTATAGTGGATTTTAGGGAGTGGGACAGAAATCAAATTTTCTAATAGAGATTTCGTGGTCCCACCCCGGCAAGGATGACTAGGATTGAAAATAGCTTGATATAAGCGCATTTTCACTTCAGTCATCTACTGCCTAAATGAAAAAGGGTCTGAGACATCTATTTTTGTCTCAGACTCTACTTAGTTATATTGGAATTAGTTCATGTCAACGCTATTTTAGGAAAAACGATATGTCATGCTTATTCCAAATTTATGTGAAGTTTATGAAATTCTTACTTTATGCATCAGTCTTGGTTGGTATACTGCTCCGAGTACATCTATATTATGTGTTGCAACTAAATATATTAATTTTGCAAATATAGAAGGTGAACATGAAACATTTATCTTGTTTCTATTGAAGGTATAAGAGATATAGTCAGTTTGATTGATTAAATTCATGATGTCGATGACTTTATCTTTTATAAATGCATCATGTAGACCATCTACGACTAATTCAAAACGTTTCGAGGATAATAATAAGTGATCTAATGCTAACAGTTCATCTGAATGTGCACTTTCTAGTATTTGATAGATGGCATAATTATGAAAACTTAAAAAGCTAATCAAATATGGTAGCTGTTGTTTCGGTAAATTTATCTCTAAAGCATATAAATTATTTTTCTTGAAAATAGTGAATTTAAAAGAATTACAAAAGTGAATTTGTTTTAAAAGTTTTGTTAAGTGCTTTCTCGTCGCGCGCTTACCAAGACCTTCAATATTTAACACAAACGTTTCAGTTTTATCTAAAAACATATTATACCCCCAATATCTATATAAAGTGTTTTATCGTTATTAATCATAATATTCTATTACACTTAAATTTTTACATATTTATATTTCTATTAGATTGTACCACTCTTTTTTACAGTAAGCACTAGGTCTATAGAATGAAGTTGAAAAAAATTTAAACACTAGTATTTAAAAAATTAGAATATTTAGAAAATTCAGTTGTTTGAGGGCTTAAAGTATGATACATTTTTCTTTGTTAATACATAGAGGGAAGTGTTTAAGATGTTATCAAAAGTTAGTAGATTTGCCACCAACACATTCTTAGTATGGATGTTAATTGCTGCAATTATTGGATTTATTTTTCCAGCACAGTTAGCTACATTGAGCGGATGGGTACCATATTTATTGGGTATTGTGATGTTGGGGATGGGGTTAACAATTGATCCCAAAGACTTTAAAATTGTATTTCAGTCGCCACGTTCAGTTATTATTGGCGTCATTTTACAATATACGATTATGCCATTAACGGCATTTTTAATAGCAAAATTATTTCATTTACCACCAGAAGTTGCAATTGGTGTTATATTAGTAGGCTGTTGTCCAGGAGGGACATCAAGTAACGTTATGAGTTACTTAGCTAATGCGAATGTTGCGCTATCAGTTGCCATCACAAGTGTTTCAACTTTACTTGCGCCAATTATGACACCAGCATTAATATATTTATTTGCGCATGAATGGCTACAAGTTTCATTCATGAGTATGTTTTGGTCAGTCATTCAAGTTATATTGATACCGATATTGATTGGTTTTATATTACAAAAGGTATTCAAAAATTTTGCGGCCAAATCTGCTACGGCATTGCCAATTGTATCTGTAGTTGCTATTTCATTAATTTTAGCATCAGTCGTTGGAGGGAGTAAATCACAGATTCTTGAAACTGGTTTATTAATCTTTGCTGTTGTTATCTTGCATAATATAGTAGGTTATACACTTGGTTATACGCTAGCACGTATATTTAAACTAGAGAGAGCAGACAAGAAAGCAGTATCTATTGAAGTTGGAATGCAAAATTCTGGTCTGGCAGTATCGTTAGCGACTGTGCATTTTAGTCCGCTAGCAGCTGTTCCGGGTGCAGTATTTAGTTTAGTACATAATATTACAGGACCAATTTTAGCAAAATACTGGAATAAACGTTAAAATCTTAATCAACAGTGGGTACACAAATGACACTACGACTTTAAGTAGTGAATTTAGGTACCCACTTTTTTTGGTGTGAAATTGATAAGATAAAGAAGATTAATTACACTTGAAATTATGATAAGCTATTACTAAATAGAAACGATTAAATTATTGAATTGTGAAGCAATTATTGGAGGCATATTCATGTATAAAGCAGTGGTATTTGATTTTGATGGTACGATGATTGATACAGAAAAACATCTATTTGAAATCATCAATAAACATTTAAAACAGCATAAGCAAAATGAAATTAGCTTAGACTATTATCGACAATCGATTGGTGGTGCTGCAACCGCATTACATAATTATTTAGAGGAAGTACTTGGTATTGACAATAAAAATAAAATTTATGAAGAGCATCATGAAACAAGTGTGGATTTACCGATTATTGAATCTGTACAAAAGTTAATGGATTATTGTAAACAACGCCATATACCAATGGCAATCGCAACAAGTAGTTATCGAGAAGATATTCTGCCAACATTTAAAAACTTAGGTTTAGATGCTTATATAGATATTATTGTAGGACGTGAGGATGTTGCAGCAATTAAACCGAATCCAGATCCATATTTAACAGCAGTGCAAAAACTAAATTACAATCCTACGAATTGTCTTGCGTTAGAAGACTCTGTTAATGGTGCCACGGCTGCTGTTACCGCAGGATTAGATGTCATTGTTAATACAAACGAGATGACAGAATTACAAGATTTTAATGAGGTTGCTTATATAGGAAAAGATTTATCTGCAGAAGAGATTATAAAATTATGTTTTGAAAATAATAGGGGTTAATACTATGAATGGTTATTTGATATTGTTTTTCTTAGGTGGACCTATCATATTAGCGATTGGTAATTTAGTACTAGGACCTATTTTTAATAAAAAGATACCGTTTCATATTCATTTCCGTTCGTTTATGGTGGGTACTTTAGTTTATTTATTAGGCGCAGCAGCACTTTATTATTTTGTCTTACAAAATCAATTTTGATATTAAAAAAGGCTGTCGTGTTAAAACACGGCAGCCATTTTATGTTTCTATGATAAAAATTTAAATAGAAGTGTTACGATAACAAGAATAAGTAGAATCGCATCGATTCCCACCATAATGGCAAAACGAGGATTCTTTTCACCTGTTTCTTTTGATTTTTTAACAGCTTTAAGGTTGGGTATCAAACTTACGATTAACAAAATCATAACAACGACGCCTAAGATAATACTCATGATTTGTCACCACCATTTTTATTTTTTGCAATAAATTCCCATACATAACCAGCAATAATCCCGAGAATTAAGCCAATGACAATACCTACTTTCAGAGCGGAGAATATCGCACTAATGAGTATTGCAATAAGTAATGCGATTGGAATGGTTATTCCAAATTTATATTTTCTTTCAGGTGAATTTACTATAGAGAAAAGCACAAAATATAAAATGCCAAAGACAACGATGACAAGTATACTTTTTAATATGAGTTGCCCAATGGAACTATCGGAACCACTAAAATAATTTAATACGAAAAATAACACACCAAAAATGATGGAAATCGTAATTGTACGTTTCAGTAAGTGTTGATTCATATAAAACTCCTTTGTAATCAAATCTAATAAAGAGTATACCATACAATGTATTTAAGTTAATGTTTCACTGGTTTAGTTGATACTTTGTGATCATATTGATGGTGATCATTTAAATATGCATAGAATAAACCTATAATTAAACCACCCCCGATATAATTCCCAATACCTGCACCAATCAGATTGATAACTGCAGGAGTTAAAGCTAATACGTTACTATGATAAATGAGACCGCCTGCGAAAAGGACAGTATTGTATACGACATGTTCATAACCCATAAATGCAAAAATTGACACACCAAACATCATGACAAACATTTTAGCTAAAATATCATCTATTTGCATCGCAATGACTAAAGAAATATTAATGAAGAAATTTGCAAAAATACCTTTAATTAATATCGCTATCAAACTTGAAGATAATGTTTTATGTTCAATGGTTGCCTCTAATTGCGTAAACATATCAACTGTCATAACATCAGAGCCTTTTAATATAAGAAAGAAAACTAGGCCACCTAAGGCATTCCCAATAAAGCAAAGCATGAAGATTTTTAAAACACGAGTTGGACTGATAACGCGATAATATAAACCAACAGTAAAATACATAAAGTTGCTTGTCAGTAGCTCTGAATTTGTAAATAGTATTAAAACAAGCGCAAAACTAAATGCGACAGCAGCCACTAAATTGATAACACCTGTGGGAACATGTGTATCAAGAGAAGCTTTAATAAGTAATACAAATACTGTGATGACACCTAATATAAATCCAGCCATGATGGCGCGAAGTAAATAACGTTTGAAATAAAAACTTTGAAGTATATCCTTTGTTCTTATTGTATCTACTACATGATTTATCCAAGATTTACCGTAAAAGACTTTATCCCATTTAACATTTTTTTCGTTCACTTTATTATCCTCACTTTCTTTAATTAAGCATAGTATACTACGAAGTGATTAAATTGTGAATATTTTCACAAAATATATTTTGATAAGCTATAAAGTATTTAAGTGATGTTTGAATAAAATGAATTTTCCTTATGAGCCTAAATCATTGAATATCATGCGCAAAGTACTGATGGATAGTGATATGGTGCTTTCTTTAAAACTTATTTATATAGATGTTTAAAACCTATATTTAAAAAATGTAGGATTGAAGTAATAAAATAATAAAAAAAGACTTTGCTTTTTTTTACTAAAATCGCATACAATTAATGACGGAAAATGTAAACCCTTACATAATTCAAAATAATTGTTTAAATTTTTTGAATTTATAGTATAATAGCGACATAATAAGTGAAATGAAATTTACTTATATTTGAAAGAGATGGGGTTTGAATGATGGAAGAAAATAATGAATTAAAAAGGGGATTAGGTGCTCGTCAAATGCGTATGATCGCTCTTGGCGGAACAATCGGTGTTGGATTGTTTATGGGGGCAACCAGCACTATAAAATGGACAGGTCCTTCTGTGATATTCGCATATTTAATTGCAGGTATCTTTTTATTCTTAGTAATGAGAGCAATGGGAGAAATGGTTTACTTACATCCAACTTCTGGTTCTTTTGCTAACTTTGCAAGTGATTACATACATCCAGTGGCAGGGTACTTAACAGCTTGGAGTAATATATTCCAATGGGTTGTTGTAGGAATGAGTGAGGTCATTGCCGTTGGAGAATATATGAACTACTGGTTCCCAGATTTACCACAGTGGATTCCTGGTGTTATTGTGGTTGCACTATTAGCAGGTGCAAACCTTGTATCTGTTAAGGCGTTCGGTGAATTTGAATTCTGGTTTGCAATGATTAAAGTTGTAACAATTATATTAATGATTGTTGCTGGCTTTGGATTAATTTTCTTTGGACTTGGTAATGGTGGAGAAGCGATCGGCTTATCTAATTTATGGTCACATGGTGGTTTCATGCCTAATGGTTGGATTGGATTCTTCTTTGCGCTATCAATTGTTATTGGTTCATATCAAGGTGTGGAATTAATTGGTATTACAGCTGGTGAGACGAAAGATCCGCAGAAAAATATTAAAAGTGCGGTTAATGGTGTTATCTGGCGTATATTAATTTTCTATATTGGTGCAATTTTTGTGATTGTTACTGTTTATCCATGGGATGAATTAGGAAACATAGGTAGTCCTTTTGTAGCAACATTTGCGAAAGTAGGTATTACCTTTGCAGCTGGTTTAATTAACTTTGTTGTATTGACTGCAGCAATGTCAGGTTGTAACTCAGGTATATTCAGTGCTAGTCGTATGACATTGAACTTATCTCAAAAAGGCATGTTACCTAAATTCTTTGGTAAAGTTATGAAAAATGGTGTTCCAATTTGGACTGTACTTGCCATTGCAATTGGTATTTTAATTGGTGCATTATTAAATGTTATCTTACCTTTATTCATTAAAGGTGCAGACAGTATCTTTGTTTACGTATATAGTGCGTCAATCTTACCTGGTATGGTACCGTGGTTTATGATTTTAATTAGTCATTTAAGATTTAGAAAAAATCATCCTGACGAATTAGATGGTCACCCATTCAAGATGCCTGGTGGTGCTATAACAAACTATATTACGATGGCATTCTTTATAATGGTATTGATTGGTATGTTGTTTAATAAAGAAACCGTCGTTTCAGTTGTAATTGGTATTATATTCTTATTATTTATGACATTATTCTTTTTCTTAAAAGGCTACCATAAATTGAGTAAAGACAAACTGATATAAGTAAAGTAAATATTAGAAATAGCTTGAATGCTTATTGAAGTATAACGAGTCTGAGACAAAAATAGATGTCTCAGGCTCTGTTTGTTTTTTTATTAAAATAATTTCAACATAAAAGGTTTCATATTTATTTAATAAGCTATTTATATTCATAATATAGTTAATTTACAGAAAATTAACTATATTAAAATGTTCACTCAAAACTAGTGTTTTAAACTGAATGTGTAGCACGATAATACATATTAAAGGAGTTATTAATTTATGAAAATCTTCAATAGGTTAGCAACTATTTCTGTAGCAAGTGCAATTGTGGCTGGTACAGCATTGGGGAGTGCACAACCAACTTATGCATCAGGCGGAGGACAAGATTCAAATCAAAATGATGAAGTTTCATATATGGGAAATACTAAAAATCCTAAAAATGTGATTTTCCTTGTGGGCGATGGTATGGGACCTTCATATAACTCTGCATACCGTTATTTTGCAGATAATCCTGAAACAAAAGAAATGGATAAAACAGCATTTGATCATTATTTAGCAGGTAACCAACGTACAAATCCAGATGATCCAAAAGAAAATGTAACGGATTCAGCTGCTGGGGCAACTGCTTTTAGTTCTGGTCATAAAACATATAATGGTGCAATTGGTGTTGATGAAAATAAAAAGGAT